>JAPZRK010000039.1 GCA_027531445.1 Leptospira sp.
CCAAAGATAAAAATAGCGTTTCCATTGGTTGTCATGATGAGGGTGGTCCCGTCAGATCTATAATAACTAGTATTAGGTTTAAAGACCCAGTCGATTTGGCCGTCACCGGCATTTGGTGTGATCGATGCTCGTCTGCACGGGCTACCTGAACATCCTGTTTCATCCACAAGAAGCGCCTTAAATACTGTTGATTGGGTGGGTTTAGCGGAATCATTCATACAAACTGTATCCGCACCGGCAATACTTCCAATCGTTGGAATGGAGTAGCTAGATCCAGTAACAAAGATGCGACGATTGTTACTAAAGGGCAAGCCTGAAACTTCTAGACTCGGTTCACCTTCCAAGAATTGGGTTTTGGCAGTCACCTTGTAATAATACACGCGACCATTTACCAAACCAGTATGTGAAAACGGAGAGGTCACATTGGAAATTTTTGTTGCATTTGTTATCGTCTGATTTGGGCTATTTGACCAATATAATTGATATTCAATGGCTCGTGGAACAGATGACCAACTTATCTTGTTCGTAAAACTTTCCGAAACAACGGAAACATTTGTTGGACTCGTTGGCGGAATGGTTGCTAAAAGAGACTCTCTTTGGATCGTCGAAAGAATGGTTCGCTTCTGATAGCAATCTGTGAATGGATCCCCTGCATTACAAAAATCAATCTTTTGGCATCCTGGTAAAATGAATGGGACCCAAAGTAAAAGTGATAACCAATACAATCGGTTTTCGATCAACTTCATAGGCAATACCTAATACCAATTGCCCTTTTTTCTATAAAAAAATTTAACAAACCACCTGCCACATACCAGAATTGCGAATTGTGCTAGAAGGAGATTGTGCTTACCCTGATTCTGTGAATAAATTACTTTAGGACGTTTTTATGGCAACAGCATTGATTACAGGCGCATCAGCCGGACTTGGAAAAGATTTCGCAGATATTTTTGCAAAGGAAGGATACGATTTAGTTCTCGTCGCAAGGAGCAAAGACAAGTTAGATGCGATAGCAAAAGAATTGGAGAAAAAATATTCAAAGAAAGTAACCGTGATTGCCAAAGATCTTTCCAAACCTTCTGCCGCGAAAGAACTTTGGAAACTAATCAACGATCAAAAATTAGAAATCAACTGTTTGGTAAACAATGCCGGTTTCGGAAGCAACGGACCATTTTTAGAAAGTACTTTCGAGAAGGAATCTGAAATGATTCAATTGAATGTCAATTTTCTTGCGGAACTTACCTACCTTGTCGCAGGAAAAATGAAAGAGAGAAAATCCGGAGAAATTCTAAACGTGGCATCAACGGCGGCCTTTCAGCCTGGTCCTTTTATGAGCAATTACTATGCGACGAAAGCATATGTGCTTTCTTTTTCCGAAGGGATAGCGGAAGAGTTATCTTCTTTTGGCATCACAGTTTCGGTTTTATGCCCCGGTCCAACCTACACGGACTTCTTTACAAATGCAGATATGAAAGATTCTAATTTAGCAAAAAATAGTTTTCTAATAATGAAATCTTATCCTGTGGCTCGAATGGGATTCGACGCACTGAAAGCAAAAAAGACAGTTAAGATTGCAGGTTTTTTCAATTTTCTATTAGCTCAGTCGACTCGCTTTTCACCAAGATTCCTCATTCGAAAGATTGCAAAAATGTTGAATCAATAATTTTCAAAAAGACTTAGGAGAGTGTATGGAACATTTTGATCTGATTGTCATTGGTGCAGGTCCAGCAGGTGAAAAGGCGGCGGCCAAAGCATCTTACTTTGGTAAGAAGGTAGCACTCATTGAAATGGCAGAACAACCTGGTGGTGCTGGAGTCCACACCGGCACTCTCCCCTCAAAAACACTAAAGGAAACTGCTCTCTTTCTTTCTGGGAAAAATGACAAAGGAATTTTTGGGGTAGATAAAGATCTGAGGCGCAATGCTTCGATAGATGACTTTTACTTTCGCAGAAACTATGTTACAACTTCAGAAGTACAAGCGATTAACGAAAATATCACGAAACATAAGATAACTTTCTTTTTTGGAAGAGCGGAATTTTTAGGGGATCATAAAGTTAAAATTAATGGCAAAGAAGATCTCATCATCTCTGCCGATTTTATTCTCATTGCAACAGGTTCTTATCCTTTTCGACCTTCAAATATTCCATTTGACGGTGAAAGAATCCACGATTCCGATACCATTCTAAATCTCAAAAGATTTCCGAAGTCCTTATGTGTATTAGGTGCAGGTGTGATCGGATGCGAATACACAACTATATTTGGAACCATTGGCATACCCGTTTCGCTTGTTGACACTAGGGATGAGATACTACCATTTCTGGACAGTGAAATTTCATCAGCTCTCGTAGAACAAATGAAAGCTGATGGAATAAGTGTTATTTTTAATTCTGGACTTGATCACATCGAATCGCCCGAAAAAGAAACCGATCTGTTTAAGATACACCTAACAACTGGCGAAATCCTTGAGGTTGATATGTTTTTGTTTGCCGCTGGAAGAAGCGGTCGCACCGCAAAATTAGGACTTGAATCGAACGGTGTAAAAGTAGGAAAAAGAGAAGCCGTAGAAGTGAACGAACACTACCAGTCTTCTCTCGACTATGTCTATGCAGTCGGCGATGTAATCGGTTTTCCCGCACTTGCAAGTACGAGTATGGACCAAGGTCGTATTGCTGTGACTCATATGTTTGCCACAGATGGATTTGATAAACTGGCAGGTATTTTTCCATACGGGATCTATACGATTCCAGAAGTATCCATGGTAGGAATGTCTGAGAAAGAAGCAAAGGAAAAGGGCATTGAATATCTAACTGGAAAAGCATATTACTCAAACATGCCACGCGGCAAGATCTTAGGTGCAGAAAGTGGATTTCTAAAATTAGTTTTTGAAAAGAAGACACAAATTGTAATCGGTGTACATATTATCGGAATACAAGCAACGGAGATAATTCATTTTGGTTTGACCCTCGTGGAAAGCAAAAAAACGCTTACAGATGTTATATCTGTAGCATTTAACTTCCCTACTTTGCACGATCTTTATAAATATGCAGCTTACGATGGCCTGGGAAACTTAAGCGGACACAAAATCAAATAACCAAACAGGAGATAGATAATGCACAGAACTCTCATTTTAGATAAACCTAAGGCAATTATATTACTTTTACTTTGCATTCTAGGTATAAATATTTTTGCTGAAGAAAATTATCCCGTAAATTTTGTTTTGGACAAAGATACAGTTTTTCAGGGTACGACTTTCAAATCGGGCTCAAAGATCTATTTGAATGATGCAGGACAGATTGAAAAAGTCATTTTAAATCAAGATCAAGTCATCACAGATTTTACCTTTAGAAAAGCGTTTGCTCATATTTGGAAAAAAGATACGGTCCTTATCTACAAAACCTTATTTAGAGACCGGCCAATGCCAGAAATTCCGAATAAGATCATCACCGTTAAGGATCAATATGTATTTGGATTTCTCTTGCCACCTAATTGTGAATTATCGCCATCTACTATGATATTGACGGTGGGAAATAAAAAAGACTATGAAGTTTCGAGTATAGAAGTCAACTGTCCGACTGCGTTTAAAATCAAAGAGAAAGATATCGCCCCTTTGACTACAATCCAAATCCATTCAAAGGAAAAAGTGACTCGGTACAATAAAGACTACCGAGAAGAAGAGATTTAAATTTCAAGATTATTTTTTTCTAAGTTAGTTTTTAAATTGTTTATGCCAGCTTCGAAGTCGGGCCTGATTTACCTTCCGGGAATCATCCAAAATACTGACCCACCGATTACTCTCTCAATGGAAAGTAAAGATCTGTGATCGGAGTCTCAAGATTTTTTCTATCGAGATACACTTCAAACGGAGCTAAGTTGGCTAAACGACGGGAATACTTTGGAAAAAAATCTTCCAATAGTAAGGTGTAAACATCCGGTAATTTCGAATATGGGAGCCTAACTCGGATTTGTAAGCGATCTCCTGAAGGCACCTTTTGTAGGCCAAGACCAGCAGGCGGTATTGTTTTAACGGGAACTGGAGTTCCAAAATCAAATCGAATCTGAGAGGCTTTTGTGATCTGCGGATCATCTTGGGAGATTCCAATCCATTTGCACGACTCCATTGTTTGCCTGGTAGTTTCCAACCAATTAGAAAAAGGTTTAAGAAAATTTGAATCCTCCGGAAATCCTGGCATCATTTCATACGGACCAATGTGTCTTCTGTACAGTAGAGTAAACGCTGAAATCTTTTTTATGTGAAAGTCTTCGTTGCGTATCCCAAACTCTTCTCCCAAAGAAAAAGTGAATGGCATTTTTTTATGTTTCGCATAACGCTCCCTAAATTGTTTTGGAGTGATACCGAGTGCTTTTCGAAAGGCTTTTGTAAAGGCCTCCTGACTCGTATAACCGGATTCCATCGCGATTTCAAGAATAGGAAAAGACGTGGTCTTTAATTCATAAGCGGCTTTTTCCAATCGCAATCTGCGAATGTAGTCCTTGACATTTTCCTTTTGAAACGATCGAAAAAGTCTATGAAAATGCCAAGGAGAGTAAGTCGAAAAGAATGCTAGTTCATTGAGCGGAAAATCCTTCGATAGGTCTTTCTCCATTTTATCCCAAATGGGATACAAGAACTCATTTCGATTCTTACTCAATCCATCTGTTCTTAGCTCCTTAGTTGTACAAAGTCAACCCCGATTCCGTTGGGGTCTACCATGGTAAAATGTGTATCTCCCCATTCTTCTGTAACAATCTCGAGATCTATCGGAGCACTCTGAGACTTCAAGAATTCATATGTTTTTTGGATATCTTCGCATTCCACAATCAACCACATCCCTTGTCCTGTGTAAGGTTTTTGAAAATATGGTTTCCGAACAGCTGTTTGGTCTGGTAGCATAAACGCAAGCTCTCTATCCGAATGTTCGGGATGTGCGAGTAGTACAAACCACTCCGACTCAAATTTTATCGTCCAACCCAACCATGTTTGATAAAATGCTTTAGATTCTACTAACTTTTCTGTAACAATCCCCATCTGGAGGATTCCCGTTTTTGGTTTTATTTTAGTTTCCATATTCTGACTCCTATATTGAAATTTTACTTCCAGCAGGAGTTTTTGTTTGGATCGTTTTTGCGATTTTGTGTGGTCTGGAGAAGGATTCTCCAGATGGTAGACAGATAAAGAAAGATTGTATGAAGTAGGAACTCGCTAAATGGAATGGATTCTTTGTGCCTAGAAGCTAAAAAATATCATCCATCTTGATCACAGATTTTTGTTCCTCTTTCGCTTGTTTGGCTTTCAAAATTTTATTCTTCAGAGGAAGCCAGTTGCGATTATAAGCTTTTGCCAGTCTAAAAATTTCATCATTAGGAAAGTTTTCATTAATTTTTACTTCAAAATTATAATCCCAATTCGTAAAACCTTTGTGCATCACAAAGGCTGGATCGGCAACTTGTTGGGCAAAAATCGGAGAGTAACCAAACATTAAGAATAGTATTACACCCAAAATAGAAAAGAACATGATAAGATTGAGTTTTGCGTGTTCCGAATCAGCAATATGAAAGGATAGAACGACTTTATATCCAAATTCAAGTGCCATTGGCTTACCATGATCATATGCAGACCATTTCAAATCTTCTGAATTGGGATTTTGGTAGATCACATTTCCATTACTGTCCAATAGTTGTATGATATCTGAGTTTGATGGATTGTCTTTGATGTATTCAATCAGCTTATCGTTGTTTGATGACTGAGAGTTAAACTTAAGCATCGCATTCAATTCAGGAAGACGATTTCTTAAATAATCGTTATGATCTCCCATTCTTACAAATGACAAAAATTGACAGAAAGCCAGTACAACGATAAGCGAGACAACAGATGTGGTAGAAATATTTCCAATTTGTCGATTTGTCATTACTGATTCTGTATTTTGTATCTTTCCGAATAATTTGATGAGTCGAATCAAACGTAAAATTCTTGCTACACGAATCGCCTTGGCTGTCTTTAGGATCATAAAAAAACCCAACGCAAGCCCACCCTCACCCGAACCAAACAAATATGCTATGACTGCAGGCCCAGAAAAAAAGAAAAGAAGAGGGAATGATGATAGAAAATCGATCCATCCTCTTTGATGAGTAATATAGTATTTAAAGCTATTTCGTTTTTTGGAAACGATAGAGCGAATCACGAATTCAATAGAAAATATTAAATCAAAAATAAATGCAGCAATCGTTAAATAAACAATAGTCTGATGAGGCCAATGAAAAATGGCGGCTATGTCCTCAACTAACATTAAGATAATTACTAGAAAAATCCCAAAAATAATTATATTTTCAACAAGAGGACTAAAATGATCGTTCGTGTGTTCATGGTGTATCATGTTTACCAGCCTTTGTCTCCCGCGACTTGATAGAGTTCCTCAAGAAATCTCACATCATAACCAAAGTTCTTTGCATTCCTTCGATTGATATTAAACCAAGACTTATCCGGACTCTCTGCTCCACGATCTGCCTTTACCGAAGGATCAAAATCCATACATCGGTTTGCCATAATATTGATCAATCGTGAGATGCCCGATATATCCGGATTGTCCGTGGCGCTCAAAAAGCTCTCACAACCCGGTCTAAAGATTTTCTCAGGCAATGGGCCAAGCTCCTCTTCCAAGTAGTCCTTCATTCCATTGATCGCTTGTTCATATAGCTTCTTATCTTTTTGAGCATCATTTAAGCTAATGTGTTGATCTAAACCTTTCTTATATGGAAACTTATGAAAGTACAAGGGTCGAAAAAGGGCGATAAGATTGATGTACTTTGGGACCAAATTGATATTAAAGTCAAGTCTTTCCCTTCGGATCACTTCGGTGAATATTGTCTTTCGTTTCTCAAAAGCAAACGGAAGATAACGTTCAAAGTATTCCAGCGATATCATTTCAAAAACGATAATGTACTGATCTCGAACTGGTTTGTTCTTCATCATAGATACTAGAAATTTCTTGAATACATCAGAATCGATATCTGCTGTTGAATCGAATTGTTGTAGTAGTGCGGGTTGAAGGAGGTTTTGTTTGATTCGATCAAGTTTGGGGGAAATTGATTCTAGAACCTTCTCTACTAATTCATTTAAGAGCAAGGCAACAGCTTCATTCCAAGACATATTCGGAAAGTAGTCAGACGAGGCAAAAACCTTTTGTAGCTGAGCCTGATTCTCTCTAAGAAAACTCAAAATCTGGTTTTCTTTTTTACCCATCGATGCTTTCAGAATAGCTGGATTTTGCCAAAGCTTATCCAGAAATGCTTTCATCTTTCTTTTTTCATTTTCCATAATGACGCACTTATATCATCGGCATTGCAACTCAATTTCACGATCAGCTCATTCCATAAATTCAAAAGTTGTCACTTTTTTTCCAGAGTTGAGGTTATGATACTTATCCTAAAACCTCCCACAAGCTTGAATAGATTATAATTACTTTGATAAAAACTAGCAAGAAATTTTGGGATTTCATCATACTTTTGCAATCACTCTTTATTGCAATTTAGATTGCTGTTCAAACCGGAAATAAGTTGTTGGCCGGGTGTTAAATCAGAATTGATTAAAAGCATAATAGTGTCTGAGCTTAAAGCTTGTCCTTGTGATTCAGCATTCATATATTTATAATTTCCTTGTTGGATCGTCTTCATTTCAATGGTAATAATCTTTAAAACCATTTTTAAAAAATAGACCCATCCAAAACTTATATCACTATCCTCTAGGTCGTAAATTCCATGTAAACGCAAGTAAGATGATCGCAATCAATGTTGAAACAACAATGGCCATTAACGCGACATCCCAAGAATAGTGATCAACAAGATAACCCATTCCTTTGCCTTGTGCTGTCCTCCCTAAAGAACCAAAGAGACCTATAAATCCTGCCGCAGTGCCGACTGCCTTTTTGGAAGTAAAGTCGAGCCCCGCTACACCGAGTAACATAACGGGAGGATAAATAAACAGGCCAATCACACCGAATAACACAAAATCAATCCAGATTTGACCGGGAGGGTTGAAGATAATTCCTAAAAATGCAAAGAAGATGGGAATGATGCACAACAAACTTACCATACCTCGTCTGCCACCGGACTTATCAGAAATCCAACCCATCAAGAGTGTCGATCCGATCCCACCAAACTCCAACACAAGCGTCGAATATCCGCCCGATGTGAGATTTGCCCCTTTCATTTCTTTCAAGTAAGTGGGGCCCCAATCAATTAAACTATAACGAATGATATAAACAAAAAAGTTAATGATCGCAAACAACCAAATGTATTTGTTCAATAGAACGTTTGCAACTATCAATTGGCGCATGCTTAGTTCCGTCTCGTGATGAGCAGTGTGTTGTCGATCTACAGAATCTTCCTTCGGATAGTCTTTTTTGTATTCCTCAATGGGAGGTAGACCTACAGATTGTGGCGTATCAGCTAACCGAAAATATAGATAGACTGAACCTATAAGTGCTATGGCTCCTGGAACAAAAAATGCATATTCCCAACCTAAATTTGCCGCGGACTGAGAGGCGATGACACCAACCAATCCACCGCCAATGTTGTGTGCAATGTTCCAAAAAGCAAATGTTCGTCCTCTTTCGCTGACAGAATACCAATGTCCCAATGAACGTCCGCAAGGTGGCCATCCCATGCCTTGTACCAGACCATTTAATCCCCATAATGTGAGATGAACCCAATAAGTATTGGCAAATCCAAAAGCAAAATTTAAAATTGCTGTCAAAAGTAGACCGACGGCCATAAATTTACGTGGATCTGAGCGATCAGAGAGTGCCCCCATCAAAAATTTGCCAATGCCATAGGTGATCGCTGTGACCGCCAACATGTCACCTAAATCTTGCCTTGTATATTGAAGCGCTTCTCCGATTTCTTTGGATACTGGTGAGAAGTTGTTACGCACCAAATAGAACGTGGTATAGCCGAGAAATGTCGATTCTAAAATGCGAAATCGATATTTCGGATAATCTGTCTCAATTGCTTCGGGAGATTTTCTCGGTATCGGTTTCGCCGGTTGAAACCAGTTCAGGAACTTTTGCAACATAGTCCTGGAATCATTATTTGAAGTTTGGAATCGTCAAGCGCAATCTATCCAATGGGATTTTAGCCGTGCAATATCGTTGACATTCTGATGAATGAGAGGAGAAAGAAAGCAAGATGAACTTTGATGAGATTCGCCCATTTCTAATTGTATTCCTTGTCGGTACCACGGTTGTCACGCTCCGCTATATATTATTCGCAGGAGTTGCTTATTACGCTTTTTGGAAGAAATGGAAAGATAAATTCGCCCACAGGATTATCCAAGGAAAGCTCGCTGACATTTCTAAAATCAAGCACGAGATTTTTTATTCTCTGACTACCATGGTCATCTTTGGTCTCGTCGGTGTTGGAATCTATACCGCCAAAATAAATGGCTACACTCATATTTACAAAGATATATCGGAAAGAGGATGGGCCTACTTTGCGTTCAGTGTGATCGCCATGATTGTTATCCACGATGCCTATTTTTATCTCACTCATAGGATGATGCACCACAAACTTCTGTTCAAACATATGCATCTCGTTCACCACAAATCCTCAAACCCTTCGCCATGGGCTGCATTTTCATTCCATCCTTATGAAGCGGTCGTGGAAGCTGGGATCGTTCCATTGATAGTGATGATCATGCCAGTTCATGGATTGGCGATATTTTCTTTCTTACTTTATATGACTTTCTTAAATGTTTTAGGTCATCTGGCATTTGAAACGTTTCCTAAGGGATTTGTAGGAAACCGACTCACAAATTGGCATAACACGACCACACATCACAATATGCATCATAAATACTTCAATTGCAATTATGGTTTATATTTCAATTGGTGGGACAAAATCTTCAAAACGAATCATGCCGAATACCAGACGCAATTTGATATCATAACAAAAAAGCCATTGTTTTTGAAATCAATTCAAACAAATTCTCAAGTGAAGATTACATAACCAAAGAGCATTTGATCAAAGTTTCCTGATCACTTCAGTTCGGGAAACATTCCAAACACGTCCAAGGAATTTGGATTTGAAAGTGTTGCTTTGTTTTTAACAATTTCGCCTTCTACTGTCTGTCGGACGGCGATCTCTACTTTCTTTCCATTCACCGTGTAAGGGATTTCTGGCACTTCCAAAATAAAACTTGGAACGTGGCGAGGAGAAGTCTGTTCTCTGATTTTTGATTGGATCCGATATCGCAAATCGTCGGTTAACGAGTGTCCTTCTTTTATTTTGACGAAAAGAACAATTCGTACATCTTCTTGCCAATTTTGTCCGATGATGACAGAATCAGAAATTTCCGGTATCGTCTCTATCACAGCATAGATATCGGCTGTTCCAATGCGAACCCCACCAGGATTCAATGTTGCATCGGATCTCCCGTAAATGATCATACCTTCGTGTTCTGTGATCATTGCAAAGTCACCATGACACCAAGTATTTTCAAATCGGTCAAAGTAAGCTGATTTGTATTTTTTTTGATCTGGATCATTTAAAAAATACAATGGCATACTGGGAAACGGCTGTAAACAAACCAGTTCACCTTTTTCTTGTCTGACTGATTGACCATTTTCATCAAATACTTGGACATCCATGCCAAGCCCCAAACATTGTATCTCCCCAGAATAAACCGGTAAATTCGGATTCCCGAGCGCAAAACAACCGTTTAAATCTGTCCCGCCAGATATTGATGAAAGTTGGACATCTTCCTTGATACATTCATATACATAACGAAACCCAGAATCAAAAAGTGGGCTTCCCGTCGAGAGGATTGTTTTTAAAGAGCTGAATGAAAAAAAATCTTTCGGTTTTGCTCCTTCGGATTCAAGAACAGAAAGATACTTGGCACTCGTTCCGAAGATATTAATCTCTTCGTCTACAATCCATTGCCATAATCTTTGCCAATTTGGGTAAAATGGATTTCCATCAAACAAATACAATGTGGCCCCTATTGCAAGTGCTGATTGTGACCAATTCCACATCATCCAACCGCAGGTGGTGTAGTAAAATATCTTGTCCCCTTCGCACAAATTGCAATGGAGTGAAAGTTCCTTTGTATGATTGAGTAATACACCTGGTCCTTGCACAATACATTTTGGCAATCCAGTTGTTCCTGAAGAAAACATGACATATACAGGATCTGAAAACGAAATTGGAGTGAATGTTAGGTCATCAGCTGTTTTTCTTTCCAGATCTCTAAAACGTTTTAAAAAAGGAATATCCTTTACAACAAAATCTTCACCTAAGAAAGAATCTACGATCGTTGCAGAATATTTTTTGTTTTTTTGGGAAAGGGATAAAGAAATTTCACTCACCTTATCCAAGATCGAAATCTTTTTCCCTTTAAAAAGATAACAATCCACAGAAAGAAACACTTTGGGTTGGATTTGTTCAAAGCGATCCAAAACGGCTTTGGTTCCAAAATCTGGTGACGCACTCGACCAAACGGCACCCAGAGAAGTTGTAGCCAACATACCTATCGTCGCGATGGGTGCATTGGGTACGAGTCCACAAACACAATCTCCTTTTTGAATACCGACTGATTTTAAATAGGTGGCTAGGCTTGCTACAGATGCTCTAAGTTCCTGATAGCTAATGCGAGTTTGATTGCCATCTTCCCTCAAAAATTGAATCGCAGTTGCAAAATCAGAACCCTTTGCAAGCAAGTTCTCGGCAAAATTTAGGCTTCCACCCACAAACCATTCTGACTCCCAAAAGTTTTTAGAAACATGAAGTGTTTGAGTAGGCTGGTTCAAAAACTTAAATCCAGAATACCTTGCCCAAGTTGACCAAAACAAATCCAGATGTTCCACAGACCATCGATGCAATTGAGAATAGTTTGCAAATTGAGCACCGGTTTGACTTTCCAAAAATGTTTTAAAATGTGTTAAGTTTGTCTTTGGATCAAGTGGCTGCCATAGAAGTGTGGAATTGAGCATAAATTCAAAATCATACCAATCTTTCAATTAAGCAAATAAAAAAGACCTTGCATTAGATTACTTAATGTCTTAAGTTAAAGATGATGGGCATTTCATTTAAATGGAAAGTGTTTTCGAAATTTGTATTCATCACCATTTTTTGTTTTAACTTTGCTCTTCAAAAGATTTTAGACAATGAAGCAAATTGTGGCATACTGGGAGCTCCAGAGTCCACTTGCCCTTATGCCTTTCTAGATCATGTGAGTGGAACTTCAGTTGATCATTCCTTGGAAGAACATGGTGAACATGAAGACCACGTTTGCCTCTCCTGCCCTTGCAATTTGCAATTATCTGTCTCTTGGAATTTGAACCTCTACCATATCACTGTTAATCTAAATTATCTTTACATACAAGTATTTACTCCTGTACTCAAAACCAAAACTACGGCAAAAGCTTTTTTTAGACCTCCCCGACTCATATTCTCCTAATTTTGTATCACGTCAGCGCGACGAACAATGGAGATTTATGTATAAGTATATTTTACTATTATTATTTACGTTTTTTCAAACTGAAATTTATTCCGAAGAAAGGGAAGTTCAGTCATGTAAACCACCTTGGGATGTTTATACATTGACTGAATGTGCAATCAATATGCACCCTTCTTACAAACTTGAGCTATACCGAACAAAAGAGATGCAGGGTAGGAAAAAAATTGCAGAATACTTTTTTCCATCAAATCCTATCGTTGGCGGTTCACTAGCCTCTAGGCGGGGAAGTGTTGATTCAACAAATTTATCTGGAGGTGGTTCCTTCAATCAAGCTACGAACTTTCAATTGCTTGTATCACAAGAAATCTTTGTAGGTGGTAAAAGAGAAAAAGCAATGCAAATTGCTGATGAGGAATTCAGGAGCCAAATCTTTCGGTTAGAGACGATTCGGCGTTCCATTTATTTTTCTTCACTGTCTAACTTAGTTCGTTTTCAAAATGCAAAAAAAGAAGAGTTACTTTCTCAGGAATTGTATCAACTATCACAAAAATTAACTACCATTGCTAGAGCGCGAGTCAAAGAAGGCATTTCACCGGGCATTGATGAAAGTCTTTCTGAATCCGAAGAGCTGAGAATGGCGAAAGTTTGGAAGAATTCCATAAGGAAGGCCGAACAGACCAAAGGTGAATTGAATCTACTCCTCTCACAATCCCAAAATATGGAAATGGATTGGAATCCGACATTCAATCTTTATTTAGAGCTTTCGGATGATAAAGACAGTCTCCTTTCACTTGCTTTAGAAAATCGACCTGAAATTAAATTAACAGAGAAAGACATTAAACTTGCTTTGCTTCGATACGAAGAAGTTAGACTTCAGAAAGTATCAAACATCAGCGTTGGAGCTTTTGTCCAAAACGACGGATTCAACGAACGCGTAATTGGTGGTCAAATTTCTTTACCTCTCGTTGTTTGGCGAGATTTCGAAGGCGAAAGCCTTATCGCTCGATCAAAAAGTGAACAATCTTTTGAAACACGAGACCTAGTCAGTCGAACTGTCAAACAAGAAGTGATTCAGGCGCTTTCCAACTATCTAACCCTCAAGGAAGAATTAGCGTTTTATGATCAAAGACTTTTAGATCGCACATCAAACGATATTTCTAACCTAACGGAAGCATTACGTATGGGTAAAATTCGTGTGATTGATGCCATTAATAACCAAAGAATTTTGGTCCAAACTAAATTAAATTACCTTCAAACAAAATCAGATTTTGAGCTCGCTCAAATCGAACTGATAAGAGCACTCGGCCTTCCAGAAGGAAAGCTTGTTATACGAGATAAACTATGAAAACTAAAATCCTTTTATTCCTTTCAATTATTGCATTATGCACTGTATTTATATGGAACTACAAATCCATCTTTCAAGGAGGAGCAAAAGAAAAAACGAAAGACTCTTCCGTTCCGAATCCAAATTTACTGATTATACCCGAAGAGCGCCTCCAAAATCTGACCATCAAAACAATAGAAGTGGAGCTTTCGCATTTTAGTAAAAAAATTGAACTACTAGGCGAAACAGAAGCCGTACCTGATTCAATTATTGATGTTCCCGCTAGAGTTTCTGGTAGAGTGACTTCGGTTAAATTTGTAGAAGGAGACAAGATCAAAAAAGGGCAATTACTTGCCGTGATCGATTCCCCAGAACTCGCTCGTTTAAGATCTGCTTATCAAATGGCTAAAACTAAAAATTTTGCCGCTGAACAAAATTACGAGAGAATCAAATCTCTTGTTCAAATGAATTTATCCGCAAAACAAGAATTGATTGATGCAGAATCTAACCTTAGGATTATTCGAGCTGAAAAATCATCAGCAGAAGAAAATCTAAGAGTGAATGGCCTAAACATCAATGATGAAGTTTCCGGAATCTACCATGTCATCGCTCCCCGGTCCGGACTTGCTATCTCTCGAAATGCGATACTAGGATCGCAAGTCTTAGGAAATCAAAATTTAACAACAATTGCCGAGTTATCCCATTTATGGTTTATGGCAAAAATTTTCGAAAACGATTTACAAAACTTATCCGAGGGAGACAAAGCTTACGTTGTCCTCAATTCTTATCCTGATATGAAGTTTGAAGGCAGTTTGAATCATATCGGCGAAAAAGTAGATCCCATTTCACGTACCATACATGCACGTATCGTTTTTAAAAACCAAGGAGGTAAAGGGAAAATTGGGCTCTTTGGCAAAGCTTACATCGAAATATCTCCAAAAGAAGGAATCAAAATTCCAAACAAAGCGATCCAAAAGATGAACGATAAAAACTTTGTTTTTATACAAAAATCAAAGAACGAATATGAATGGCGAGAAATTGAAATAGGTTCTACTATCGATGATCACATAGAAGTTAAATCTGGAGTCTCGCTGAATGAATTTGTTGTGATTGATGGAAGCTTTGAATTGAAAGCCATCCATTTTAAATCAACATACGGAGATGATTAATCATGGAGTTCTTAACGTATGTTGTTCGTTGGTCCTTATTCAATCGACCGATTATAATCATAGCGACATTTTTTTTGGTGCTATTTGGAATATACA
The DNA here is from genome assembly GCA_027531445.1 of Leptospira sp. Classification (GTDB taxonomy): domain Bacteria; phylum Spirochaetota; class Leptospiria; order Leptospirales; family Leptospiraceae; genus Leptospira_A. The sequence goes on from JAPZRK010000039.1 coordinate 15,039, forward strand.
GTGCAAGCAAGATCAAAATCGATGCTGTTCCTGACATCACAAACGTTCAGGTTCAAGTGACAACTACTTCACCGTCTCTCTCTGCTCTAGAAATTGAAAAATACATCACATACCCAATCGAACGATCCTTGTCAGGCATACCAAAATTAGTCGAGGTTAGATCTATATCTCGTTATGGTTTTTCTCTTGTTACCGCCGTTTTTGAAGATGGTGCAAGTTTGCTCGATTCAAGGCAATTAGTGAGTGAAAAACTGCAAGAAGCACAAGCAAACATTCCAGCTGTTTTTGGTGTTCCTCAGATTGCGCCTATTACTACTGGGCTCGGAGAAGTGTTTCAATTCACACTTGAGAGTGAGTTACATAACGAAATCGAACTCACTACTTATTTAAATTGGTTTATCAATCCACTTCTAAAGACTGTTCCAGGCATAGTCGATGTCAATACGTTTGGTGGAAAGACTAAACAGTTTCAAGTGATCATTGATAAACAAGCTATGGTTTCACTAGGCCTCAGTTTTTCTCAAATTTCAAATGCCATCAAAGAAAACAATGCCGCGATCGGTAGTGGTTACATTGAAAAAAACAAAGAACAACTAATCATAGGAAGTGACGGATTATTAAAAGAGAGCAAAGACTTTTTGCAAATTCAAGTTGGAAAAACCAAGGATGGCTTTCCTATTTTTCTGAAGTCTGTTGCCCGAATTGAAGAAGGATATAGATTGCGAAAAGGTGTCGCAACTGCAAACGGCAAGGGTGAAGTTGTAGGTGCCGTTACTCTTATGTTAATTGGTGAGAATTCTTTACAAGTAACCACTGCAGTTAAGGAAAAAATCAAATATCTAGAGACTACACTTCCTCCTGGTATGAAAATTATTCCATTCTATGATCGTTCGATTATGGTCAATCAGACTATTAAAACAGTCATATGGAATCTTTCAGAAGGAGCAATTTTAGTTATTATCATTTTATTTATAATGATTGGAGACCTTCGATCGGGGCTTGTTATCTCAAGCATGATACCGCTTGCCTTACTATTTGCAATTTCACTCATGTTTCTTCGAGATTTGCCAGCGAATTTGATGTCCATGGGTGCCATCGATTTCGGTCTGATTGTCGATGGAGCTGTAATTCTCATTGAAAACTCTCATAGACGTTTGCGAGAGAAGAGGATCTCGTTAGAAAGAGATATGACCAAGGATGAAATTCGCGAAACAATTTTGAGTGCAACGATCGAAGTAAGAAAGGCTACGATATTCGGTGAAATCATTATTGGCATTGTATACATACCTATACTGGTCTTAGGTGGAACGGAAGGAAAAATGTTCATTCCAATGGCAGTAACAGTTCTTTTTGCACTAATGGGAGCATTCATACTTACGCTTACAATCATTCCTGTTCTAGCATCGTATCTATTAAAACCAAATGACAAGGAAGAAGGTGAAACATTCATCTTTCATAAAATATTAGAATGGTACAAATCAAAATTTAAATTTATAGTGAACCGAAGCAAGCAAGCGATCGTAGCCACACTTAGTCTATTTGCATTTTCACTTGTTTTGTTTTATTTCATTGGCGGCGAATTTTTGCCAACTCTAGATGAAGGGAATCTTTTATTAGAAATTATGCGCCTCCCCTCCTCATCTTTAAAAGAATCTATGGATACTTCTACAAAAATTGAGCATGCGCTACGCGCAGAATTTCCGGAGGTGTTGGGTGTTGTCTCTCGTACTGGATCACCCGAACTAGCCATCGACCCTATGGGAATTGATAAATCGGATATCTATCTCCAACTACAAGATAGAAGTCGCTGGCGGATGGATAAAGAAGAATTGGAAAATCAAATTGCATCCTTATTAGAAAAGAAAGTGCCCGAGGTTTCGATTGGTATCTCGCAACCCATTGAAATGAGAAATAATGAAATCATGGCAGGCATTCGGTCTGACGTTGGTGTGAAGATTTTTGGAGAAGATTTAGATACACTCAAAAATTTAGCGGAACGTATCGCAAAAACCATTCACGACGAACAGGGTGTAGTCGATCTTAGAATTGAACACTTATCTGGGCTTTCGTATCTTCGGATCACACCCAATCGAGAACGATTGGGAAGGTATGGTGTGTCCGTAGATACAATCAACCAAATAGTTGAATCTATTTCATCTGGTAACTTCGTTGGAATATTGTACGAAGGTATGAAAAGATTCGATATCGTAATCAAATCAGATACAGACAATGATGTTGAATCGATCCGAAATTTACCTATACAGGTAGCCGATCAAGTTTATGTTCCCTTGCACGAGCTTACAGAGATCAAGACGGAAGTCGGTCCAGTCCAAATCAATCATCAAAACCAAATGAGGTTAGCTCTTGTACAATTCAATATTCGCGGTAGCGATATGCTTACGACAGTAAATCGAGTCAGAAAAAAAATAGATTCAGAGATTATTTTTCCGACGGGCTATCGTTATTCCTTAGGAGGAGAGTATCAAAAATATGAATCCGCTTCCAATACACTTGTTACAATCGTACCCATCACCCTTCTCACGATTTTGATCATTCTTTATCTTGCGTTTGGTGAGTGGTCTCCAGCAATCATCATTTTTTTGAATGTGCCTCTTGCAATCTCAGGTGGAATCTTTGCTTTGTCGCTCCGGGGAATGCCTTTCAGCATTTCCGCTGGTGTTGGTTTTATTGCATTGTTTGGTGTTGCGGTATTAAATGGACTTGTTCTGGTTTCCTTTATTCGGGAATTGGAAGCTAAAGGTTACGATACATTAAAAGCTGTAACCGAAGCAACGACTATGAGGTTAAGACCCGTTCTGACGACAGCCCTTCTCGCTTCCATAGGTTTTATACCCATGGCGATAAGCACAACCGCAGGGGCGGAAGTCCAAAGACCTCTCGCCACTGTTGTGATTGGCGGACTCATCACTGCTAGTGCTCTAACAATGTTTATCCTACCGATTGTTTATTTGAAATTTTCTGCCAAAAAGGATTTCATACTTTCAAAGGAAGCATAGTCAGCCTTTTTGTTATACGATAACCCTTTGATGCCATAGCTGTCTGCAGAGGGTTTTGAAAAACCATGTTGTGCACCTGGGTAGGCTACAAATGTAAATGGAGCTTTTGCTTCTTCCAATGTTTTAACAAAGGTGGAAACAACTTCCTTCGACATAAAAGGATCATCTGCACCGTGATGGATGAGCATTTTCGTTTTTACTTTTTTTGCACCTGTTGCTAAATTATTGCTACCTAACATTCCATGAAAGGAGACAATCCCACCTTTTAAAACTTGACCATCCAAGGCCAGTTCAATGACAGCTTTTCCACCAAAACAATAACCTATAGCCGCGATGTTCGACGGGTCTACATCCGGATTCGATTTAAGTATTTTGAGTGCTTCATTGATTTTTTTGAGTAAAATCTTTGAATCTCCATTTGCATTTGATAACTTCCCTGCTTCTTCGTGATTGTTTGCAACAATTCCTTTGCCGTATAAATCCAATGCAAATGCTACATATCCCAGATCGGCAAGTTGTTTTGCTCGTTGTTTTGGATAATCATTTAATCCCCACCATTCATGTATGACAAGAACTCCAGGTCTTTTCCCTGTCAGAGACTTATCTACTGCCATATAACCTTCGTAAGTTTTACCATCAAGTTTGTACTCTACTGCATTTCCGACTACTGTCGATTTGATCGGCAATTCTACACTAGGAGTGCTGGTGCAACTAAAGATTGCAAAAGCTGAAACTAAGATTAAAAAATTTTTCATAATTTTCCTTTTTGTCTGATTGGGGAAAAACTAGCAATCAAAGGAATCGTGGAATCACCGCTTTAAAGTTTTTTCCTAGGTCTCCCTTTTTTTAATAGCCCCGCCCAAACTTAATTTCCATTCTTTGTTTTCCAGAGGCTTTATGATACAAAATAATTATTTCCAGTCCAACTCAGATCTTAAAGAACATTTCCAATCTTTGATCAATTGGGAAGAGATCATTTCACTTTACGAACATGATTTCGCAGATGCCAAAGAGTACGAAACTACGAAAAATCAAAAATTAGAGATGGCACCGTCTAGCACAGAAGAGGCCCTATTATACTATGAAGAAATTCTCAATTCCTGCGGAGAAGTATCTGGAATGTTTGTTTCTCAAGTTGCAAAAGACGTCGAATGGGAAGGATTAGATTTCAAAAACGGAATCGTAACTCACCCACAGGCGATGGTTGATGTCATTCATAAATACCAAGAGGCAGGACTTGGACCTGTAGCATTCAAAAGAAAATTCGGTGGTCTTGGTGTTCCCAATGTCATAAAAGCAATGATCGCTGAAATTATGTACAGGTCGGATAGTTCGATCACTATAGCAGTCGGGAGCATGGGACTAGCAAGTATCTTAGAACGTTGCGCCACAGAAGAAATGCAAATGGAATGGATACCGAAAATAATTTCCAATCATTACAGTGTAACCATGGGACTTTCCGAGCCAGATTTTGGCTCCGACTTGCCTAATGTAACAACTAAGGCTGAAAAAAAAGGCGATGAGTGGTTTCTAACAGGCACGAAACGCTACCAAACTATGGCATGTGGCCTAAATGGTGAACCGGGTCTTACGCTAACGCTTGCAAGAACAGGCAGTCCTGAAAGTGGGGCGCGAGGACTCTCGTTTTTTATTGTTGAAAACAAAGATTATTCCATCCAAGGTATCGAAAAAAAGTTAGGTATCAAAGCATCGGCAACCTGCGAAGTAGTGTATGACAATAGCAAAGGTTATTTGGTAGGAAAAGAAGGATTTGGTCTTGTCAAATACGTAATGGGAATGTTAAATGGAGCCCGTTTAAGTGTCGCCTCGCAAGGAACGGGTATTGCTACAGCCGCGTTCGAAGAAGCTAAAAAATATGCAAACGAACGCATTCAATTCGGAAAGCCAATCGCGACGATACCTGCAGTTCGACGGATGTTGGATCGTATGGAAAGAGAAATATCCGGTATGCGTTGCCTTATGGTCGAGGCGGCATATTCAGTCGACAAATACTATTGGACAGAAGATATCAAAATCGATCCAAACAGTGAAGCCGCTAAAAACGCAAAATTTTGGGAAAAAGTGGCAAACACTCTCACCCCTATTTCTAAGTACTTTAATTCTGAAACTTGTAATTCTCTCGTATACGATGCATTACAAGTGTTTGGTGGCGCAGGGTTTACAGAAGACTACGATATTTCCAGGTTGTATCGTGATGCTCGTATAACAAATATCTATGATGGAACCACACAAATTCAAGTAAACGCGGCGATCGGCGGAATCGTATCCGGGATGTCACAATCTGGAGTTTTCAGAGCCTATTTGGATCATTTGGTCAAAGAAATACCCGAGTCACCTAACCTCTCAACTTTGAGAGAAACCTTCGAAAAGATTGTGGAAAATTGGAAACAGATACCCGACCAAGAAACAAAAGATATGCTCGCGTTTGAAGTTGTCCAGTCTGCCGCCCGAATGATCGTGGGATCGCTCCTCGAAAGAGCAGCATTTCGTTCATCTAGTGAATTGAAAGACAAACGCATTCAATATTACAAAGAATACCATGTTGATTCTAATGCGATTTTAACTGGGAATTTGATTCGGGTTCAATCAGCCTTTTAGAATTTTCAATTCTCAAATTCTATCTGTCTAACAAAGGGGAATATTTATGTCATTGATTGAATTTTTTAAACCAAAGGGAGACTCTGGTTTCGGCTACGGTTCTACTGCAGAGCAAGTCACAGAAGGCTATGACCTATCTGGCAAAACATATCTTGTCACTGGATGCAATTCTGGCTTGGGCAAAGAAACGATGAGAGTTCTTGCTCTTCGGGGTGCAAGAGTGATGGGGACAGCTAGAACGATTGAAAAAGCAAATGAGGCCTGCCTGGAAGTTGGCGCAGGCAAGGGACAAGGCTTTGCATGCGAATTATCTGACCCAAAAAGCGTAAAAGAATGTGTAAAGGCGATCAAAAAAACTGGCATCAAATTGGACGCGATTATTTGTAATGCTGGAATTATGGCACTTCCAAAATTAGAAAAAGCCTTTGGATACGAGTTACAATTTTTTACAAATCATATTGGACATTTTATTTTAGTCACTGAGTTAATTGATCAACTAACCAAAGAAGGGCGAGTTGTGATGTTAAGCAGTTCTGCGCATAGTATGGCCCCAAAAGTAGGTATCGAATTTGATAACTTAGATGGCGCCAAAGGTTATACTGCTTGGAAGGCCTATGGTCAATCAAAGATAGCAAATCTATATTTTGCAAAGGAATTGGCGCGAAGATTTGCCGGAACAAAAAAGCTTGCCTTCTCTGTTCATCCAGGAGTGATCCAGACAAACTTGGGGAGACATTTACCTTCGATTGCAGGTGCTGTATTCGGCCTTGTTGGTCCTATCTTTCTCAAAAGTATTCCACAAGGTGCCGCAACTCAATGTTATGTGGCGATTAGCAAAACGATCACGCAGCATAACGGGGCTTACTTTGCAGATGTAAATGTAAAGCGGCCGATTCCCATTGCCGAAGATCCTACCGTTGCAAAAAAATTGTGGGAAGTTTCAGAAAATATTGTTTCAAAATTGTAAATCAGAAAGCACTAGATTTCAGAAAGTCTAGTGCTCACAACTCAACCTATCCTTTCTTATGCGAATTTTAAATTTTCAATTCCAACATCTAGATTTTTTTGAATGATTGCTTGGATCTTTTGACTAAGCTCAGATGTATTTAGGCTAGCATATTCCTCATAGGATATTGCCGGATCAATCTTAACTTTAATGGCTCTATCCTTGCGATTTTTAACTACTTCAAAATTATTATAAAATGTGATCGGAACGATTTTACATTTACTTTTCATGGCAATTTTGAAGCTACCACCTTTGAATTCAGAAAGGTAACCATCCTTCGACCTTGTCCCTTCTGGAAATACAAATGCATTGTATCCCGCTTTCACATTTTTAGTTAGTTGAGTCAACACTTCTACCTGGCTTCGAACATCATCTCTATCAATAAGTACTCCGCCTAATTTTTCTACATACAAACCCACATAGAAAAAATTCTTAAGCTGTTTTTTTGCAATGAAACCTAATTGACGTTTGATAATCGCGAAGGAAGCAAAAATATCAAAAAAAGATTGGTGGTTTGAAACATATAATACACCATTTTCTTTGGGAAGATTTTCTAAACCTATGATTTTCAATTCGTATCCTGCGGCCCAAATCGCTTTCTGACCTATGATCGTTCCATACGGAGAATTCGAAAAAAAATCATCGCCTAATTTAGATTTTAGTCTTAACAGATAATAAAAAGTGACAGTATAGGTCCAAATCAATCTTAGCATAGCTTACTTTTTCAATTGTCCTTCATATAAGGATATCCAATCTTTCACTGTCATCTTTTTTACAAGTTCGCCGATCAACTTTAATGGAATCTGGTCTATTTTTTTAAATCGAATACAGCTCTTTCCCATATCCAATTTTGTTGAAGAATGCTTTGGAAATTCTTTGGTAAACCATTCCAATAACTTCGAATCTGAATAAATGCCCATATGATAGATGGCAATAAAATTCTTTTGTGAGGCAATGGCGAGAAACGGTAGGGGATCTTTCGGATTCACATGATATCCAGATGGATAAAGTTTGTGAGGCACAACATATCCCAACATACCATAGCTCATTACTTCGGCAAAGCCTTTAGGCAAATTCGATTGTACCATTTTTCGCAATTGGGTCATCACTACTTTTCGATCTTCTGGTAAGGAATTTATATATTCGGTTGGGTCGGTAGCTTTAGATTGCATAATTGTTCGATTAACTACTATAAGTTTTGATTCGAATTAAATTTTTACAAAGGTGATCGAAAAATCAGACGTACCACTTGAGGGAGTTCTACCGAGGCATGAATAATTCGAAGGGCTAACTAACCCGTCATTTCCTATTGTATAGGTTTTACTGGCACTTAGCGTAAGTGTGGCACTCGAAGTGGATGTAGAACTCGTGGAAGTCGCAAGGCTAGTAGTTCCATCATATAGGATTACATTAAAATCAAAACTTCTTGTTGAACAGCCAGTGGCAACCAATCTCTGTATTCCAGCTTTCATTGTAATGTTAAACGTGCCACCTACTGGTACAGTAAAGGTAGCAGTTTCTTCGGTATTCCCACAAATTACAAATGAATTGCCTGAATAGATAAATGATTTATTCGTTGAAGAGATTCGATTGCAAGTATCACTAGCGGCAAGTAACAGCAATAGATCTGAATTTTTATCACCTGTTAACTTAACTCCGTCAATCAGATTATCCTCATTCTTTTGGCAGTGAATGAGGAGCCCAGAAAAAATCACAATCATCGAGAAAGTTTTAATCATCTTACAAGGTGAAAGTTAATTTGTAAACTGGGCAAGTTTATTTTAAATATTTAGTTATACCAATAAGAATTAATACCCAGATAACTTTTCTGCTTCCTCGCACCCAGGAATCGTTACCTTTTCTTTTTCCCCTTTAAATGCATCACAACTTGTCGATTCGATTGCAATGATACATTTTTCAAAAGCATTCACTTGTTCCATCGTGAGTTCTTTCTTTTCTTCGATCCTCTTTTTATCAGCTTCCTTCATTTTGTTGTCAAAGAAAGTTACACACTTTTCCTCCGATTGCATAAATGGAGGTATCATATTCTTAAATTCAGGAGGGATTTTAGCAAATTCGTCTTTCGTACATCCGATTGTTTTTGCACACATTGCCTTTTGAAACTTTGGAACTAGATCGATCATTTTTGACTCAGGAGACTCTGCCGACTTACCACAAGCGACGAGGGAAAACACAACCAACATGGAAATAAAATAGTTTTGATAGTTTAACATGATATAACCTTTCTATAAAATATACAAATAATCATCTCAGATCAAAATTAGGCGACTTCTTTTCCTCGACCTACTTCCAATATTCGGAACCAGTCTTCTTTACTGATTCTTACATCTAAAGCACCTACAGCCGAACGTATATGTTCTATATTGTTTGAACCTAAAATCGGGATCAGTCGAGCAGGATGAACTAAAAACCAAGAGTAAAGTATGTGATCCGAACTGCAGTTATATTTTTTTCCTAGATCTAACAGTGTATCCAACATTAGTTTTTCTTGTTTGGTTTTCGGAGAAAAAATCCGTCCACCGGCTGTTGGAGACCATACCATGGGGCAGAAATCATTGTCTATCGCTTGATCAAAGGTCCCATCAAATAATGGATCTGTATGAAATGGGCTGAGCTCCACTTGATTTGTTACAAGTGGGAGGTGGAGTTTGTTTTGCAATACATTGAATTGTGATGGAGAAAAATTGGAAACTCCAAACGATTTGACCTTCCCTTCAATATTTAATTGTAAAAAGGCATCCGATACTTCAGTGGGATTTAATAACGGATCGGGACGATGTAATAGTAACAAATCTAAACTTTCAACACCTAATTTACGTAAGGACCGTTCAACAGATTTCTTCATGTGCGCAGGAGATGTATCATAGTATTTGGTTTTGAACTTATCACCTGGAATTTGTATTCCACATTTGCTAATGATTTTGATTAATCCTTTTAGGTGAGGTGAAAGAGCCAATGCACGCCCGAAAAGCTCTTCATTTTCAAAACCTCCATATATGTCCGCATGATCGAAGGTATTGATGCCTAATTCTAGACAGGCTTCAATCTTTTCTAAAACTCGCTTTGGAGTCGCACCTAGTGGATCCTCGTGTAATCTCCAAATACCTTGAACGAAGCGAGAGAGATGGATTTCTGAATTAGATCGAATTTTAATTTGTGGTACGTTCATTTTCTTTCTGCCGTTGTTAAAGGAGTGATAGGGGTTGTTTTGGGTCTTCTTCCCTGGACATCAGCAAATGATACGGTTTCTAATTGTGGAAGCACTTTCTTTGCAAAAATTTTGCTTTCTTCAATTAATGGATAACCAGAGAATATAAAAGCTCGGATGCCCATATTGATATATTTTTGAATTTTTTCGTAGACTTGTTCCGCAGAACCAACGATAGCCGATCCACAACCCGAACGTGCAAGTCCAATCCCTGACCAGATATGTGGTTCAATAAAAAGATCGGCATCAGAATTTTTGCGAAGTTCGTCTTGTCTAGCTACGCCTGCGGATTTTGAATCGAGCGCCCTATCTTTTATTTCTTGCGCCTTATTAGAATCAAGTTTCGAGATTAATTCTTTTGCGGCATCTTTCGCTTCGACTTCACTCTCTCTAACTATCAAATGAATTCTTAAACCAAAATCGATTTTTCTATTATATTTTTTCGCTCGTTCGCTTAAGTCTCGCATAGTATTTGCTAATCGGTCTTCAGTTTCTGGCCACATTAAAAATACATCACAAAACTCTGCACAAAGTTCTCTCGCATCTTCTGAGATACCACCAAAGTATAACAAAGGTCCTCCATTTTGGTAAGCTTTGACAGGATCAGCATCAAGTTTGATTTGGTAGTGTTTACCTTGAAAATCAATCGAATCTCTTGTCCATCCTTGCTGTAGTATTTGAATCACTTCCTTAGAAATTTCATATCGAAGAGCAGAATCGCGCACGGTACCAGGTAAATCAGAAGATATGATATTCACATTTAATCTTCCATTTAACATGTGATCAATTGTAGAAAGAGTTCTAGCAAGCATCGGTGGATGAATTTCACCACAACGAATGGCAGTAAGTAATGTAATGTTTTTAGTGAATTGTGAAGCGGCGGCCGCAAACGCGAGTGTATCCTGTCCAACCTGATAAGAAGAAGGCAACAAAATATTTTGAAATCCAAGTGAATCTGCTGTCCTTATGATCTCACTACAATGATCGAAATTTGATCTCAAATGTCCATCAGGCACACCCAAATATTGATAATCACCATTGCAAAGGTCACAAAACCAGCCAACCTCTACCTTGGGATCTTCGGAACGAATGACAAGAGGATTGGACATACCTTTCAACATGAAGAGAGAGTCCAGAATTCGCAAGAAAATTTCAGAAATTAACAATCGCTTGCTCATTTTTTGGAATTATTCTAATATGACGAAATAATTCTCTGTTATGATTTCACATTGGGACTCAATTTTCTTTTTACTAACTTTTGTCATTGTGCTTGTTGTCGGTCTTTACGCCGGTAGAGAGGAAAAGACAAAAGAAGATTATTTTTTGGGTGGGCGGAGCCTTCCATGGTGGGGTGTATGCGGCTCTCTATTTGGAACAAATATTTCCGCAAACCACATCGTAGGCATGCTGGGAATAGGGTTTTCCGTTGGTTTCGCGCAGAGTCATTATGAGTTTGGATCCATTCCTGCCATCCTTCTTCTTGCTTATGTAATTTTACCAATTCTACGAAGAAAAAAGTTCTACACCTTATCAGAGTTCCTTAGTCGTCGGTATGGAAAAATCAGTAGTAATCTGTATACAATCATTTCACTAATGCTAATTTTAATTCAATTAACAGGTGCATTGTACATTGGAGGTCGCGCCTTTTTACCATTCGCAAAACAAGTATCAGCATCAATTCAATATGAACATCTTGTCATTATAATTGCATTTACCTCAACTATATACACTTGGTTTGGTGGCCTTAAATCCGTTGTTTATACCGATGTGATCCAAACAGTTTTGATTTTAATTTCCGGAATCGTTTTGGCTTATTTAGCCATCAATCGTGCTGAAATTGGAGGATTGAGTGGCTTAATGGAAAAGGAAATGAATTCTCCGCATGAACTAAGTCGAATGTCTATTTACCTGCCAGCAAATCACGAAGTTCTTCCATGGACTGGCGTGTTATCAGGTATGTTTATACTACATATATTTTATTGGAATACCAATCAGTATGTCGTCCAGCGTGCGCTAGGTGCAGTTTCATTAAAGGAAGCTCGCTTAGGGATCATTGCAAGTGGCTTTCTCAAACTAACCGTTCCATTTTTTTCCATTTTGACAGGTGTCGCCGCCTATCATATATGGAATCACGATGGATTAGTATCCGCCATTGATCCAGATGAAGCTTTTTCAAAATTAGTTATCATGATTGTGCCCGCAGGATACGGACTCATTGGATTTATCTTAGCAGGATTACTGGGTGCAATTTTTTCATCAATTGATTCAATGTTACATTCAGCCGCGACTCTCTTTACGATCGATATCTATCTACCGCTAATCAAAAGAATTAAATACTCCGGAAGCAAGATTCCAAAGGAAATTGAAGATTTCGTGAGTATAAAGATGGGTAGATGGTTTATTATTTTTTTCGCGATACTTACAACTCTTTTGGCTCTCATATTTTTTGATCCAAATTCCAAGAGCAATTTTTTTATCACGCTTTCCTCACATAGCTCAAACTTTACGCCTGGGTTACTCGTTGTCTTTATTTTTGGAATGTTTTGGAATAAATCGCATCCTACATCAGCTTGGATTACCATACTGATTACGCCGATACTATCTTACTTAGCTCCAGCTATTTATAGTTATCTTTTTCAAGATTCTTTGATTTCGGAGTATTTTGGAAATCAGCTAAATTTTCTTCATCGAGTCTTTTTAATCACTATTTTTTCATCAATTTTTCATTTGTTATTAAGTATAACATTAGCGAAAAAGATTAAAAAACAAGACAGTAATTTAGATTTACAAACTAACAACTTCAAAGTTTCGCTAACTCACTTCATCATCATTTTTTATATATTCTCAATACTTGTCGGGATTTATTTAAAAATAAATTTTGAAGTATCCGGATATCTGCTCTTCGGCTTTCCACTCTTTGCCTCAGTCGCGATAGGGTTATATTCTAGAAAAATCGATTTATTTTTCTCAAGTGTACTTTTCGGTATAACTGCTGGTTTGTATTTTTTATTCTAATTCAATAGGAAACATTCAGTCTCGAAAACCACGCTGTAAGGTGACAATCGCTTTCTTGACAAAAGTCACATAATCAATTTGAAATAATTCCATTCCGTTGTCACTTATCACTCGTTTGACGGTATCGGACGGAAAACCATGAGACCACGCTCCAATCGCAATGGCATGGCATTGCAAAATAAACATAAATGTATCTTCCTTTCGTTGAAATCCCAATTTTTTGGTCAATGCTGGTTCGATTTTTTTAAGGCCGCTCAATAATTCCGATTTAAATTCTTTTATTGTCTCATAGCTTGCATGTTTCTCCAAAATTGTAGGAACTATTGGAAGTATTTTGATAAATCTTGTATGGTTTTCAAAGGAGTTTACAAACCAATCTTCAAAGTTATGTGTAAAGGAAGATGGAGACTCAAGAAACACATCTAAGGCATTAATCCAGGCCTGATAATCAGACATGTGTACCCTAAGGACTAGATCTTCCTTGGTTGGAAAATACAAATATAAGGTTCCCTTTGCAACCTTTGCTTTTTTTGCAACGTCATCCATGGAAAGATCGTTTAGATCCCTTTTTAACAGAAGATTTGCCGCCGCGAGGATGATGTTCGATTTTTTGGAAAGCTTATCCTTTTCTAGGACGGCTCTCTTTCTCGGCTGTTTTTCTGAAGGGGAGATGCGCTTCACTCATCCAAGTAAATAGAAACTAGATAAAAATTCCAGAAAAAAACTTGTTTCTGACTAGCAGTCATAAATAAATGACTTAAAGTCATTTATTGGAGATTCAAATGTCTACTCAACAAAACGCAAAAACAGTACTGATCACAGGTAGTTCTACCGGCATTGGGCGTGAAACAGCTCTCTTTTTTCAGAAGAAAGGATGGAATGTAGCCGCTTCTATGCGTACTCCGGCAAAAGAAAAATTGCTTAATACACTAGAAAATACAATTATTCCAAAACTCGATGTAACAGATGCAAAATCTATTAAAGAAGCGATCGCAACAACTATTTCAAAGTTTGGAAAAATAGATGCGATAGTTAATAACGCTGGTTATGGTTTAACTGGCCCATTTGAAGGTGCATCTACGGAACAAATCACGAAACAATATGATACGAATGTTTTTGGGATCATGAATGTAATTCGGGAAATTCTACCTCACTTCCGTTCCAATAAAAGTGGCGTGATAGTCAATGTTGCTTCTATGGGAGGAAGAATTGTTTTTCCATATTATAGCTTATACCATGGAACAAAATGGGCGGTAGAAGGATTTACGGAGTCTCTTCGTTTTGAATTGGAACCACTTGGAATTCGAGTGAAAATTGTGGAACCGGGCGCGATCAAAACAGATTTCTATGAAAGATCTAACGAGAGTAGCATAGATAGTTCTCCTTCCGATTATAAATTGTTATGTGAAAGAGCTTTCAAAAAATACAAGTCAACAGAAGCTGGTGCTACTCAACCAGACAAAGTTGCAAAAGCCATTTATAAAGCCACGACAGATGGCTCAAAAAAACTTCGATATACAATTGGTCCTGATGCGAAGTCACTCCTCTTTCTTAGAAATTTTTTACCAGATGGTGCTTATGCCGCAATGGTAAGAATGGCAATTTTCTAGTTTAGTTACTCAATCCTTTCGGAGAAATTGAAAAAGAATTGATCGACCTATATGAATAGATGAATTAAATCTTTCATATAGTGGAATCGAAAATAGTTGATAACTTTAGAATCGGAATTATCGGGGCGGGTCCTGCGGGTTTAACACTTGCGCTCGCTCTATCAAAACGTAAAAATTTTTTAATTAAGGTCTTTGAAAAATCTCCTGACCATAGAAATTCGCCTACTTTCAATCCATTACGATCATACACCATAGATATTACTGGCCATGGAGCAAAGGCCGTAAAGTATGTAGGTTTGAAAGAACGTTTTAATAGCGATCTAATTCATTTTAAAGGTATTCGTTTACCCATCCTTCCTATTGAGCTAGAAGAATCATACCATGGTGATGCTTGGACGGGATCAAGAGGTGATATCGTCAAGGCAATACAAAATGAAATCATTGAAACTACATCCGAATCTAAGAATGTATCTCTTCTATTCGAAACGGAAGCAAATATTGAGAGCTCTGAAAAGGGAATTATCTCATACAACCAAGGTAAAAGTGTAGAAAATTTCGATCTGATCATTGCATGTGATGGTGCTGGTTCAACAGTTAGGAATCAATTAAGTCAAGAGTCTCCATCATTCCAAGTTCGCTCACTTGACAATAACAATTTCTCTAGGATGCTACCCTTTGATCAAAACACGACATCACTTAATCCTAGTTATCTTTACATTTTTGGTTTGCCACCGTATTTAGCGGTTGCGGGTGCCATCAATGGGAAAAAAGGACCATCGGATCCTCTTTGGTTTTGCCAGATTGGTTACTCTGGATCTAGGAAGTTTAGTTCCTTTGAGGAAGCCAAAAACTTTCTTCATAAAAATTACCCGAATGGTTCAACTAATTGCCTGACTCATTATATTACTGACAAAGCCATCGAAGAATTTGCTTCACAAGAAAATATTTCCACTGGAAGGGCAAAGATCTGTTCTTCATTTAGTTTCGGTAAAGTCGTGTTAATTGGTGATGCGGCCTCACCTTTTCCACCTGTCGGACAGGGAGTAAATGCCGCGATGGAAATGGCGATGGTTTTAGACCAGTGCATTGGAGATCAACTATTACAAACAAGAATGTTAGAGAAGGATCTCATCTTTACTCATGCTATTTCCAAATTCATATCGATTTGGAAACCAGAAGCAGATGCGATTCGGACTATAAGCTTTAAAGGCTTAAATTTAAAAAGTTTCCATCCACCAATTTACGGAAAAATCAAAACGCTCTGGAGTGTCCTTTTGCACAAAATGTTTCATCGAGATCCGATGACCAATGCAAAAAGAGAAGATATGACTTATGCTCAATCACTTCGTCGCGTTTGGATTATCGATACGATCTTAATCTTTGGAGTGCTCACAGGCTTGGTTATTTTCTTTTTGAATTTTTAAGTATTGGTTTCAATCAATCCTTCTGAGCTTGATTTTGTTTTTATCTGCACAGAAGGATTCATCTTCATTAGAATTTTAAATCTTTAATTAACAGACATTTGTTTTTTATTAAAGACAAATAGAATCGATGTCAAAAATAAAAAAACGGTTGCTGGAACGATAGAATTAATTGGATCCCCGTGACCTAAGTGCGAACCGATAGCTCCAGAAAAGATTCCAAAAAGTAGAATGAGTGCCTCAGTTCTAAATTTGGGCATCCATATCAAGGCACCAAATGCAATCTCGCCTAGACCTAAAAGTCGAGTGAACCATTCCGGATAGTTAAGATTAGACATATTCTTTAGCATTTCCTCTGCTCCCACAAGCTTCATTCCACCGAAGAGTAGACAACCTAACGTTATTATTCCGAAAGGAACAAACTTCAAATACTTCATATTTTTCTCCTAATTGAGCCTTTACTTGGACCCAAATATATGTATTTTTCATAGATACATATATTTGTAAAAATGCAACAATAATAAATACATTTAAATATTTTTTTTATTTCCAAAAGAATGAGTGGCAGTAATCTCTAAGGATGCAAGAGACAAAATTTGCTGTATCCGTCCATTTGATGACGGCCTTAGCATACAATCCGGGTAAAATCATGAGCTCAGAAGAGTTATCAAAGAGCTTATGTACAAACCCAAGTTTTGTCCGAAAATTAGTAGTTTCTCTCTCTAATGCTGGCCTAGTCCAATCTCAGAGAGGAAAAACCGGCGGAGTCCAACTCAGTAAGCCTCCAGCTGAGATATCGCTTTCTGAAATATATACGGCCATCTCGGAACGAAACGTCATCGAATTACCCCAAAAGGATCCATACCTTGGATGTCCGGTTAGTAAATCCATTGGAATCATCATGGAGGATGTTTCCAATAAAATGGAAACTTCGATTTTAAACTCTCTCTCCAAGATCAACCTGAGTGAGATTTTGACACAAATCAAAGTATAATATTATGTATCATTCATCGTTTGTAATGTGAATTTATTTTGGTATTGAGTTAATTTTCCATGGCATGATTGTTATAAATAGAGAGGGCATGATCGTGAACCATCGGGGTTTTTGCAAGCTAACGTTTGTTCTCCTCTTGATTACACAAGTATGGAGCAATGCATGTGCAAGAGTCAGCCCACAACCTATGCTTGTGGCTCTCCTTGGTACAACCACGTCGACGATTCCACTTCCCACTCTCAGCTATTCTAATAGTAGTTATACATTTACAAATGCGACACCGATTTCAGCGTTAACACCAATCGTTTCAAGTAGTCCTACTTCTTGTTCCATATCGCCAAGTTTACCTACAGGATTGTCTATCAGCACCTCTTGCGTAATTTCTGGTACTCCAACGAGCATTCAATCCGCAACTCTACATACGATAACAGCAGAAATGCAAGAAGGCACCGCAACCACGACTTTATCTATCACGGTAAATGGAAACACATCCTCAGCTAAAGCGATCACTTCGTTTCAAATCGTAAGTCCTGCAACAACCGGATTTATTACTGGCAATAACATTTCCGTCATTGTTCCATTTGGGACTTCCACAACATCCTTAGTCGCAACTTTTACTACAACGGGAAGTTCTGTGAGAGTCAATGGAACTCTACAAATCAGTGGCACAACGACAAATAACTTTTCCACGGATGTCTCATATGTAGTTACAGCATCGGATGGATCTACAAGTACTTACATTGTTTCCTTAACGGTTGCATCTAACACAGCCAAGGATATTACCTCCTTTAGATTTTCAAACTCTTTACAAACAATTTTCACAGGAACAAACATCTCTGTTTTGGTTCCAAACGGAACTAATTTATCATCGTTAGTTGCTATTTTCACTACGACAGGTACAATTGTTCAAATCTCCGGCACTACACAAGTAAGCGGAACAACATCAAATGATTTTTCAACTGCTCGATCCTATGTGGTAACGGCAGGAGATTCTAGTACGCGTACTTTTACTGTGACTGTAACAGCCGCAGCAGCTAGTGATAAAGATATCACTTCATTTGGATTTGTTTCGCCTGCAATTAAAGGAAGCATTTCAGGATCAAATATCGCCGTTACTGTGCCTTTTGGCACAGACGTAACTTCTCTCGTTGCCACTTTTTCTTCTAGTGGTTCTTCAGTATCAGTCTCGGGTGTCAGTCAAGTGAGTGGAAGCTCCACAAATAATTTTTCATCTACCGTTACCTATACAGTTACGGCGGCGGATACCTCGACTAAGGTGTATTCAGTAACGGTGACGATTGCCGCTTCCGTAAACTCTGCGATTGTCAATGGAAGCTTTCAATCAGGAACCATTACGAATGTAATTAATACGAGTACGGCTACTCTATCGAATCCCGTCGATATGACAAAATCATTTGTGTATTGTGGTGCAAGAATTCAAGGCTCAGCTGCTGCAAATATGATAACGTGTCAACTAACAAGCCCGACTACAGTTAGTGTGACTTCCGGTCAATCCTCAGCAACAGGTACCACTGCCAACTGGTTTGTCGTTGAATATGCCTCAGGTGTAAACGTCCAAAGGGGAACTACAAATTTATCCTCCGGAGCGGCAGGTGTTGGCAATACATTTCAAAATGTAACGATTAGTTCCGTAAATTTATCCAAGTCCTTCGTAATCGTTTACTCAAGAACATCCACAACTAGCACTGCCTTGGACGAAGAAAGAACTGTTATGGGTTACTTTAATAATAGTACTACCCTCAGACTTGAAAGGCAAGTTTCATCAACTATGAGTACGACTATAGAATGGCAAGTAGTTGAATTTAATGGCGCAAATGTTCAATCATCAGGAACATCTCCGTTGGAACTCGCCGCTACAACTTCCGTCGTCAATTATACATTGCCATCGAGCGTAGACTTAACCAAAAGTTTTTTACTTTTTAGCATCAATGGTAGTTCCGGTGTGATCGGTCGAGAAGCCCACCTCTATACTCGTGGTCAAATTAGCAACGCAAACACGATTTCATTCAATCGACGAGGAAACGCCAATGTTTCTGTTCAAATTTCCTGGTTCGTCATTGAAATGACAGATGGCACAAAGGTTCAAAGTGGATCGACAACTTTAAATGCAGGCGGTGGAACTACGGTAAATGCAACGTTGGGAACGGCATTAAACACTGCCAAGACGATGATTGTCTGGTCAAATGATACACAAGGCGCAAGCAATAATGCAAATGACAATACAACCCAAGATTCCGGAACCTATTCCGCACAACTTACTTCAACAACGCAGCTTCAATTTGAAAGAAATAACGATGAAACCAATGGAGCAACCATCGATTGGTTCACAGTTGAATTTCAATAGTTGTCATCATCCATATTGGTGAAATTTATGCCAGGTATCATAAATGCATCATAGGTCGGATCTCCGATCACATTCTTTGTAAAACTGATCGTTCCTAATTTGTTTCCATCATTGATTGAATCATCTTTACCTATCACTGTTACTGTTTGGGCAGTTCTCCAATTAGCGCTTGTGAAGGTAAGTACGGAAGGACTGGTCATCACCTCATTTGGATCAGAACTTACGATACCAATTTGAAGGTTTGTAGCAGGTACCGTTACTGGAATTGGCGAGCTCAAGGAGACGGTAAATGTTGTCCTGCCGCCTGTTACCGAAGGTTGTAATTCCCCCCATTCGGACACACTTACATTTGTTTTGCTAATAATAATCCGAGGATAGGTATTTGTAAGAAAAACATCAGAAACTGTTTTTCCAGTAAACGCTGGATCATCTGACACCAGTGGCGACATCCTCATCGAATAATTCGTACTGGTTAACGAAGAACCAAGTGTTGCAGTTGCAGTTACAGATTGTGGTACATTCCAATTTGAGGAATCAAATACCAGCGAAGTTTTGTTCAATGTCGCCTGCCCACTAGGTGTTAAACTTAATGGAAATGTAACTGACTTTCCGGGTTTTGGAGGCACGCTTAATGAAACATTAAATGTAAATGTCCGCGAAGGTCCTGCCGTTCTTGTAAGATAGTATCTCGCCGAACTACTATTTACGGGATTAAGAACTAAGAATGTCGTATCGTTGTCTACATTCATTCCATTTCTTGGAGACAGAACCATGCCATGGAATGTTAAATCAGCGGAAGAAACCGTATGAGAGATCTGATATGGTTTATTCCCATCAATTTCATTGGTTAATCCCATCTCAGTCTCATCAACTCCCAGCAGAGATATGGAACGAAGGGTGCGAAAATCTGATTTACGGAATATGACGTTAGCTGAAATATTTCTTTTGTTATCCGCGCTTTTTGTATAGGTAGTTCCAGATCCACCTCTTACATTAGAAATTCTCACTTCCGAATCATTGCTAACCGTTGCCAATACATTCACATTGACCGATGGCTCATCTTTCATCGCGATAAAATAGATACCAGCTGTAGTATTCTTCTCTCCCGTTCGGATTATAGGCGGAACATTCTGAAACAGTGTCGACCTTCTGGCGCAAGTATATATTCTTCCTGTTGATTCACATGTCTGCACATAGACATTCGCTATTACATTATTGAATCGAATCACAGCAGAATCATATGGAGTTCCGTTCGGGATAGATTTACCACTTGCACTTCCCAGTTGCACAAAACTATCAAAGGTCTCTGCCGTGAATGTATCCGTGACTCCTGTTATATTGACTCGATCACCTGTATTCCAATTTGATGAGGTCAATTGAAAAGAAGGTTTCGATAGTGTGAGAGTAGAATTAGCTGTAGATACAGGAACGATAACGTTTGTTGATGGTCTGCTAGTTCCCCTGATTGTAATTGAACTTGTAAATAGCGAATCATCTGACACTAAGAGAGACAAAGTTTCTGAATCTGTATAGTTTGCATTTCGATAAAGATTGGAGATTGTAACTGTAAACGAACTCGTATCATTATCCAATAGAGAGGCGGCGATACTGTTTAGTGCTACGCCACTATACGCTGAATCTGAACTTTGGCTATTACCAAATGAGATCGTAAAACTCTGTCCAGCCGAAAGTTCATCTACTTGATTGTCTATTCCTTGGATTGTGATTTCTTGCCAGACATTCCAATTTGATGTGCTAAAATTGAGTTCAGAAACATTAGCAGTCGCTAGTGCACTATTCGATGTAGTAATATTTGGAATTCGAACTGAGTCCGTTGGCATTTTATTCAAACGAATGAAAATTTGATTCGTACCACTTACTGTTTCACTTACAGTAAAAGGGAGGGTCGCAAGGACTGTAAATCCTGCCGTATCATTATCAGAATTGGTTACACTTACATCATTCGGATTCATCCCATTATAGTGCGAATCACTCGACACCGCTGTATCCAGAACAATAAGATAATTTTGATTTCTATCTAATTCATTATCATCTAAACCTATGACAGTAACGGATTGATTTGTACTCCAGTTTGTAGGGGTGAACGTAAGTGATGTGATCGCACCTTGTATCGAACCCTCAGTAATATCTGATGAATAAATAGGAATTGTTACATTCGAATTTGGTTTGGACAATAGTCGCACATTGAAAATCGCTGTATCTCCTGATTCAGATGTCACAAGTCCACCATTTGGTGAAATTTGAAATCCTGCTGAATCGTTATCATCATTAGTAAACGATAGATTTGAAGGAGGAACCGAGGTATTATAAACAATGTCCGAAGCGGAACTTGGTGAAAAGGTCACTTGATAGACTCGATTCCCATCCACACTCGGATCATCCACTCCAGTTAGTTTAAGATTTTGAATCGTATTCCAATTTGTAGTATTAAAAAGCAAAACCGAATTTGAAAGTATCGCCTCATCAGTATCGCCTGCAGTGATTTGAATGTTTATTGAAACATCACCCGTGGGTTGTGATCCCAATTTTACAGTGACTCCTGCTTCACCACCGCTCTCTGTCGTTTTTGTATTCAATTGGTTAATAACAATTGAGGCAGTATCATTATCTGAATTCGTGGCAGAAATTGGAGATAACACATAATTATTGTATGTTGAATCCAAACTAGAAACTACTGGAAATTGAATGTTAAAATTTTGATTTCCATCTTGGATAGAATCGTTCACACCCGTTACTGTTATGTTTTTTGGGACGTTCCAATCTGATGTAGAAAAAGTAACTGAAGATGAGGAAACAGTTCCCTCCGATGTATTGCTAGAATTTAATTGGATGGTAACCGAATGTGTTGGCTGTGAATTCAACTGTATTTGGAAAAGATGATTTGTACCAGATTCCGAAACGATTATATTGTTTGCGGATGAAAGAGTGATTCCAGCTACATCATTATCTATTGTTGTCCCTTGCAAAGGAGGAATGGTCAGTCCTTGATAGGCAGTGTCTGAGGAGATTACTGAATTGATCGTTAGTTGAAAAGATCGATTGCCAGTCGCTATTTGATTCTCTGATGTAGAGATGTTTATGAATTGAACTTGATCCCAATTATCAGAATTAAATTGCAAACTTGAGCGACTTAAAATGACATGAGGATCTCCAGAAACGAGAATCTGGTTGAGACTTACGTTTGCAGTTGGTTTACTTTTTAATGCAATGCCTACTGAATCAATCAAACCAGATTCCGAGATTAATAGACTAGTCTTACTGAAAGATACTCCTGCCGCTACAGATCCTGTAGGTCCAGTCTCGATGGTTACTTCAGTTGGAGATTCACTGTTGGTTGTTCCGTTTGAAGCGGAAGATCCTGAACTACTAAATGCAAATAAAAGCATTCCGAGATTGTTTCCCTTTTTTTTCCCAGAGCAATTGTACATCGTCGAAATAGAAAGAAGAGACATAAGGAACAAATAGATTACTTTTTTTAGCATGATTTTAGCAATGAAATATAGGAAACTTCATTACAATCATCGGACGAGAAGATCAGTAATTTAATGACAAAGAAAATTAAAAAAAATTCTATTTTTTGGCTTTTAGTTTATGGAGAATATTTCGCAATTTATCATATGACAATGGTTTAGTGAGCACGTCGTTCATACCAGATTGCATGCACGCCTCAAAATCTTCTGCCATTGCAGAGGCGGTAAGAGCAATGATCGGGATGTTTGCAACGTGAGTAGACATATTTCTGATTTGCCTCGTGGCTTCAAATCCATCCATCACTGGCATGTGACAATCCATCAATACAAGATCAAAATCCTCTGCTCGAACAGCATCTACTGCCTCTTCTCCATTTACTCTACATGTTACAGTACAACCGCATCTTTTTAACATGCCGGAAGCTACAAACAAATTGATATCATTGTCCTCAACAAGGAGAACTCTCTGTTCAGTTTTTGAATCCACGTTTTGTTTGATTGATTGCTCAAGATGTGAGTTTTGGTTCGCAATGATACAGGGAATTTCAAATGAAAAAACGCTTCCCTCTCCTTCATTAGAACTCACAGTTAACTGGCCACCCATCAAAGCAACTAATCTTTGTGATATGGAAAGCCCAAGTCCACTCCCACCATAACGTCTTGTTATGGAGAGATCAGCCTGTTCAAATGGAGAAAAAATTCGATCTCGCACCTCATCTGTAATTCCTATACCTGTATCGATGATTCGAAACTCAAGTAGCTCCTCTATAATCTTCACTTCAAATTTCACATATCCTTTATCAGTAAATTTGAGAGCATTTCCCAAAAGATTGATGAGGACTTGTTTCAATCTAGTTGGATCAATAAAACAGTAGTTTGGTATGTTTGGATCTATATTTAAAGTGAACTCTAATTTCTTTTGATCAGCCGATGGCTTTAAAAGCGACATCACATCATGACATAGCATATTTAGATCAGTTGCTATAGATTCTAATTTTTCTTTTTTACTTTCGAGTCTTGTAAGATCTAAAATATTGTTAATCAGAACAATCATTTGTGTCCCACTTCGATGAACCAACTCAAGTTGATTTCTAAGTTCAGAAGGAAGTGATCCGGAAAGAATCAACTCTGTAATTCCGATAACTCCATTCATAGGCGTTCTTAATTCATGGGACATGTTTGCAAGAAAAAGACTTCTTGCCTTCGATGCCTTCTCAGCTACTTCCATCGCTTCCATTCTCAGAGCATTAAATACAGCAGTTATAACGAAAATCGCTAACATAAGTGATACGGCGCGATAAAAAGAAATGATTTCTAAGACAGGAACTCGGACGAAAGGTGAGTAGTCTTCAAGTAAATACATTCCAATGGCTAAAAGTGAAGAGTATAAAATTCCCATCAATCCGTGTCGAAATCCACCGTATAATAAACGTAATATTGGAAAAATAGACAACCAAACAGCCAAAGGCCAATCGATGCGATCCTGCATCGCTCGGCATAGTAAAAAGTGAACACCGGTGGCAAGCTCAAGTAGAATAAAACTCGTGGTGGTTCCCAAACCAAGCCGAAAGAAAACAATAAAAAATACGACAATTACACCAAAACCGAGGGTAACATATCCTGATGGATCACCAAGAATGAATAAGATGGGCAAGCCAGTTAAAAAAGCGGTAGTACTTGCCACAAATAGGAAGGAAGCGATTAGCCTTGCTTGAAAAAGTTCTTTGTTATCTTGGTAGGATCGTTCTCCTACTAACCGACTCAGTAAATTCTCAAGCAAAGGAGTTTTCACGATCGTAAGTATATCACAACCTCTTCAAAAAGTCAGATAAAAATATTAAAGAAAAGCATTAAGATTAGAAGGATTCCGAATGAATTCGGCAAATTTTGATTAAAAAGGGTAGCCATTGCTACCCTTAAAATAGAAGTCTATTTTAATTTTTCAGCCTCGGCTTCATATACTTTAGCATCGTCCTCGAATTGAGTAGCGAGTTCCAACATTTCGGTTTTACGTGCTTCCTGGTAAACCGCTTTACCACCTTTGGTTGACTGAGAAAGTCCTCTGTATTTTTGAGCAACTTCCCGATGGTCCTTGGCAACTTTTAAAAGATACTCGCGGACAACTTTTTTCTCTTCTGGTGTATTGGCTTTTTTCACCAATACTTTTTCAATCTCCTCTAAAGCGAAAAGGCTTGTACTTACTAAAGCAAGCACAACGAACAATATATTTTTTTTCATCTATGTACCTCACTGTTATTACCTTTTAGACAAGAAAACATAACCATTGTTTAAAAAAACATATCGGCATTTTTAAAAAGGTAAACAATGTTCCCAATTGCATAGAAAAAAGCCCGATCAAAATGAACGGGCTTCAAGATCTAATTTTTATTGAACAAGAGATTATACATCGCTTTTTTTGAATCTTGGATTATGCAATAACCAATTCCTTTTCCTCAACATTTACGCTTTGAACTGCTTGTGCCAAGGCTTTGTTACGTGCTTTCGTATTTCTGGATTCCATAATCTTAAGAGCATATTTATCAGGAAGAGAATATGCAAAGATTCGTTTCCAGACCGTCCAGAATTGTTTCGGGAAGCTTGCTACATTGTAGTGCTGACCATACTTGGCACATAATTCTTGCAGGCGAGGTGCAATTTCTTGGTATCGTTTTGCCGGAACATCTGGAAACATATGGTGTTCGATTTGATGACTCAAATGTCCTGTCATGATGTAAAAGAGATTTCCCCCGCTCAAATTCGAGCTACCTTTCAGCTGGCGAAGATACCACATAGATTTTGTTTCTTCTTTGATCTCATCAGGAGTAAAGGTCTCAGTATTTTCTGTAAAGTGTCCACAGAATATCACCGCGTAAGTCCAAACATTTCGGATTCCATTTGCAATGAAATTTGCCAAAATCACTTTCGGGATATTCAAGATTGAAGGCACGTTGATGAGAGCAAGGAGTGGAAAAAACAAATAGTCCTTCACCAATTGAAGCTCAATTTTTTTGAACCAAACATCTCTATAATCTTTATAAGATCTTTTGGTTCTTTGTTTCTTAGGTTTTTCTAGGTATTCCACTTTTGGTCCGTGTCCACCCACTCCCCACTGGAAATTAAACATTAAGAATAGATTGGAAAACATCTGTGTTAAATGTACTGGTTTCCATTTCTGATCCTCTGTTAGTCTAGTAAAATTATATCCATAGTCATGGTCTTTTCCAATTACGTTGGTAAAGGTGTGGTGCATGTAGTTGTGATAGAATTTCCATTGTTTGGAATCGGATACGATATCCCACTCAAAGGTGCGTGAGTTGAATCTTGGATCATTCATCCAATCATACTGTCCATGCATCACATTATGACCGATTTCCATATTGTTTAAAATTTTAGAAATGGCAAGTAATCCAGTTCCTAATGCAAATGTAATTGGTTCAAAACTAAAGTGGATGAGACCTCTTCCCAAAACTTCAGTATAACGGTAAGTTTTATAGACTTTTTTGATGTGGTCTGCATCTTCTTTTCCAACTTTCGCCATTACATCTGTACGGATGGTTTCGAGTTCTTTTCCAAATTCTTCGATTTCAATCTTTGATAAATTTTTGCTTAGAGTTTTCATATTGTTACTTCCTTGTTTTAATCCTTTATTTTTACTTTCTAGAGATCTAATTCGATTCGAGCTTCAGCTCGACTGACACAAATTTGTATGTTTTCTTCGCCTTCACCAGACACACTGTTGTTCAAAATATTTGAAACAGATCCACTGACTTTTTTACATACACAAGTGTGACAAATTCCCATCTTACAACCACTCGGTGCAAATATTCCATTGTCCTCCAATTCTTCTAAAATTGATTTTTCACCTTTCAATAAAATCGTTTTGTGAGATTGGAGAAGTACCACTTCTTTCGGACCAGTTGATTCTGCTTGTGCAGATACTTGGTTTGGTAATAAAAAGAGTTCCGAGATCACTTTCGAATCACCTAGCAAAACTTTTGCTGGAATTTGCAAAGGTGCTGGGCCACAGAGATAAACCAATCGGTCATCAAAGTCCGGAGCAAAGGTAGACAACATTTCTAATGACAAAAATCCGAAATCAAATCCATCCGCTTTTTTGTCTGTGAGAACGTGTTTTACCTCGAGCCATGGATTTTCACTCTCAAGCTTTGCAAAAGAATCATAAAATATGATGTCTTCTTTGAATCTGGAAAAATAGAGAAGTTTGAGATTGCCTTTGTAATTGCGATTGCTTAGGTCTTTGATGATCGAGTGGATCGGAGTGATCCCACTGCCACCAGCGATCATGAGAATTTTATTAGGCAATTCCGAAGGTAGAACAAAGTCCCCTTGCGCCGATCCAAGTTCTAGGATGTCTCCTACTAGGGTTCTTTCATTGATAAAATGGGAAACGAGTCCACCATTCTGTTTTTTGACAGTGATGGTCAAATTTTTGTCGTTGGGAGCAGAAGATAATGAATAAAAGCGAGTCACCCTTCGGCCGGCAATGTCGATCGTTACAGGAACGTGCTGTCCTGCCGAAAAACCCTTCCAGTTTCGGTTGGGCTTCAAGATCAAGGTCTTCGAGTCGGAACTTTCAGCTTTGATCCCGATCACACGAGCTTTGGTAGCTGTGAAGGAAAATAACGGGTTGATTTCCCCCAAGAAAAAGTCTGCCCATTCTTTGGGTTGTAGAGATGCCCAGAATTCCTTTGGTTGGTTGTAGATAAATGGTAGTGTCTTCATTTTCGCCTCTTTTTGGTAAACAACTGTTCACAGAGTTACCATACACCGTTAACTATGTCAACCTCAAATCTTAACTTTTTCTCCTTGCACTGAAAAAAAAGTGAACGATTGTTTACTTAGATTCAGATGAAACTCAACCAAAGATACCTACAAAAGCTAAAAACACGTTCTACTTTGATCCATTCTGCACTTAAATTGATGGGCGAGGAAAAAGGACTCGGCGAACTCAGTCTCCGGGAGGTAGCCGGGGAATCGGGTATCGTTCCTGCCGCATTCTACCGCCATTTCAAGAATATGGAGGAATTGGGGCTTGCCGTAGTAGACGATATGAGCGGCAAACTCCGAACAATCCTGCGAGAAGCGCGCAAAAGTGGAGCATACCGAGCGGCATTAAAAGAATCGCTCCATCTTTATTTTGAATATGTGAACAAAAACCGACTCCTATTTCGATTTCTTTCCAGAGAGGCCACAGGAGGAAACAAACGCATACGCCTTGCCATACGAAAGGAAATGTCATTTATCGCAACAGAACTAGCAGGTGATATGCGAATGCCAAAATGGATACCTATGGGTGATATTGAATTTGTTTCGGAGATGATTGTCTCCAACTCTTTTCATATGGCAGGTGAGTATCTAGATGTAGACTTGTCAGATCACAGAGAGCACCAAAAGATCGAAATCAAAACCGTCAAACAACTGCGCTTGATCTTTGTGGGAACAATTCGTGCAAGAAGGAAACGGATGAAAAAATGAGAAGTAATATCACTTCTTTAACTTTTGAAAGTATTTTACAATTTCAGGAAGAAAGCCAAGTGAAGAATGAATTCTATGCATTTCAAGCGCTGGCCTTGCGGGTATTCCAAAATAAGCTGTTTTTTCTTTTGAATCTTCGGTCAGTCCAGATAAACCCATAAGGATCGAACCTTTTTTCATCGTTAAGTGTTCCGCTACTGCAGATTGTCCCGCTAAAATACAACCATCTTCCAATGTGACTGAACCAGCAAGTACTGTCGCACCAGCTATATAAACATAATTTCCCACTCGACAATTATGTCCAACATGAACATGATCATCAAACTTGGTAAAGTTACCAATTGTTGTCTCTTCAAGCGCGGCGCGATCTACCGTACAATTTGCACCCATCTCGACATCATTCCCAATGACGACATTCCCAATTTGAGGAACTTTATATCGGACTCCTTCAAAATCATAAAATCCAAATCCATCGGCACCTATCACTGTATTTGAATGGATTAAATTATTTTTTCCTAATTTACAATTATAATAAATGACTACACCAGACCTCAATTCAGTATTTTCACCAATCTCAACTCCTGACTCCAAAACTACATTCGGATAAATGACACATTTATCACCGATTACAACATTCGATTGGATGACAACATTCTCCATAATGGTTACGTCTTTTCCAATTTTAGCACTCGGGTGAATGCTTGCTCTTTCTGAAATTTTTATTTCATGAACAGGTTTTTTTTCAAACAACGAAACGGCTTGAATGAATTGTACCTTTGAAGATCTTTCGGGAACAATAATCGAATTTGGAAACTGTTCTGCCAGACTATCTACTGTTAAAGCAATTTGGACATCTCTGTATTTGGGATGTTTTGATAAGTATTTTTTTGACGCAATGTAGTAGATAGCATTCGGATCAACGGGCGAATGGTGCTCTAGATCTTTTATCGAAGTTATGTTCAGATCTCCATTCCCTCTCCATTCTCCACCAAGTTTTACGGCTAAATTACGAAGATTCATCGTGCTAACACCTATTCTTCTAGCATTTAGGTGACACTTTTTTCGATACTATTTGTTTTGCAATGGGAAAGTAAAAACTTTAAAAATCAGATAGAGTCTTTGTTCTCTTATGATTTAATTTACACTGTTAATTAGAGGATATTTTTAGTTTTTGTAGTCTCGAGACTCACGAATTTATTTTTAATTGCATCGCTCTCTCATAAGCCTCATTGATGTATACTTTCCAAATTTCTTCCCACTTCTCTTTTTTATCGATTCTGAAATAATGAAAGTATACTTGTGCGGAGGCTTGAACCACTTTTAGAAATTGAGTTGAGATAATCTTTTTACCCAATGGAAAACTTATATCTAAATATTTAGATCTCGGTCGTATAATCAAGAATGACTTCTGACTCGGCGCATAAAGTGTAATTGCTTTTTGTGAGGTCGTGACCACTGGCTTAGAAAAGCTTCCAACAAACTTTAGGAAATCTTTGTAGAGTGGAAAAAGATTTGGATCTTTTCCGTAAAATAAATCGTATTCAGATGCCATTTCACATTTGTGCGATTGATTCATTTTTGCGAAACTTTTAGTACATATGGGACATTTCCAAGCCATAATCTACCTTCCTTTGCTTCTCCCTTTTATAATGAATCTATTTAATTGCGAAAAATCGACTATTCCAATATCGTTCTAAATGAAATTCAGAAGGTATTGTATTGACCGTTCTTACCTTGGCTTTTTATAAGTATAATGCAAGTAAATTTAGAAATATAAATAGATTTCATTTGGATTACAAAATGGAAAATAACTCACAAAAGAAAAGTCAATCACGTGTTACCGTAGCTTCCCTCTGGTTAGATATAAAAGATGCCCTTTCCGGATCAGAAGCCGACTATACAGAAGTGAGCATGCGCAAGGCGATTTTTTTACTTTCTGTACCGATGGTGCTAGAACTGGTTTTAGAATCTGTCTTTGCTGTTGTTGATATATATTTTGTAGGAAAACTCGGTGCATCCGCTGTTGCAACAGTAGGACTCACTGAAACATATCTTTTTCTATTGTACTCCATAGCAATGGGCATTTCATTTTCCGTCACAGCTATCATTGCAAGAAGGATTGGCGAAAAAGAACCGGAAAAAGCAGCTATATCAGCAGTACAAGCAATCGTTATTGCCATATTTGCGTCGATTCCCTTTGCAATAGCCGGCATTTTCTTCTCGGAAGAGTTACTTGCATTGATGGGTGCAGATGAGTGGGTTTTATCTAATGGATACCCTTATATGCAGTGGATGCTAGGCGGCAACGTTGTCATTACTTTACTTTTTATGATAAACGCCGTCTTCCGTGGGGCAGGTGATGCGGCAATTGCAATGAAAGTTCTTTGGATTGCAAACGGACTCAACATCGTGCTAGATCCCATTCTGATTTTTGGTTGGGGGCCAATTCCTGCTTATGGCATTACAGGAGCGGCAATCGCCACAACTCTAGGAAGGGGAATAGGTGTTTGCTTCCAACTCTGGTTACTTTTCAACAGCGGCAAACACATTCGTATCTTTGTTTCTCATTTAAAGTTGGAATGGGAAACCATCATTGGAATATTAAAAACTTCGTTTGGTGGGATTGGTCAAATGATTGTCGCTATGACATCATGGATCTTTATCATGCGCATTTTAGCCGAATTTGGAAGTCAAACAGTCGCTGGTGCTACAATAGCTCTAAGGGTGATGATGTTTACGATGATGCCTTCTTGGGGAATGTCAAATGCTGTAGCCACTCTAGTAGGACAGAATTTAGGTGCTGGGAAGCCTGATCGAGCAGAGCAGTCAGTCTGGTTCACGGGCTTTTGTAATATGGGATACTTGATTCTTGTTTCGGTTATCTATTTCCTATTTGCTGAAAGTTTGATTGCCCTATTCACAGATGATCAAGATGTTATTCAAATAGGAAGTAAATGGCTTACTATAGTTTCATATTCCTATTTTGTATATGCTTGGTGGATGTCCGCATCACAAGCATTTAATGGTTCGGGAGATACGATGACTCCGACAAAGATCAACATTGTCTTTTTTTGGATCATTCAAATCCCCTTGGCATATTTGTTTGGCAAAGAACTTGGATTTGGATATGAGGGAGTTTTTTGGTCAATGATGCTCACCGAGACATCTGTTGGTCTCTTCACTCTCTGGCTTTTCACAAAGGGAAAGTGGAAAGAAACGAAAGTATAACAAGTGTCACTAGAACCTTTTCTAGCTTTTCTTTATAAAAGACAGAAACAAAAATTAAATTGATTGCACAAACTTCCAGCTAGGGAAACGATGGCAATAGATTCAATAATTATCGTTTTCTTAACTTCTAAAGTATTCCTGACCTTTTTGCACTCTGATTTCTTCCCTAAGTTTTCCCCTGCATTTTCGTTTTGTTTTTACCTGAATCCTTCAAGGATAAGTTGTTTTTAAATCATGAAATTTTATGGATCAAATTAAAAATTTGAGGAAATCAAATGTCAACAAACATATATGTAGGAAACCTTTCATACGAAATGACAGAAAGCAAGCTTAGCGAACTTTTTTCAGTTCATGGCGCAGTATCATCTGCAAAAATCATTACAGACCAGTATACTGGCGGTTCAAAGGGCTTTGGCTTTATTGAAATGAAAGATCGCAATGAAGCTGACAAAGCAATCAGCGATCTGAATGGTAAAAATATTTTAAATCGTGAAATGAAAGTTAATATTGCAAAACCAAAAACAAACAACTGGAACTAAAAACCAGTAATCTTCTAAATTTCAGTTTTTGGAAATAATTTCCAAAAACTGAGATTTTGAGTCCTACCGACCTCTTCGGCCGCCACCTTCTCTGTGCGGACGTCTACCTTCATCTCGGTTGTGTCCTCTCTCATTTTGATTTCTTTCCCCATTCTCATAACCTTGGTTTGGTTGTTCGGGATTTGGATTCAAAGATCCTGGTCCTCCGATTCCATTACCCGGCCCTCCTATCCCATTACCTGGATTTCCAATCCCGTTGCCAGCGTCTCCAAGACCAGAACCAGGATTGCCAATTCCATTCTGTTGTTGGGAAAATACTTGAGTTGCCAATAGAAAAGAGATTAACAAAAGGAGTCGATTCATATGTGGTTAGACGGATAGAATTAGAGATAAAACTAATTGGTCAGTCGTCTATTCTCACTTTGAGAAAAAGCGCAAAATTCGAAATTGGCAATAATTAGAAATAGGAAGACTGATAGCAAAAATTTACGAAAAAGATTTGAATCCATGCTTTTAAATTTTTAGGATTTCCCATCCGGCTCGAAAAAGGCAAGATTTTCAGGACCTTCGTGAACCACGATGCGCATTACTTTTCCATTCGTTTTTGAGACCTCCTCTTTGAGACCCGCATAAAACCAACGAGCGACATTTTCTGAGGTGGGATTGATGCCCTTAAAATCGGGATGTTCGTTAATGAGAAGATGGTCAATGCTATGGACAAGCTCTTGGAGTCGATTACGTGCCGTTAAAAAGTCATAGCTGATTCCATCTGGCCGAATATTTGCATTCCCAGAAAGGAAAACCTCAACTTTCCATGAGTGTCCGTGAATCGGTTCGTCCGAGCCATCTGGAAAATAATCGTAGAGGTAGTGTGCGGACTCGAATCGACCCTCAATCCGAACGTAAAAATTACCAGATTCGTGTACAAACATTCCATTGACGAATAAGACCAAGTCTATTATTTGTATAGTTAATTTCCGTTTGAGGTGCAACTAAGATGACTGAAGCAACAAAACCACGTTTTTTTAAAGAAATGACCGTAGGAGAAGCGATTGCGATCCACCCCGAAGCAGGTCTTGTCTTTTCAAGCTATCACCTTGGTGGATGCTCACACTGCTCCATCAATGAAGTGGAGACCATTGAGCAGGTTTGTATGGGATACGGTGTAGAAGTGGACACTCTCATCGACTCGCTAAACAATCTTTTTGCAGAAGAATAGAACTAGTTTCTCCACTTCTCTCTTACTCAGCATCGAGGCGGCTTACACGATGACGAAAATCATCGAGGACAGCTGCCTACTTATGTTTCTTTGCTCAACTTTACCTACTAAAGTTCGTTTTGTCTTCAAACCCAATAGGCGCGTTCGAGATACATTTGGTTCGATTGAACGATTTGTATTTCAAGAATGCAATATCCTATTTTGATAAAAAATCAATACATCAAGTCGAAAACTTAGGTCTCCGTTTTTCGATTAGGGATAGAAATCCTTCTTGTCCGTCATTAGATTGTATTGTTTCAACAAACGTATCAATGTCTCTCTGAGTGATTGAATCTATAATAGGTTGGTAATAACTCCTTTGTGCAGTCTTCATACCACGAGCTGAGTTATACGTTAATTTCGCCAAACTTTCTGCGAGCTTTTTGCTTTCTAAAAATAGAGATTCGATGGGAAAAATCTCGTCCACAAGACCGATCTCTTTTGCTTCTGAGCCTTTCAACTGTTTTCCGTTATATAATAAATCCCTGGATTTTGCAGTGCCAACAAGGTCACGCAAAACCATTGTCGGTGCCGATGGAAAGTTGAGGCCTACTAGAGCCTCAGAAAATCCTATGCGACCACCTTTATCAACCATATAACGATAATCGGAGTATAAGGCAAAGACAGCGCCTGCCGCCATACAATGACCATTGATCACTGCAATAGTGGGAACGGGAAAATTAAAATACAAAGTCGCACATCGAATTAAAAGAGTAACGGCATCTCTTACCTCAGCATCAGATTTATTGTACATTAATGTAGGCTCAATACCATTCGAAAAAAACTGCGTTTGTGCTGAAGTGAAGAGCAAAACTCTGATTTTTTCGTCTGATGCATGTTTGATGAGCAAATTTTCAAATGCCTGAAAAGTGGCAAAATCAAATGTATTTTTTTCATTGGACTGCATCTTGATCTCCAAGATGCGGTCACTATGATAGATTTCTAAAAATGGACTCATTAACTATTTTTGTAAAGCTCTAGGATCCGATCTTTATATTTTTCCGTAATGATATGTCGTTTCATCTTCATTAGGTTTGTCAATTCGTCCCCTACTTCAAATGGTTTTGTAACTAGCAAAACATACTGTACTTGTTCAAAGTTTTTAAATCCAGTTTTGACGCTGTTGAAGTTACGGACTTCTTTTTTGTAGAAGTCGATCACTTTCGGATTTAAAATCATTTGTTCAGGTTTTGCATCGGGGATCCCATTGTCCTTTGCCCAAGCATTTAACGCGTCAAAATCTGGAACGATGATAGATCCTAATACTTTCTGATCTTGGCCTACAACCATCGATTGCCTAATGTAAGGCGATTCATCAATTTTGTTTTCGATAGGAACTGGCTCCACGTTTTCACCGCCTAGAAGTACGATGGTATCTTTGGCTCTTCCCGTAAGTGTGAGTGTTCGCTTATAGTTGATCATACCGATATCACCAGTATTCATCCAACCATCTACAATGGTTTTGGCAGTTGTTTCCGGATTTTTGTAATACCCTTTCATTACCTGCGGTCCACGAATATGAACGACACCTTTAACGCCAATCTTTCCTGAGAGAATATTGCGTTTGTCATCGATATGGCAAAGAACATGTCCTGCATCGTCTCGAATTTGAACTTCAGAAAGTTGAACGATATCACCGACTGAACCCATGATCGGACGCTCAAAAGTACGAACCGAAATCACAGGTCCCGTCTCCGTCATCCCATATCCTTCCAAAACTGTGATCCCAATATCCATAAAGAAGGCATCAACATGCTTCTGCAATGCTCCACCACCAGACAAAGTTGCTCGTAAATGACCGCCAGTTGCTTGGCGGATCTTCGCAAGTACGATTCGATCGAGAGTGAAAGCATTGAATAGTAAACCAAGTCCAGCGATAACGTAGGCAAGAGTAGCCAATCCGGATCCCATAGTCGACAGGTAATAACCTAACCCAGTTGCAAGAATCGAAACTACAAAAGGCGCAGTCAAAATCCACTTAACGAGCGCTATAGAACCCTGCCCAAGTGATACAAGGATATTGCGACCTTCGTAATCTACTTCCAAACCCTTGAGAAAACGGACTGCCGCATGGTAGTGTTTTGAAAAAAAATAAGCTACTTTAAAAAGAAACCGTCTGACTGGAGGCGTTTGTTTGGGATCATTGATCCTTGTATAAATACCATTGTAAATGCTTTCCCAAACTCTAGGGGCGGAGGCCATAAACGTCGGACGAGCCTTTTGAATGTCGTTACGGAGATCCGTTACCTTTGTATAATAAGTGGAGCCACCATTAATGATCGCAAAGTATTCAACTACTCTTTCAAAGATGTGCCAAACTGGTAAAATGGAAAGCATACGATCTTCCGAAGTAACTCTTGCAACTTTTGGAACAACATAATGCATCTGGTGTATCATGTTGGAGTGCATGAGCATCACACCCTTTGGCATCCCAGTTGTGCCCGATGTATAAATTAGAGTGAAAAGGTCATCTGGTTTAATGTCTGCTACACGCTTCTCTGTTTCTTTTTTACCTTTTGCTCGAAGCGATCGCCCCTTTTCAATCAATTCTCGAAAGTGTACAAGTCCTGCCCCTGTCTTGAGTTTGGAGTCCTTGTCCATGATGATGACATGTTTGATGCCTTTGATCTGAGATTTGTTATTTTTGTATTTTTCGTAGACTTTATCGTTTTCAATGAAAACAACTTTAGCCCCAGAGTGGGTGAGAATATGGACAATTTCAGAATCTGTAATGTCAGATCCTCGTGGAACATTTGCCGCTCCAGCAAGAATGACTGCACAGTCAGCGACAATCCATTCCATACGATTGTCAGCTAGAACACCGACGTGCTCACGAGCCTTCACTCCTAAATCGATGAGTGCTTCTGAAAGGGCAAGTCCATCGTCGTACAACTCTCTGTAAGTAAGAGCTTGGTAATCCTTGGAAGCATTTTTGTACCAAAATGCGGGTTTTGTCCCAAATTTGTCTGCGGATTCTTTATAAACTTCTGCTAGGTTATTTGCCATATCTCTCCATCTGAAAAAGCGCTCTTTATGGTACTTTGCTTTTTCAGATGGTCAAGAGATTTTTCAGTTAATCCCAATTGAAATGGGCTTGTTGGTGATCTTTTTTTAGGTGGCGTTTGCGAATTTCTGCTAACTTCACCATTTGGCTGGCGTTGAGTAAGTTTCTGGCTTTAAGGCCTAGTTGGGGAAAGAGTGTCTCATCTTGTACATTCGTGAAAAAGTGGCTTTGTTTCGTAAATGAGCTCTTAAGCTCTGTGTCCATATCTGCGTAGAAATCCATGTCAGCCTCCGTGCGTCTCTGGTTTCGGGGGATTTTGTTTGTTTAGGCCTTATCATCCGTGACAAGTAGCCTATCCCCAATATAGTTATCGCTTAAAAAAGAAAAACCTGAAGCAAAAAAAATCGCTTGTACTATTTTTTTTCACATATTTTTTGGTAATGGATTATGACGATTCGAATGGTAAATTCTACAGGCAAACGAAATGGAAGATTCGTTGCTTATGAATATGGTGAAGACCTTTTTGGGAGTCTTTACCTCGAAAAATTCGCAGGTCGTGACCGAGGTAAGCTAATCGACAAATGGAGATTAAGTGACCTAGGTAGTCTCATTCGAGTTCTTGATACAGAAATTTCTAGAAGAGAAGACGAAAATTACGAACGCCCAAGATACGTTTGATTTTCCTTACCGTTTTCTCGAAAAAAGAAGATTACGGTATACTACTCTCTTTCGAACTAAAAAAGCACAACTAAGAAAACTATCACTAATTAGACTGTTTGTCTTTTCTTCGATACCTATTCTCTATACTACTTTATATTTTTTACAAACTTCTCTTGCCAGCTATTTAGTTCTGTTTGTTCCCTTTATATTTTTTCTATATCTGGTAAGCCTATACTCTAAGAAAAAGTCATTTCTGTCACAAATTTTTTTAACTCTTCGACTGATTGAGAAAGAAATCAATAGGATGAATGGAAATGTAAAAGAATTACATGGCATAGAACCTTGGGAATATGATACGGACATAAGAAATCATCCCTTATCTATTGATTTAGATCTTTGCACAAAACAGGGATTAATTACTTATTTAGATACAACAGTTTCAAAAGAAGGATGGCGAACCTTCATCGAAAATCTCCTTCAAATGAGTGTATTAAACGCAAATACAGAACGGAACAGAATTCAATCAATACTCAAAACGAAAACTCTAACATACCAATACCTGCGAAAAGGACTATTTGAGCGGAATGAAAAGGAGACTAAAGTATCAATTTATGAAGGGGAAACTTCGTTCAATTTTTGGGATAGAAAAAAAATACTAAAAAAAATTTATAAACTTCTAGGTGTACTTACGCCTGTTTGGCTAGTGGGATACCTTATCTTTTCTCTCCCGTTTTTACCTTTATTATTATTAATCAATTTATCTTTATTTCTCTCATACCGTTCCAGTTCCTTTCGAATTTGGAATCAAATTCGATTTTATAAAGAAACGATTTCTAGATTTCAGTTTGTATGGATTCGTTTAAGCCCACACAAACGCGAGCAAATTAGAAAATTCGCAAAACACATGGAAAATTTAGGGAATTCTTCTGAATGGATCATTTCTCCAATCCCTCATTTTGTACTAAATGTCATATGTTTGTGGGACCTTTGGAAGGTGCAAAGTTTTGAGAAATGGCTGAAGGAGAACTCGGAACTTTATAAGTCACTCCGGTTAGAATGGATTCAAATTGAAGCCTGCCTTCCTATCTGTGAGTATTGGTTTCTCAATCCAGAAACAGAATTTCCAAGCTGGAATCAATCGAGGGAGTTTTTTGCAGAATCAATTGCTCACCCATTGATCCCAAAAAATTCAAGGATTGCAAACAAATTGCCTGCTCTTAAACCAGGGTCACTGATGATACTTACAGGTTCGAATATGTCAGGCAAAACAACTTACCTTCGATCAATTGCAATCAATCTGCTAATCTCAAGAGTTGGTGGTCCTATCTGTGGAAAAAATATCAGTATTTCGGATTTTAGAATTCACACTCTGATACGTTCTCAAGATTCACTGGAAGATGGAATCTCATTTTTCTATTCCGAAGTACGAAGATTAGCGGATATTATACGTAACACTGATGTTGATGATAAAACTCCGATTTTGTTTCTTGATGAAATATTAAAAGGAACCAATTCCAATGAAAGACATATTGCAACTCGAGAAATTCTATTTGCTTTGAGAGAAAAAGGAGCAATCGTTTTTTTAACAACTCATGATTTGGAACTTGCAAACATGGAAGGTGCGAGTCTGTTTCATTTCACAGAGTTAGAGAAGGATGGCGAGATGACTTTTGATTATCAATTACGAAATGGCATTTCTAAATCTACCAATGCACTTAAAATTTTAAAAAAAGAAGGCATCCCGATTAGGGATCTCTAGTTAAAAATCCTTCAGATAGCAAAACTCACTTTTGTGGAAAATTTTTATTGTCTTCTCTACTGAATAAATTCGAAAAACCATTCCGCAGACTCTTAAGTCCTCCTTGCACTGTATCCGTTACACTATCAATTGCACGATCAACGTAATCAGACGCCGCAGAGCCAGCAATGCCACCTACCGTAGCTCCCGCAGGCCCCGCTAAAAATAATGCACCAGCGTATACTGAGCCTAACCATATAGGATCTATATATGGAGTACTCACTCCATATATACCTTTATAGATAATTGGCAATTTCAATGCCCTCCCTGCCACGCCAGGTAAAGCAATAGTAAATTTCATATTGATCTTTTTGTCTAGGTCGATATCACCAGAACCATTTGCAGATAAGCCATCTGCCTTTAAAACAAAATTATCGAATTGGATTTTTCTTTGTCCATATAACATGGTCATTGTGATTTCATTATAAGGAGTCGACTTATTAAAATCTATCTTTTTTAACGAAATCAAACTTCCAATAGAACTTATCGGTTTTAGTATATTCGTATAGCTTAATAGCTCTCCTTTTTTACAGATAAAATCCGCATTGATATTCATTGTTTCAATAAGTGACTTTTCCGTATTTCCAAAAGCAGTTAATGCGTAATTTGTATCTAAAGTTCCTGTAATGGGCGCTGTCTGAAATTGGTGTTGAAGGATTTCTTCAACGTTAATACCTTCCGACCTACCTGAAAGTACCAACCGCGGATTGGAACCCCAATAAAAGCTCCCCGTTCCGTTGAAAATACCACCATATAGGGTCGCATCCAACTTTTTGATCTTCATTTGACTTTTTTGATAGTGAAGTGAAAAGTTTAAAGTATCTGCTAAGATTCCTCGAAGATTTGCTTTTTTTAAATTAAAATTCAAAAATATATTCATTCGATTCGAATAACCAGTGCTAGGCATTCCACGTGTAAGTAAGGACTTTTCTAAATCTGGATCGAGCCACAACTTTATAATTTTTATGATGGAATCTGCATCGATGTAATCGGATCTTCCCTCAAACGAGATTGTAGGTGAGAGAGGTGGAGCATCAAAAGTAACATAACCCGCTCCGAACAATCTAATGAATCCCTTCCATTCTGCGGCAATATCCTCAAACGAAAGTTTAGAAGTTAAAATATCATACGATATGGTAACCGTTATATAGGCATCACCAAAAGGTTTTTGACCTACTAAAGCTAGATTTTGGATCCTTGCTCTATCAAATTTAGCCGCAACCAAATTCGCAGAACGTTTGTAAAATGGAATTTTCGCATTCAGTCTTCCAGATCGCAAATCTGCGAATGGAAAGATAACGGAAATATCCTTAAGCAAACTGCCTGAAAAATTAACCAAATCAATCGAGCCTTCAAATCGCAGTGACTCATAAGACAAAACTTTTTCTGTAAATAGCAGATCGGTATACAGCTGAAATATTTCACCATTTAACTTTCCGTATAGAGATATATTGATGCTTTGAAGCTCTTCATCTAAATCGATGCGACTTTCCCAAATGTAAAACGTGATCATTCGATCATAAAGAGCATCTTCAAATTCTATCGAAATATTTTTTAGATCTAGTATGTGCGGTAAACTTCCAAAAACTGTTGAGAAGTAAACGTCTGAGCTTTCTGTTTCGGAACTATCTCCATTTAAAAATTTTGCAAGTATTGGAAACGACTCATCTTTTTCTCTTTTTATCTCAATCTTACCGGTATTTAAGCTGATGGATCGGATATCCAATGGTCTTCCAAGGAAGATACCAAAGTAAATTTCAATATTGAGTTTTTCAACCCGAATGAGTTCATGATCTCGTTTTGAGACAGTAACTTGTCTTAGTGTGATTCCTGGAAATGGAAAAAAGGTAGGTTCGGATGACTGATAATTTAATGATAGCCCTGATTGTTCGTTTAACCGATCTAAAATGATCGTTTTATAATAATCTGGTTCAGAGATTAAGGGATAAAGAATAAAAAACAAGACCATCGAGCAAATGAAAATGCTTCCAAGAAAGAGCTTTCCTACATAGCCCTTTAGTCTTTCTCCTATGGTAATCTTCATTCATGTTAAAAATTGCTAGATAAGTGGAAAATGGCAAGCTACCTTTCGATTATCTTGCAAGGTTTTTTGTTCAGGCGGTTCAATTTTGCAAATTTCTTTGGCAATTGGACAGCGAGTGTGGAAATGACACCCCGATGGTTTGTTCGAAAGGCTGGGTATTTCGCCTTGAAGGGGAGATAACGATCGATTTCGATTCTTAATATCAAAGCTTGCAGAAAAAAGTGCCTTAGTATACGGATGCGCGGGCTGATCCATGATTGTTGATTTTGAGCCGCTTTCCACAATTTTCCCAAGATACATTACCGCTATTTTGTCTGATATGTGTTTAATAATATTCAAATCATGTGAAATAAATAAATATGAAAGCTGAAATTGTTCTTTAAGATCTAATAGAGTGTTTACAACTTGAGCCTGAGTTGAGATGTCCAGTGCCGATACAGCCTCATCGCAGATTACGATTTCAGGTTTCAATATTAAGGCTCTTGCAATCGCAATTCTTTGCCGTTGGCCTCCAGAAAATTCATGCGGATACCTCGAAAGTATACTATCTGACAAATTGACTTGTCTTAAAGTTTCTTTCGCCAACTCCATTCTTTCGTTACGATTCATTGAACGA
Source organism: Leptospira sp. (assembly GCA_027531445.1). Lineage (GTDB taxonomy): Bacteria > Spirochaetota > Leptospiria > Leptospirales > Leptospiraceae > Leptospira_A. Next base: position 56,449 of record JAPZRK010000039.1, read on the forward strand.
TGGTGCACCACGAGCCCTTCTGTTATGATTTCTCCTATTGTTAATCGAGGATTTAATGAAGAATATGGATCCTGAAAGATCACTTGAATCTTCTTTCGTAAGTTTCGTTGTTCATCGTTTTTTGATGATTTAATATTCACACCTTGGTATTCTATAGTTCCGGATTTTATAGGAGTGAGTTGTAATATAGCACGTCCTAAAGTAGACTTTCCACAACCAGATTCTCCGACGAGTCCGAGAATTTCGCCTTTGGAAATTTCTAACGATACACCATCGACTGCTTTCAACTCTGTCTTCTGAATTGAAAATATTTTACGGTTGTAATAAGAAACATTTAAATTTTTAATTTCCAACATTTATTGATTTACCACATAACATTGTACTTTGTGTGTATCTGAAATACTGACGAAGGGTGGGTCAGATTCCTTGCAAATATCAATTCTCTCTCTACATCTTTCATAAAAGTGGCATCCTTTTGGATAATCCTTTGGATTCGGGACTATTCCATCGATCACTTGTAGTCGTTTTCCAAGTTTGTCTTTTGTTGGATATGCATCTATCAGCGCTTTTGCATATGGATGTTTAGGACTATCGAGAACTTCGGAAGTTGTGCCAGTTTCAACAATTTTGCCAGCATACATCACTGCAATGCGATCTGCAATATGCGATACCAAACCAATATCATGCGAAATGAACAAAATAGACATTTTAATCTCAGACTTTAATCTTAAAAGTAATTCGATTAATTGCAATTGAATCGTGACGTCAATTGCAGATGTAGGCTCATCTGCAATAAGCAATTTAGGATCGCACATGAGAGCCATGGCAATCGAGACTCGTTGGAGCATCCCACCTGAAAATTGATTTGGGTATTGATCGAGTCTTTGTTTTACATCAGAGATACCAACTTTCTGAAGTAACGTTTCCGCTTTTGCAAGAGCCTCTTCTTTGTCGCCAAGTTTATGGAGCAAAAACCCTTCTATGATTTGATCACCTATCGTTTGTAAAGGGTTCAACGCAGCAAAGGGCTCTTGGAAAATATATGCTATTTCGTTGCCTCGAATGTTTCTCAAATCTACCTCGGAACATTGAAGTAAATCGAGATTTCCGAAATTGATTTTACCTGATGGGTATACTGCCTGATTAGATGGTAGCAGTCTTGTCAATGCAAGTGAAGTAATTGACTTTCCACAACCAGACTCACCTACAAGAGCAAAGATTTCACTTTCTAGCATAGAGAAAGATATGTTTTCTATAATTCCTAGTTGTCCCTCTTCCGTATTCAATTGGACAGTTAAATCCGATACTTCGAGTAATTTGTTAGTTTGCGTAGGTATCATTTGTAAACGACCTTCTCTTTCGGATCAAAGGCATCCCTGAGTCCTTCACCAACAAATGCAGAAAGTAGAATGGTTAAAAAAAGCGCAAGTGATGGAAAAGTAATCAGCCACCACGCACTCAACCTTTCTCTTCCTTGTCCAATTAGTTCTCCCCAAGATGGGTTTGGTGCAGGTATCCCATAACCCAGAAAGTCTAACGCGGACAATACGGAAATTGCAGAAATCAAAATAAAAGGCAAAAATGTAACTAATGGAGTTATAGAATTTGGCAAAAGGTGGCGAGTGATAATCGACCATGAGGACACCCCTAAGGTTCGAGCTGCATCAACAAACGCAAAACTCCTCAGCTTCAAAAATTCGCCTCGCATATAGTAGCTTAAACCAATCCAACTCAACGCTCCATAAGTGATCAAAAGAATCAAAAAACCTCTTCCGAAGAACGCACCCATGATCAGAATCAAATATAAAAATGGAATCGCTGACAATATTTCTATCAAACGTTGTAAAATTAAATCAGTATTCCCAACAAAAAAACCTTGAATACCTCCAATAACGGAAGCTAGTAATATCTCTAGAATAACCAATATTAGACTAAATGTCATCGCCAATCGATAACCATAAACGATTCGAGTAAAAACATCGCGACCACGATCATCTGTACCAAACCAATGCTTTGTGGAAGGAATCGAAGGAGGATTTGAACCTTCTTCTAAACTTTCCAAATTATCTTCGTTCACTCCAAATGGTATGATAGGAAAAATCATATAATTATCTGAATTCATAAATTGATTAGACAAATATAGTTTCTTATAATTTGGCTCTGTCAATTGATCTCCACCAAACCGAGTAGATGGATAAAAGTTAAAAATAGGAAACGAATACTCATTTTCATACTTTATTATGAGCGGTTTGTTATTCATTAGGATTGGAGAAAAAAGCGAAATCAAATAGGAGTAAAACAAAAACAATAAGGAATAGTAGGCTCTTCGATTCGATTTGAATTTTGACCATTTTCTTATATTTGCAGGATTAGACAAAAAATTCATTCAAAATTGATCCTTGGGTCAATTGCCACATAACAAAAATCAGATATAATCTTTCCTATTAAACCTAAAAAACTTTGAGCCAAGAGCAATCCCATCATTAAATCAGTGTCTCTCTCCCGCACTGCTTCAAAACTTAGCAAGCCCATTCCGTCGATATTAAATACAAGTTCTATAAACAACGAGCCAGAAAAAATAAGCGTTAGGTTTCCTCCAAATCCAGTCGCAATCGGAATGAGTGAATTGCGAAATGCATGCTTAAAGACTGCATCTGAAAAACTAAGTCCTTTGGATACCGCCGTTCTCACATATTCTTTTGCGATTTGATCAAGCAGACTATTCTTCATGAGAAGAGTTAAAACGGCAAAAGATCCTACCACATAACATATCACTGGAAGAAACATATGACTGATTCGGTCCTTCACTTTTCCAAAAAAATCTAAGTCTTCATAATAATCAGATACTTCATGCCCCAAAGGGAAAAGGGAAAAAACTTCACCAGAGGCGAATAAATACAGCAACAACATCGCAAAGGCGAAAACAGGTAACGAATAGGTGAAAAAAATTAGGAAGCTTGTATATAAATCAAAGTTTGTTCCTTCCTTTAGGGCCTTTTTGATGCCCAACGGAATGCATATCAAATAAGTTAGGAAAAATCCTGAAAGACCAAAGACGAGCGAGACGGGCAATTTTTCTAAGATAAGATCCGTTACTTTTCGAGAGTGGAGGCGAGACTCACCCAAATCAAATGTTACAATCTGTCCCAACCAATACAAGTATGCCACTGGAACCGGTTTATCTAAATGTAGCCTTTTTTTGATTAATTCCACTTCTTCAGCAGATATTTGTTTGGTTGAAGCGCCGGCCTGATTTGCAGCTCCTTTAATTTTTGCTATTTCGCTATCCAGTGGACCACCAGGGGCCATGTGTGAAATCAGAAAAACAACAAATGTAATTCCGATTAATGTTGGAAAAATAAGTAAGAATCTTTTTAAAAAATATCTCCACATGATTTATTTTTTTACACCTACTTTATTTTTATCATATCCTTTTAATTCGAGATATCCTTTTCCCTTTGTCTTTTTTCCATCAATCATTCCATCAGCGATCACCATTCCCTCCCAATAGATTAGTCCTGTAGACATTCTGCCATCAAATTCTTGTTCCTTGAAGACTGGATTAACAGTCAAGAATCCGTTTGGAAAGTTGATTCGCCAGGTAAGTGGGTATTCTATGCTAGTTTTGGCACTTTTCCAAATTCCATCTTTGTCAGCGATCATTTGAATCCGTTCATCACTTTCAAATTTTTGAATTTTCCCATCTGGGCCACGTAGAATTCCAGTCACTTCAGTAGGTTGACCTTCGCCACCTTTGAATGTAAATCCAACAAAATCAAAGCCATTGTCTGTCGAAATACTAAGCCAATCCCATGCTATCGATTTTGAAGCAAATGTAAACTTTGACTTTTCCTTTCCACTCCATTCATGATCCATCCAAGAATCACCGGATGAAATGGTATACAGGTTACCTTCCAATGACAATCTCCCTTTGGTTGAAAGTCTAGGATAACTATAATAATACGAAAAAATGGATGGATTCTTTCTGGATTTGATAGATTTTCCATTGTCTCCATGTAGCAAAAGTTTGTTTGTGGAAGATAATTCTAATTCTAACCAAGTGTTTTGAAATTTCGGTTTGGCACTGATTTTAAAAACATCCTCTGAAATTATATCAAATCGGTATTCACCTGAATAAATTTCCTTTTCGTTGTACCCAGCAAGACCACCAATTGTCCTTTTGAGTGATTCAAATGCAACGTGTCGTTTCGTTTTTGGATGAGAGATTGCAAAGTGAACAGGAAAAATTTCTATTGGTGGAACGCTAGTATCGCTTTGCAATGCATGACGGAAAAAAGACAATTCATAACCAAAAGTGTCGCCAGAATCGGAATGGATATGGCCAACAAAGTAAACCCATTCCAAAGCAAACTCGTTGTGAAAAGTATGGTCTTTGGGAAATTGAAATCCTAAAAAAAGTAATGATAAAAGAACGATGACAAATTTTTTATTTCTCATCTAACATAGATTCCCATTTCTTTTCCAAAGGGAGAATGTTTTTATAATTTTGTTCGAGACGCTTCATACGTTCTGTAACTTCTTTCATTTTTTTCTTAAAGCCCAATTTCTGATAAACCATTGCCAAGTTATACAGTATAGACAGATTATCATCGTTGAGAGAATGGGCTTTTTTCCATTCTACTTCAGCACGTTCGTATGAACCGACTTTGTAATAACAAAAACCAAGTATAGCATGTGACAAATAATTATTGGTTTTGAATTTATTATAGGCTTCAAGGAGAGTTGTTGCCTCCTGAAATCGTCCCGCATTGGCAAGTGCCCGACCATAGGATAGCTGAGTATGCAATTCCCTAGGCAGGATTTCGTAGGCTTTTTTAAAGTCATCGCATGCGGCCACATAATTTTTGTTATGATAATTTAGCTCTCCGTTCGCCTTATGTTCATTAAACTCTGGTATCCTAGGTGACAATTGCAATCCAAGTAACGTAATGTCATCCATAGGATCTGTTCCCATTGTAAAATCTTTATGAGAATTCATGATGGTTTCGATGGTTTCCTGAATCGATAGGTGATGGCAAGATTCAATCAGAGAGATAAGCTTTTCTTCACTAAAGGCTTGTCCGTCATCGTTTTCAGCCTCAGTAATTCCATCTGTATATAGAAATAGCTTATCACCAGGTTCCAACTGCAAAGTATGATCTCTGTATGTATCGCCACCATCTGGAAACATGCCCAGGAAGGTTCCTTCTCCTTCCTGGATCTCTGCTTTTTTCGTACGTGCGCGATACAAGATAGGTCTTGGATGACCGGCAATAGAATATACAATCCTGTAGTCATCTTCTATGAGCACATATACACAAGTAGTATAGCCCTGTTGTTTGACTAAATCTAAAAGATCACGATTTATATGCTTAAATGTCTCGGACGGTTTCGATTTTTTATAATTTGAAAAGAGCATTTTAGACAGGGCAGTGATAAATGCGGCAGGCACTCCATGTCCGGAAACATCACAAACGACTACGCCTAACTTATCTGATGCGAAAGGGAAATAATCATAATAGTCTCCGCTAACTTCTTGCATCGGGCTGTAAGCTGCCCAAAATTGAATTCCTTTCCAATCTGGAATAATCTGTGGTATTAAACCTTTTTGAATGTTTTTTGCAAGTTTTAAGTCTTTCGCTATCGATTGTTGTTTCTTTTCAAGTTCAAATTTAAAGGACTTAAGTACTTCGACAGCCGCCTCTAAGTCTCTATTTTCGATCGCAAGTTCTCGCGATTTTGTGATAACGTCATGCACATCGACATAAGCTAACTCCTCTGTTTCCTGAGTTGCCTTCGTCATGATCATGACCTTGTGACGATTTGAAAAATCATCTTTGTTTAAGCTAGAGCGAGATAAAAGAAAGGTCTCATTCGACCATTTAAAAAGATATTCGTTTGAGTCGGCACCGAACTCAATATTTTTACCTAGATCTTTGTGAACAACATGAATCCCATATAACCTCGTCTTTGTCATCTCGATGCTATAATCTTTGAGTTCGTATAGAACAGCTAAACCGTTAAGCATTCCTTGAAAGAAAATGGCATCATACCATTTTTCCATATAACGGGGAAGGTATTCAAATATAAAGAAGGCTGAATTTGGATCCGCCTGCTTGATCTCCAAAAAGATTGTGCAAGCCAGTCGATTGATAAGAATTGGGATACGATGAATCGTTTCCACCAAACCAATACGTGAATTATCTAAAGGTAATAAATCATAAGCATGATTGATCAAAGTTTCCGTTCCTAAATGATAAAGTAGGCCGGAAATATCGATAGTTTGAGTTATGGATTGGATGATTCTATCTTCAATATCTTGGGAAATCCAAAAATTGGAATCACGTAAAATCTTTGAGTATACCTCATCCTCTAAAATCTGCGGGAACGGATTGATATATGGTGAAGCTTTCGTTTCCTGAAAATAGGCACGAATGAGCCCGGCGACTCGCCGAGAAGAAATCTCTCTACCAAAATTCGATGATGCAACTTCTGAAGACAGAGTCATGTTATCGGATAAGACTAAATTTCAATCGATCCTTACGCAATAGATTTTTATATGGAACAAATGATTTGGTTTCTAAGAGTCCTTACCTTATTTTTAGCTGTGGTTGGCATATCCACATTTTCATTTGGCGATCCTTCTTTGACGCAGAGCACAATGACCAATGTTAAGTTTGAACCAGCAATCAAAACGATTCTAGCATTCCACGGTATCAAATCTTATCGTGTTCCCACCGTTGGGGAGAGTTTGGAGGCAAAATGGGAAGGTGAAGACGTAAAATTTGTTGTAAAGAGTCTATTACCCAATCAACAGATTTCTTGGGAAATTGTTGGTTTGCCCCATACAGAAGTAATCTATATGAGTATTGAAGTGATCGAAAAAGAGAACACAGTTCTATTGAAAACACAAATGCAATCCCATCATAAGTCTGATTTTTTTTCGCGACTCAATCATCTCTTCTTTGGTTCTCATTCGCTTAAGGCAGAAGCAAAATCGATAGTTGAGCTTTTTCCGACGAGCAAACCCTAGGTAATGTTAGATTTACTTTTCGATTAGAACAGTCGCCATGACCATAACGCCCTCTGATCTTCCAAGGGCACCCATGCCTTCAGAGGTTGTAGCTTTGATCGAAACTGCGTCAACGGGCAAAGACAACACACCTGCTAAAGATTGAATTAGTTCGGTTCGAATCGGAGCAATTTTTGGATGATCACCGATATAAGTGCAATCAACATTGATGAGCTTCCATCCTTTTTCCTCAACCATTGCTAAACATTTTTTGGTAATTATCGTAGAAGAAATATTTTTAATCGATGCATCCGTATCCGGATAATGTTGACCGATATCGCCTAATGCGGCCGCCCCTAATAGTGCATCCGCCACGGCATGTAACAAAACATCTGCATCACTATGTCCCAAAAAAGCAAATTCTGATTTAACTTCCATTCCTGCCAACATCAATGGACGAAATGGCTCTTGGATTAGCTTATGAAAATCTACACCGCTACCAACTCTGATCATATTTCCTACTTTTTATAACTCAATTCTAACATTCGATTGACTGACCTTTGCGCTAGTTCAATCACTTCTGCATCAAGAAATATTTCAAACTGTTCATTCAATAATGCATCTCTTACTTTTTCCAAAGTAATTTTTTTCATATGAGGGCAGGTTTGACAGGTGGACACAAATTCCTTTTCTGGAAACTCAGATCTTAGGTTATCCCCCATCGAACATTCTGTAACAAGCATGATTTTGTTTGTCTTTGCCTGACGAATGAAATCGACCATTTGCGAAGTAGATCCAGAAAAGTCCGCTTCCTTTACAACGTCTTCATGACATTCGGGATGCGTAATTACCGTCAACTCCCCTCCGAACAAGCGCTTTGCTGTCTTGATGTCCGTTGGTGTATACAATTCATGAACCATACACTTTCCAGGATGAGAAATTATTCTTTTTGATGTTTGATTTCTAACATTTCCAGCGAGATATTCATCAGGTAAAAAAATAACGGTATCGGTCTCCATGGCATTTACGATTTGAACTGCATTGGCGGAAGTACAACAAACATCCGTTTCAGCCTTAACTTCTGCAGAACAATTCACATAGGTAACGACTGGAATTCCAGGATACATAGACTTAAGTTTTTTTACATCCTCTCTTGTAATTGATTCAGCGAGGGAACAACCCGCCTTTGGATCCGCAATGAGGACTTTCTTTTTGGGTGAAAGAATCTTTGCCGTCTCTGCCATGAAGTGGACGCCATTAAATAAAATGATATCAGCCGTTGTTTCCTTGGCCATTTTTGAAAGATAAAGTGAGTCACCAATAATATCCGAAACACCCCAAAATACATCGGGAGTCATATAATTATGCCCAAGAAGCACCGCATTTTTTTCTTTTTTTAAACGATTGATCTCTTCCACAAGAGGAAGTATGCGACCATCTATTTCATGATCCATGTATACTGGCTTCAGTTTAACAACTAACTCTTCTTTTGTGACCAAACTCATGGGCATCTCTCCTGCCGAATATTATAAAATTTTGCTTTATTGAAATGGATCCGAAGTCAGGCGGCTATTTGTCTCTCGAAGGCCAGATGAAGCCGGCGGAACACCGCCATCAATCGATGCACAATTATTGAACTGTGCTTTCCATGCCGCAATCGCGTTGGAACTACTACCAGAAGAAGTACCCCTTTGTCCTCTCCGATAATCAGAAGTTGTATTGAATGATGTTTTTCCACAAGCAATGCCTTGATTGTAAAGGACGTTTGTCTCTGCTAAACAATTAAAATAAAGCTCCGCTACAGCATCGGTTGCCTTTTCAGCAGGGGATATTTTTGCCTTAAGAGTTCCGATCAAACTTGTGCAAACCACAACGGCGTTGTCAGGTGAGGAAATGCACGATGCCTCGCTTAGCAAAAACTTTTGGCAAGCGCTATCTATCGGGGTTCGTTGGGACAATAAAAAACTCACGACTTCCCCATCTACTTCACTTTTCTTCTTTGGCTTGCAAGTTAGAATCGATATAAAAAAGATAAAAAGAATGAAAAATAGGAATCGAATCTTCATAGGGGTGTTTCTACTTCTCCTGGCTATTTCTATTACTGTCTATTTCCTTTTTCACAAAAAACAAAAAGACCAACTTCCGTCCAAAGTCATGACAGATACAAAGTCAGAGATCGCATGGAAGTCTTTGAATGACAGAATCGAAGCCATTCAAACCGGTGGTTACCCTACTCCCATCCGTCAGTACTTAGACGAAATCCATGGAAAGGAGCGATTTGAGTGGGGAAACGATCGAGACCAAACTTATAATTACATTCGAAAACAATACCCAGATGAACGAAGTTCCGTGCTCTATGCACTTTATGTCGCATATTCTTTTTATTTAGAGGATATTGAGGCTTTGGAATTGGATTCTTCGAGAACAGGCTATGAAAAATTGAAAAAGCGGGAAGAAATACGTGATCATTTTTTTAGAGGCAAACTGAAAGAAATCATCTTTCCTCCCCATCCATCCCAAAAAGTGGAGGAATTTGTTCTATTTGCAGAAGACTACGTTCAAAAACAACCTCTGACTTTCTCAAATGAAAGAAAAAGAAAATTTCAAATGATTCGAAATGAAATTTTTAAATCGGACAGTTATGAAGTGCGTAAATGGGAAACCAGTAAAACAAAAAAACAAATTTTAACCCTGATCTTCCAAAGAGAATTGAGCCTAATGGGTGACATCGAAAAAACCCATTTCTTGGAAGCTAAGTTACGAGAAGAAGAAGCTGGCCATTTTTGGAATTGACAAGCCAGTTTTTCAAGAATCAATATAGTGATTATTTCCTTTAAAAAGAGAGCTTCCATGATTCGAGTTTTAATCTCCATTTTAAGTGTGTTTCTCATTCTAAATTGTTCTGGTGGTGCAAAACGACTAGATGATAAGACAGATTTCGTAGCAGATTCCGGTGGACTAACTAGCCAAGAATTGGTGCGCGCAGCAGATAAGTTAGCTGACGAGATCGGAGTTTTCTTCAAAGAAAATCCGAATGAGGCCGGAGTATTTGTGGCGCATTACCCAACAAGAAACGACACTTCTGAACAAATTCAAACTGAACTCTTCGACAACGCTTTTGTGTCGAAACTCATCAAAAACAAAGTTTACACCGTTCGCACAAAAACTCGCGAACAGTCGTTAAACGAAATTCAATTTAGTTTATCAGGTTTAACGTCAAATCGACTTTCCATTGGAAAACTCAAATCTCCTAACTACTTCGTTCGATGTGAAATCAACGAAAATATGTTTACTGCCGATGGTGAAAAAATAGTAGAACAATCAATTAACATTGAACTCGTCGAAGTGGAAACGACGATTGCTGTATGGTCCGAGAAGGTTTCCTACCGCAAACAAGCTGTTCGCGGAAACAAAGGTGTTGGCTGGTAGAATTTTCTAGGAGATTCCATTGTTCCTCAAACGTTTAAGTATTATTTCTTTGTTCATTTTTTCTGTTTTGAGCTGTGCATCTGACTACCACAAGATCATAGAGGAAACAGAAACCGCCTACTACAACCAAAATTATGATTCAGCAATCCCATCGATACGTTCATTGTATGAGGATTCTGATACAAAAGATCGTCTTCTATTTCTGATGGAAGCGGGTATGATTTTTCACAGTAAAGGCGATTACGTTACATCGAATAAAGTATTCAAAGAAGCTGAGGAGCTTTCTGAAAATATCAAGACAAGCATAACCAAAGAAGGATTGGCTTTTTTGTTATCTGATAATGAATCAAATTACACTGGTGAAGATTTTGAAAGGGTAATGATTAAATTTTTCATAGCCCTCAATTTTATGAGTCTCGGTGATCTTGATAACGCCAAAATTTACTTTCGACGTCTCGATTTTGAACTAAAAGAAATGAAATTTACTGCCGCAGAATATCGACAAAATAACGCGGCAAGACTTCTAGATGCTTATGTTTCTGAAAAACTTGGCAGATTCAATGATGCAAGAGTTCAATTCAAAAACATGGAGCAACTTCTAAATACAAGTCCCACTCTAACATCTGATCGATTTGTTTTGGCAGTCAAAGAAAACGATTCCAGAGATATGGGAAAGTATAGCAAGGGAGCTCCTTATGTTCAGGCCTATACAAATACGATGGCGAAAACAGACATCAATTCTCCCAATCTATCAGAGGTAGTGATCATTCACCAAGCAGGTAAATCGGCGGCAAAAGAATCACGTGGTAAATTGATGGATGATGAATATTTTGCTCTAGCCTTGCGTGGTGCGATAGAAATCGCAATACGCACGGAAGGTGCTGGTGCTTCGACTGCTGGCGTTTTGGCAACGTTGAGCACAGCCGAAAACCCGATTCCGGTATACAAAGATCGAGATCTTGAAGGATCTAGAAAACGCAATTTTTATATCAATGGTGTTGAGATTGGATCAGGTGAAATCCTCAATGATTATTCAAACACTGCTATCAAAAACTTCAATGACAACTATAAAGCTCTGATCACAAAGAATGTTACTTCCCTTGCAGTAAAGGTTGTAGCCGCTGTAATCGCATCGGAGGCAACCGCAAAAGCCATTGAATCTGGATTAGGTGATAAAAACAAAAATGACTTAGTTTCAAGTTTGATCCGATTGGCCGCAGGTGCAGCGGCTGGACTTGCTACTTCACAAGTGATTGGTCCAGATCTAAGATGTTGGCGGACGATTCCATCCAACTTTCAAATCAAACGAGTCTTCTTGGCACCTGGCGAATACACTTTCAAAATGGATACAAGTACTGGTATTTCAAGCAATGCTCCTTCGACCATTAAAGTCGAAGAAGGCAAACCATTGTATATCAATGTTAGATCGTTTTCAAATAATTAATGAAATAATCTAACCTTCTGCCTTTTTTCTAAGAAAAGTGGGAATGTCGTAATCTTCTCCAAAATTTTGATACGGCATATTTTGATTGTTACGATTTGTACTGCCTAAGTTCCTTTGACCAGATCGAAATGATGAAGAATCATTGCTTTTCCGAAGAAATACGGTTGGTCCCGCTAAATGTTCATCATGACCAACAACTTTGGATTCTCGCGCAGGTTGTTTGCTTACGCTTCGTTTCTGGAATCCGGTAGCAATTACAGTTACTCTGATTCTATCTTCCAGGTTTTTGTCTTCATTTAATCCAATTATGATATTCGCATCTGGATCTGCTTGTGAAGTGATGATTTGAGATACTTCGTTCCATTCGTGGATAGTTAGGTCATTTCCACCAGTCACATTAATTAGAAGTGATTTTGCACCTTGGATGGAAGAATCTTCAAGGAGGGAATTGTTGATTGCCTGTTCGACTGCTTCAATCACTCGATTTTCCCCACTTCCTTCACCGACACCTAAAATGGCATCGCCTGTATCTTTCATAATCGTTTTCACATCTGCAAAATCAACGTTTATGATTCCAGGATGGTTTACAATATCACTAATGCCACGAACGCCATTCAATAAAATATCATCGATTACACGGAATGCTTGGTCAAATGGTGTGCTTTTGTCTACTACTTGGAAAATGGAATCGTTTTTAATCGTGATTAATGTATCAACATTCGCCCTTAGAGATTCAATACCCTGATTTGCAAGTTCTGCACGTCTTTTTCCTTCAAAAGAAAATGGCAAAGTTACTACTCCGACAACTAGACATTTCATTTCCTTCGCAATCGCCGCGATAACGGGTGCGGCTCCCGTGCCAGTACCGCCACCCATTCCGGCAGTGATAAAAACCATGTCTGCGCCTTTTAAAGCAGAGACGATGCGATCCTTATCTTCCAGTGCCGCTTTTTGACCGAGATCAGGATCGCCACCTGCTCCCATACCACGTGTAACTTTTGTTCCGAGTTGTATTTTATGTTCTACTGGAGATTTTAAGAGTACCTGTTCGTCAGTATTCATCACAAGGAAATCTACACCCTGCATTTGAGAATTCACCATTCGAGTGACGGCATTCATCCCGCCGCCACCAATTCCGACTACCTTTATGGTAGCAGGACTTGTTTTTTCTTCTTCTTCTAGATATAACATAGACTTTCCTTAGAGATTATTCTCCATCCAACGACGAACCTTTTTTACCCAACCATCTTGCTCTGAACCAGATCGAATGTTTCTCTGTTCTAGATTTTGAAGTCGAGATGCATACTTTATAAGTCCAACGGCAGTTGCATATTCTGGTGAGGAAATTTTATCAACTAGCCCAGTAAGTCCTGCTGGTTTTGCCCTTCCGACAGAAAGATGCAAAACTTCTTCTGCAAGCAATTCGATACCAGATAGTAACGATGTCCCGCCAGTTAATATGACACCACCTGCAAGCGCAGATTTATAACCCGATCTTGTAATTTCAGTATCGACCATTTCTAAAATTTCACGTACTCTCGGTTCCATAATTTCCACAAGCTCACTACGAAATATGGTCCTGGCAGGTCTTCCCGATATAGCGGGGATTTCTATTCTTTCTGTGGGATCGACTTGGTCGATTCGAGTATGACCGTATCTTTTTTTAAGTATTTCTGCCGATTCTATTGTCGTCTTTAAACCAATAGATAGATCACTCGTTATATTGAATCCACCAAACGGTACGACAGATGAATATGCAATCCCACCATCGACGAAGATAATAATATCACAAATGCCTGATCCGATATCCACAACCGCCGTACCAAGATCCTTTTCACCAGATGTTAAAACAGCCTCAGACGATGCAAGTGCAGATAAAACACGGTCAAGCTGAGAAAGACCTGATTGTTCTATACAACGATCGATATTATTTAGGGCCGTGTTTCCGCATGATACTATGTGAACTTCTGCTTCGAGTCTAACTCCCGTCATACCAATAGGATCTTTGATATTTATTTGGTCGTCGACTTTGAATTCTTTTGTCAAAACATGAATTACTTGTTGGTCATTGGGTACGTGTACAGATTGGGCTGCTTCCACAACGCGCATGATATCCATCTCTGTTACAGTTCTTTCTTTATTCGTAACTGCGATGATACCTCGTTCATTGAATCCCCTTACTGATTTACCAGAAACATTTACAACAACGGATCCAACTTCTTGGCCAGCCATAAGCTCTGCATCTCCGAAAGCCTCAACGATGGATTTAGTTGTAGTTTCAATATTTACGATTGAACCATTTTTTACACCTGAAGATGGAAACGACCCAGTACCTATAATTTCAATTTCGTATTCATTGACCAATCTACCGATCACAACTTTTACAAGCGATGATCCGAGGTCTAATGCTGTTACAATAGGGGCATCTTCCATACTAATGATAGACTGCGTCTTCCCCTCTTAAATCGATCGTACTAACTTTTATGTTTTCTGTCTCTATGTATGCCAATGCAGCATATAACTTTCTAATTTGGTATAAATCTAGTTTATTTCCGAGGTAAACTTTTGACCTGGATGGGAATTTTAAATAGATCATATAATCCCCGTCTTGTTCCAAGGAAACTTCAGAGATCCTTGTTTTGAGGGCAGGATAATTTGCAAGAGAGTATCGAAGTTCTTTGATGATATCCTCAATTTGCGTCCCTTGTAAATGATTGGATACTATGGGAAAGTTCCCTGAGATAACGATTAAACTGTCGGCTAACACATTGTTTTCAGAGAGTATTTCTTTGTCCTGGTCGACCTCGTATATCATATCTCCAATGTGTACCGCAAATTCTGCAATTTTCTCCTGTAAGGTGATAACTAAAAAACCTTCCCTATCACGATTGACTCTTGCTTTTTTGATCCTTGGGTGCGCTGTGAGTTTTTTCTCCCAGTCTTGCCATCCTTTTATTTCTTGATTCCCTATCACTTGCGGAACATCAAGAAACTGGATCAGATCGCTTGGCTTTAGAACAACCAGTCCTTCAAAAACTAATTTCTGAATTGGTTTCGGACTCGCCACCCAGTGGATCAGAAATCCAATTCCAAGAAGACCAGAAATGAGCAAGACCAATGGCACTAAATACCGTCGGTTTGGTCTTTTTTCTTGGATTTCTGGTGTACTGTCAACCATATATTGATTATGTCTCATTATAAGGATAGGAAAACATCATCTTGTTTGTCGATTTGTAAACAGTGCGTACATAAAAAAAGGCCAGACTTTCGCCTGACCTTTCGCTTCTTACCTAGAATCGATCTAGATTAGTTGCTTGCGACTTGCTTTGCTTCTACACCAAGACCCATAGAAACTTTTTTGTATTTAGAAGCTTCTGCTTCTAACGCTGCCGCTCTGCGGAGGAGTTCCTTTTTCTCGTTGTTTTGAGAAATCACCTTTCCACCATGAGAAACGGCGGCACGTTCACGAAGTGCTTGAGCTAGTTCCATTTTTTCTTTAGCAACACTTGCTAAGTATTCAGAAACGGCTGATTTCTGAGCTGGTGAAGATGCTTGTTCAACCATAGCATTTTCTAAAAGCTCAAATCTTTCGTTTGTATCAAGAGCATGCAAATTTGCAGTTGCAAGCCCAAGTCCTAAGAACCCAATCGCGATTGTTTTTGTTACTTTCATGTTTTTACTCCTCTCAAGAGTGGGAACCCATTCGAGTCCCCTTTGTTTGTTTTGTATATTTTAGACCTTTAGAGGGATTAAATTCAATCGCAATTATGCTTAAGTTAGATCAAAAATCAAAAAAACTAACGATTTTTTGATTTTTTTCTTTGAAGACTGCGTTTCCGAGCCAAATCACTGATTAATTTTAATCAATCGGTGATTGATTTGCATCATTAGTTTCAGTTGAAGTACCTTCGGCAGATGTTTCCTCTTCGCCTGGAGTGCCTTTATTCAATTTCTTTTGTCTCTTTTCTTCCTGTTTTTTCCGTTTTGCTAAGTCCTTCTGCCGCTTTTCTATCGAGTAGTTTTTTTTAACCAATGTATGTTCCTTGCACGATCAAATTCATTTTCCTAGTACTTCGTTTTTGTATAACTCAATTTCTTATTTAAAATGATCTCTACCTTTGTAATCTCACCAGATTTGATGATGATTTCAGAATTTTCTAATTTCATGTCTTCTTGAAAACTTGCGCGGATTTCATACTTTCCTGGAGGAAGGTTTGTAAACCAAAAATTACCGTCCTTGTCTGTTGTAACTTTCGTTCTTTGGTTTGTAGATATGATAGTCGGCATAAAAATCGGATGTTTTTCAATGGGATTGTCGAGTGTTTTGTAGAATACACGTCCCTGAATGGCTCCCATCCCATTGATGGCTTCTAACACCTCTAACTCCGTCGTTTTTTTAGGAATCACAGCGGCTGCGGATTTATATATTGGATAATCGTCAGCTCTGACTTCGATTTGATGAACGCCAGCAGGTAGTTTTTCGATTTTGATTACATAAACTTCACCAGGTATGATCTTACCCATGCTTGAAGTTGAACCCCAAACCTGGGATTTTTCCGTCGAGATAACGGAACTGTATTCCTCACCATCAACCAATACTTTGATCTTTCTGCTTCCATCGTCGGCAGTCTTTTTGTCTTTGTTTTTGTTGAGGAGATCATATGGCGATTTATTCACTGCCCCACCGTATGATTTGTTTTTAATGATCGATGTGCGGATAAGTATATCTCCCGTTGTAATCGATGGAGGGGCTGGAGGTTCCACATTGATGATAGGTGGAATCTCCACTGTCGTTGGATTTTCGACAACGGTTGCTGGCTCTTCTGTTGGAGTTGTGACTACTTGTATCGGAGTGGTAGTTGTCGTTGTAGTTGTTGTAGGAATCGTTGGTGCAATGGTAACAGGCTGATTGACTACGACGTTGACCGGTGTTGGTGGTGGTTCTTGTGGTTTTGGATTTCCAGAAAGTAAAATACCAGCCGCATTGCCAGAAACTTGTGGAGTTTGCTCATGACTGAATTTTTTTGCCATAGCAATCGTTTCATCTTTTGCAACAAAGAATGCTTCTAATGCGGTGACCACTTTATCATTATTTAAATCAGCTTTTTCTAGCGCATTACCAAAGTTATATGTAAAAATGCCATGGTTGATACTTCCACCTACTTCGATAGATGTTTCATCATCATCAGAAGATGAAATGATAGCCTTATCTTGGAAAAAATAATCTTCCGCATTTTGACGGACTACGCCATCGTTCCCTTGCGCAATAGGAACATCAGCCGCGCCACGTGTGTTCTTTCCTTTTTTGGCAATGCCTCCTGAATAACAGCAGTCCATCACCATAACAGTCTTAGTTGATTTTACTTGAGATAAGAATTCGTTTAGCTCTTCGTCGGAAATGTGTGGTCGGTCGTAACAAATCAAATAATTTCGCATACCATTCTTGGCTTTGGCATCTTTCATATACATACCATGTCCGGAAAAGTAGATGAATACAGAATCATCTTTGCCTGCTTGTCGGCCGAGAGATTGGAAGGCATTCTTCACGTTTTCCCGCGTAACCATGGATCCTAAAAGTACCTTGATATCTTTATAGTTTCCATTCTTCTGTATCTTTTCTTTTAAGAAAGTAGCATCTGCCTCACAAAGATTGAGTTCTGGGATTTTCGCAGTATTGCCTTTGTAGTTGGTCCCGATAAACAAAGCGTAACGATCCTGCCCGAGAATCGGAAAACAAAAGAAAAAGCCTAAAATGATGCCAAAGGTAAACTTTCTAGATGAAGACATGTGTGAACAAACCTCTCCGTTCAATTTGAGCTTATGATATTGTGGAAAAGGAACAGAAAATCAATTGGATTTTTCTGAATTTCGCAAAAAATCAAAGACTTTTGGAAGCACAAACTTTCTGAATTCCTGATTCACCTGTGCTTCGCCCAAGCAATCATAATGGATTAAATCGACAAATCTCTCAATAGGATAGCCCAAGTTTGGGAAAAAAAAGATCTGTTGCTTTGGATGCTTTTCAAAAAAAGCTTTTAATTGATTCAACCTGTTTCGGACTTCTGGAGCGGATTCTTTCGTATCAATCCAAGGCATGTAAACAAATCCAAATTCCATTCCCTCATTTTTTGTGTATTGAATCAAATCTTCTAACACCTGAAAATCGACTGGATCCCAAGATTTTGGATCAGAGTTAAAAGTCTCAGTTCGAGCCTCTTCCTTATATTTTGCTTTTGCGAAAGCCACGATCTCTGGTTTCACACGATTTGAAATATTGTATTTACCTAAATGTGTCGTAATTTGATCTTCGATGATTAAATTGTCCTCCTTTTGCGAGGAGGAAGGTAAACATAGACCCGCATCAACATTGGAACAAGTTTCACAGAATCGAGATTTTGTTTTGTAATCTTTTGAAACTTTCCAATTTTGAATACTCAATGCGTTTCGAATCCCACCATGAAATCGATACGATTCATACAAAAGCGGTATTGCTTTACTTATGATGAATATTCTCTCTACACCATCATATTGTTTCCAAAGCTCTTGGATCGAAAATTGATGCAAATACCGGTGTCCAAAAAATTCCCAAAGGATTTGATCAAAATTGTTTTGAGTCCCGCTATAATTTATGATCGCCTCATCTTTCCCTTTGCGAAACAGGTTTTGATTCATACCTTCATTCCATCTTCGACTGATAAACTGAGATAAGCTCTCGTTGGAAGTGACAACCTTTCCGGTTGGATCGTAAAGAGGGGAACCATAACCTGTAGCATATAGCTTTGGTGATGCGGCAAATAAAACCATCTTTGGTTTTCGGTTGCCTGATTTTAAGTATTTTTCGAGAAAGAAACGATAGTATTTAGGTCCCATAGCCGGTAGACTATGATTATAAACAGTGTATTCATCTTTAGATTGTTTTACATATCCCGCCAAAGCCATCGAACGAGAATCTCCGATGATGATTACATCTGCATCTGCTTTGCCTGATTCTACATATTTTCTTTTCAAGTTAACGAAAAAAATTTCAGGTTGTTCAAAATAATATATATCCGTTAGACGAATCATTGCTTCCAATGATAAAAAGAAAAGTAAGGCAACAAATACACCTTTGAATTTAGAACGCAAAATAAATTACCTCTTTACCAAAAATGCCCTTGATCAATATCAAAAATCCAAGCAATACAAAGACAAATGATTGGATTAAGTAATGATGTTTAAAAATCCAATAGCGATCCTTCTTAAAAT
Source organism: Leptospira sp. (assembly GCA_027531445.1). GTDB lineage: Bacteria > Spirochaetota > Leptospiria > Leptospirales > Leptospiraceae > Leptospira_A. The sequence goes on from JAPZRK010000039.1 coordinate 75,579, forward strand.
AAGAAATTCCATCTAAAATGAGGAGAGGAATGGTTAACCGAAGTATTTCTTCCATTAAAAGCATAGATCCTTTTAACCCGTTCAGAGGATACAACGTCCACTCCCAAAAGCAGAAAACTTTTTTATAGAATGTTAACATCATGCCTACATCGTAACTTCGAAACGCAATTGCACTCATTGCTACGAGTGAAAAGACAAAAAAACGTGATGCTCCGCCAGTTACTATACTTTGAATCGAAATTTTAACTGGTTCTTCCGTTGGTTTACTTTTAGGAGCAAGAAATGCTACATAAAAAACGGTGTAAACACCTTGCATAACTCCCCAACTAACGAAGGTCCAATTCGCTCCATGCCAAAAACCTGATAAAACAAAAATAATAAACAAATTTCTTAGCTGTTTAAATCTACCAAACTTACTTCCTCCCAACGAGATATACACATAATCACGAAACCATCTGTTTAATGTTACATGCCAGCGATTCCAAAATTCGCTAGGATTTCTGGAAAATTCCGGAGTTTCAAAATTGACAGTTAACGTAACACCTAAAAGGCGAGATGTGCCTAAGGCTATAAACGAATATCCTGCAAAGTCACAATAGATTTGCATAAGAAGCCCATAACTTGCGACAAATATCTGGCTTCCATCGATATTAAAAATTAGGCTTGGATTCGCAAGATAGAGCCCTTTGCCACCTAAAAAAATTTGATCCACATAATTTGCTAAATTGTCTGCGACATATACTTTCATAAAGTATCCAAGTAAAATATCCCAAATTGCAAACTGGACACCCTCAAGTGAGGGAAATTTTGGTTTTTTGAGTTGGGGCAAAAGATCTACAGCCCTTTCAATCGGTCCGGCAACTAATTGCGGAAAATAATTTACAAAAAGTGCAAAATCAAAAAAATCTCTTTCTGCTTTGATCTGCCCCCGATAGACATCGATCGTATAAGACATCGTTTGAAATGTATAAAAACTGATTCCGACCGGCAAAACAATGTATTGGATTGTGAAAACCGTATTTCCCTGTAATGCGCCCCAACCCAGTAAGGCTCCCATATGATTGATCGAGGCAAACAGACTTCCCGCGAAAAAATCGAAGTATTTCATCGTAAAAAGGAGTCCGAGATTGGCAGTAACGGAAAGACCTAAAAAAAACTTTCTCCGAATCGTTGATCGTGCATTTTCAATCCCGATCGCAGAAACATAATCGATCATTGTGCTCGTAAAAATGAGAGTCAGAAAAAACCATTCCCACCAGCCATAAAAGAAATAAGAGGCACCTAATAGCCAGAGATTTTGAGCTCGAATTGCCCACCTGTGTTTTTTCGCAAAGAGTCCAAAGAATAGAAAGAAAACATAGACAATTACAAAAAACAAAAAAAAGACAAAAGTATTAAAAAGCATGAGGTTATCATAAAATCTAAGCTTTGGTCTGTTTGTAAAACCGAAAAACTTTGATGGAACTTATCATTGACCCGCATCTCTTTCAGATTAGAGTGGAAACTCCTTGGACTTAAAAAAATACCTTTCGACTCATTTTGGTTTTTCAGCTTTTCGACCAGGACAAGAGGAAGCTATCCTTTCAATCCTAAATGGCAATGACACTCTGGCCATTCTCCCTACTGGTGCGGGCAAGTCTTTAATCTATCAATTTCCAGCCAGTATGGAAAAAGAAAAAATAACTCTTGTTATCTCGCCACTTATTGCCTTGATGAAAGACCAAGCTGAAAGCCTTCAAGCCAAAGGCATTGCTTCCGCTTTCTGTAATTCAACTCAGGATGAGGTGGAACAGATGAAAATCATTGCCTCTGCAGTGCGCGGAGAGCTTAGAGTGTTTCTTGTTTCCCCTGAACGGGCAATGTCAACTAACTTTATGAAAGTGTTCACTCAGATGAATATTGCATATTTGGTCGTAGATGAAGCCCATTGTGTATCTCAATGGGGACATGACTTTCGTCCCGAATACCGCCAAATCCATTTGCTCAGAGAACGCCATCCCAAGGGAAATTTTCCGATCGTCGCACTAACTGCCACAGCGACAACAAAGGTAAGAACGGACATACAGGCCGCACTTGGTATGACGAATCCTAAGGTAGTGATTTCTACTTTTTATAGAGAAAATTTGAAATTTAAAGTTGAATATCCTTCCACCGAACGAGATAAAGCTGATAGGTTGCTAGAATTATTGGAACCTTGGAAAGATTCACGAAATGTTCCTGGTAGAGCCATTGTTTATTGCGCGACCAGGAAAAAGACGGACGAAGCTTATGATCTTTTGAAGGACTTTGGATTCTCTGTCGGCAAGTATCATGCAGGCAGAACGGACGGAATCAGAGAGCGAACTCAAAATGCCTATACCGCTGGAAAAGTTCCCATCCTCGTTGCAACAAATGCATTCGGAATGGGAATGGATCAACCAGATGTTCGTCTTGTGATCCACTATCAAGTTCCAGCATCTCTTGAAGCCTACTACCAAGAAGCAGGACGAGCAGGTAGAGATACTTTACCCGCTGAATGCATCTTATTTTATAAGAATGCGGATGTTGCTACCCAAGCTTTTATGATTTCTAAAGAATCAAATTTTAAAGGTGGTGATACATTATTAAAATTTATCAAAGATTATGCGAATAAGGTAATTTGTCGCCAAGTTCAGTTATGCGAATATTTTGGAGAAAAGATTGAAACATGTGGCATCTGCGATGTATGTGTCCAAAGCGATCAGTCCCAAGAACGTGAAGACTTTTTAAAAAACGAAGAGATCAAGGCTCGTAAAAAACAAGAGAAGCGAATATACGATTTTGATGATGCTGAAGATGATTGCATTTTTGATTTTTTAAATCAATACCCTGCAACCTTTGGAAAAAACTTAGTGGCAAAAACACTTGCTGGCAAAAAAACAAAAGATATCATGCGGTATCGTCTCGAACGGAATCCATTTCATGGTAAACTATCCCATATTTCCGAGGAGGCTATCGTCGCCCGAATTGAAGATTTCACAGAAAAAAAGAGAATTCTCATCTCTGGGACAAAGTATCCGAAAATTTACCTGCCACAATCGACTCCCATCAAACGTGCGTCAGGTAAACTTGGTCTAGATGGAAAAACAATCATTCCGAAACCAAAAAAAGCACCGACGGAAAACTCACAAATATTGAAAGAACTGATGAATTATCGGGATAGAAAATCCCGACAACTAAAATGGAAAAAGTTTATGGTCTTTCAAAATCCTGTTTTAAAGAGGATTGCTGAGCGAAAACCTCGTTCTTTGGCTGAATTGGAAGCCACAAAGGGTGTTGGTCCTGCAAAAGTGGAACGATTTGGAAATGAAATCCTTGAGATTTTATCCAGGTGGCCCTAAATCATTACTGAGGAATAAAAAAAATGAAAAAGATATCTGGAAAAATAGCCACTCACGAGGAAACTTTTGAAGGAACTATCACATTCAACCCTGATTCTGGACTAATAGTTTCGGTCGAAAAATCAATCTCACAAGATAGTCTACATTTTTCAAATGACTGCATCATTTTTCCTGGATTTGGAGATATACATATCCATGGAAGAGAGGATGTGAGTGGAAAACATAATTATAAAGAGGATTTCGTTTCAGCAGGCAATGCGGCTGTCAACGGTGCAGTCTTACATGTGGCTGATATGCCGAATAACCCAGTTCCGCCTGTAGATGAAAACTCATATTCGGCCAAAATGGAGCTGACTCATAAATCACCGATACACATAACACTGTATGCAGGGATTGGACCAAGCACGCATCCACTAACAAGAGATGTACCTTACAAAGTTTTTATGGGCCCTTCCATCGGTGAGCTATTCTTTGAGGATAATGATTCTCTCGAAAAGGTAATGGAACGTTATGCGGGACAAAACGTAAGCTTTCATTGTGAAGATCCGGTAGTTTTAACGGCAAATAAGTCAAAACCAACTCATGAAGAAAGAAGACCCAAAGAAGCAGAAACCATTGCCACTGATTTTGCTCTTCGACTCATAGAAAAGTACAACCTACGGGGAAAACTTTGCCATTATTCGACAAAGGAAGGCTTACAAAAGATTATTGCCGCTAAAAAAAGGGGAGTAAGTGTAACTTGTGAAGTGACACCGACTCATCTTATGTTCGATATCGATATGCTCACAGAGCATAACCACAAATGGTTTCAAATGAATCCGCCACTTCGAGAAAAAGAAGATCGTCTAGCGCTTGTTCAGGGAATATTAGATGGCTATATTGACTATTTAGCAACTGATCATGCACCGCATAGTATAGAAGAAAAACAAAAAGGGATGAGCGGTATTTCCCAACTAGATACCTATGGATTGTTCGTTACTTATATGATCAATAATCTCAATATACCGTTACAAATTATTGCAAAGATTTGTTCCAAAAATCCAGGGGATTTCGTTGCACCATATTTGCCTGCAAAATTTGGTAAAGGATTCGGAGAGATCAAAGAAGGATATGCAGCGAATTTTTCTATTCTGAATTTGAAAAAGCCTTTTATGTTTGAAAAACATATGATCAAGAGTAAATCTGGTTGGTCTCCATTTGAAAAATTCACGTTTCCAGGTTCGATTGAGGCTGTTTACTTTTTAGGTAAAGAAATTCATGCAAAGTGAAGTACCTGATAAAGGTATCGAAAGTTCATACTCTCAATTTTTAGCTCAATTTCCAGATTCATTTCAGATTTTTGATTGGGAGGGCAAGTTTGTCGATGTAACGATCAACTTTTGTAAATATTTAGAATATTCAAAACAAGAAATAATTGGTAAAACTCTCAAAGATTTCATGGGAGAAGACGACCATGAACAATTAGCTGAAGCATTTGAAGATCTAAAAAAAAGAAAATCGATCGTAAATTTTGAAACTCTAATCAAAACAAAATCGGGTGAAGACCTTTGGTTGATGTGGATTGCTATTCCACTTGTTGATTCCAAGACGATCATAGCTATCGATAGAGATATCACAATCCAGCGAGATATCTCATATGAGTTTATTTTACAACAGCAAAAATACAAGGCCATATTCGACAATATCCCAATGGGCCTTGCTATAACGGACGATAAAGGTCGCATCATTGAAACTAACAAAACAGCCAGAGAGTATTTTGATATTAATGATGGCGAAAGATTCAATCGTACTTTAAATCTCCGAAGATATACTATGATTCAGCCAAATGGAAATAAAGTAACAGCTCGAAAATCAAGCCTAATGCGTGCATTACGAGACAAACAGGTTATACGAAACTTGGAAATGGGAGTCATAAAAAATGCCTCTACACAATGGTTCGAAATACTAGCTACTCCTCTTCCTTTGGAAGGATTCGGTTTGGCAGTCGCATTCATAGATATTACCAAGCGAAAACAAGCGGAAGAAAAGATTACTCATATGGCTTTCTTTGATCAGCTTACCAATTTACCGAATCGTAACTCTCTTATCGACAAGCTATTTCCAATGTTTGAAGAGGCTAGACGACATGGAAATTTAGTTGGAGTGTTAGTACTCGATTTAGATAACTTTAAGGTATTCAATGATTCAAGAGGCCATGACTTCGGGGATAAAATTCTAAAATTAGTTGCATATCGCATAACGGAAAGTATCCGAAACTACGACTTAATTTCAAGACAAGGTGGGGATGAGTATACTATCATCCTTCCTGATCTAACTGATGAAAAAGAAGCGGCAATCGTCGCAGAAAGTATTCTTGATGCGATGGAACATCCATTCCAAATTGATGGAGAGAAGATATTTGTTAAAGTCTCAATAGGTATTGCCATCTATCCGAATGATGGTAAGGATGCAAGTTCTCTTCTTAAGAATGCTGACACTGCTCTCAATCTCGCCAAACAGAAAGGGAAAAATTGTTATATGTTTTTTACAACTAACTTACAAACATTAGTTGCAGAAAGACTTGAATTAGAAAGTAAAATGCGAGAAGCTCTTTTGGAAAAGCAATTTTCACTCGTTTTCCAGCCAAAAATAGATTTAAAAACTTACCTACCGATTGGAGTAGAAGCATTATTAAGATGGAATTTTCCGAATAGAGGTATGATTTCTCCTGATGTGTTCATTCCTATTGCGGAAGAAACAGGTATGATTATACCTATCGGTGAATGGGTGCTAAAGCAAGCCATAAAAACACTTCAGTCTTGGAATAAAGCTGGAATCAACAATCTTACAATGGCTGTAAATATTTCAACAAAGCAGTTTCGTCACGAAAAATTAACTAAAGTTATAGATGATAGTTTGAAATCTTCGAATGTAGACCCAAAATTTTTAGAACTAGAAATAACAGAAAGTTCGTTAATGGAAAATCCAGATATGGCGAAGCGTATATTGAATGCGATACGTACATTGGGCGTGACTATCGCCATTGATGATTTTGGTACAGGATACAGTTCTTTGGGGTATTTACGAAAGTTCCCAATCTCTTGTTTGAAAATTGACCGAACGTTCGTTTCAGAAATTACTACTGACAAAGATTCTGATACCATTGTCCATGCAGTATCCAATTTAGCGCATAATCTTGGATTGAGCGTAGTAGCCGAAGGCGCCGAAACAATTGAACAAGTAGACCGATTGCTCGCGAGTGGAATCGATAGTATTCAAGGTTATTACTTTTCACGACCCCTTTTAGCCGAGGATTGCCTTATATTTCTAAAGGAAAAGTTAGGAATTTCAGGTTGACCCATATTATTTTTATCATTTTCTATACTTGAGGAAATTTTTTGAAACTTTCAGTAAATTGGTTAAACGACTTCATTCCATTAAATTCCATACCACTTTCTAATGTCCTTGAAAAGATCAACACATCGATCTGTGAGATAGATGATCTTGAAGAATATCATGAACATCTATCCAATGTTATTTCAGTCAAATTGCTCTCCCTAGACAAACACCCCAATGCAGAAAAATTACAGATCACAACATGCACAGATGGTCAAAAAAACTACCAAATTGTAACGGGAGCAACCAATATCAGCGTGGGGGATATCGTTCCTCTTGCACTACCCGGAACAAAGATCGATGGCAAAGAAATCATTGCCTCTGAGCTTCGAGGTATTTCCTCAGAAGGAATGTATTGCTCTGAAAAGGAATTAGGTTTAGCGCAAGTTTCATCTGGTGTTCTCATATTTCCATCAAACACAAACCTCGGCAAGAGTGTTCGATCCATTTTTAATTGGGAAGATCAGATTCTCACAATCGACAACAAATCAATTACGCATAGACCAGATCTCTGGAGTCACTTTGGTTTTGCGAGAGAACTTGCTTCACAGCTTTCGCTCCCAATACTTTTTGATCCTCTGCAATCAACGGCAAAGTTCGAATCTGGCAATGATTCTCTTGAAGTTGTTAAAAATTCAAATGGACATGCGTATTTTGTCTGTTCGATTCAACAAATAAAAATTTCAAATTCGATACCAAAAATAAAATCAAGATTGGAGCGATGTGGAATTCGTTCTATCAACAACGTTGTGGATGTATCAAACTATCTTCTGCTTGAGGTAGGACAACCGACTCATTTTTTTGATAGATCTAAATTAAAAAACAACACCTTCTCTATCGACTTTGCTAAGCCAGATGAATCATTTCTATTATTAGATGAAACATCACCTAAACTTACAAATGACATCTTGCTCATTCGCAATGGAAATGATCCGGTCGCCATAGCTGGAGTTATGGGTGGAAAAGAAAGTTCGGTTACCGATTCAACGACTTCATTGGTTTTAGAATCTGCGATATTTAAACGAGAGGATGTAAGGAAATCTATTCGAAAAAGCGGTATTCGATCAGAGTCAGCAGTTCGTTATGAAAAAGGATTGGATACAGCCACTTGCTTACCTGTAATCAATAGAGCCTTACAGTTGCTATCCGAAAATGGTCAGGACAATTTCAAAGTTTTTTCTCCCCAAGGTTTTAATAATTCATCGGAAAAGCTTGTAAAGATAAACACGACTATGGATTTTTTGATTTCAAAGCTTGGTAAAGTGATATCATTTGATGAAGTTGAATCCATCTTAAAAAAGTTAGGTTTTGTTATTCAATCTTCTGACAAAAAAAATTTAGAGGTTACTGTTCCAAGGTTTCGACATAATTATGATGTGACCATCGAAGAGGATTTGGTAGAGGAAATTGGACGGACGATTGGATATGCATCTATCCCTATCAAACCCATTTCATTGGCGGTAGAGACACCATTGCGTAATCCTTTGCGTGAATTGGAGCGTAAACTCAAGGGGATTTTTTCGTCCACATTAGGCTTTCATGAAGTTTTCAATTATTCGTTTTCTTCAGAACATGAGTCAATGATAGAAGGCGAGATCGCTTCCTCCATTCTTGGTATCGCAAACGAAATGCCAAAAGAACATTCTGTTTTAAGAACAAGTTTATTTCCAGGTTTAATCCGCCAAGCTGCTTCAAATCAGGATAGATTCGACTCAATTAATCTTTTTGAGGTAGGTCGCACCTATCATAAATCAGGCGGACCTCAGGAACTTGCTTCAGAAAAAAGATGGCTTTCCTTTATAAAACTTTCTAATGCGAAACAGAACGACCTCCAATCGATCGAAACCGAATTCGTTTTATTTCGAAATCAGTTTTCCGATGTATTCTATATATTGAATATGAAAGGTTTCGAGTGGTCGAAATCCAATTTCAATTACTTACATCCTAATGCCTCTTTACAGTTGTCTTACGAAGGAAAAAAAATTGCCGAATTTGGTCTTTTGCACTCTCGATTTGCAGATCAATATGATTTGAAGCGAAGAGCATTCATCGGCAAAATAGACTTAATTGCTTTACTTTCTCTCTGGGAGCGAGATGGCCGAAAAAGTTACTTCAAAACTCCTTCACAATTTCCGCAAGGCCAGTTAGATCTATCTCTATTATTGGATGAGACCGCACCTTCCGAGACGTATCTCGATGCGGTTCACAAATTGAATTTACCTGAGCTTGCAGAAGGGTTTGTTCACTCGATATTTAGAGGAGATTCCATAGGATCGGGAAAAAAGTCTGTCACCTACCGATTCCAACTTATGTCTTATGAACGCACTTTCACTCAGGAACGATTTAAGGACCTTTCTGATACTCTTGTAAAACTTGCGAAAGATTCGGGTTTTCAACTGAGATAAATTTTCTTTGACATTCTGGTTTTTCTGAAGTTCAATCGAAACCCCTATGTCTCGACTTTTGTTGCTGAGTTTTATGGTTTTCGCTCTACCCTCGTGTGCAAAACTACAGCTCCAAAAGGTGATGGTTGAAGGTAGTTTTCCACCGCTCAAGATTAGTATTCTAGAACCAACGTTTGCTGACGATTCAACAGCAAAAATTTTAGATGAAACAAACATTTCTCAAAAATTTACTGAACTTAAGAAAAATACGTTAACCTTAGGTTTTCAATCAAAACCCGTTTGGCTTCGATTGGAGGCAAAGAATCAACTAGATACAGAGAATGTTATTTTTGATTTAGGAAATTCAAGCCTAGACATTGTTAACCTTTACGAACAGGGAAATACAATTCCGATCAAATCTGGTGGAGATTTCTATCCACATGCTGACTGGGATGTTTTTTCGAAGACTGTTGCATTTCAGCTCACTTGGCCAAAAGAAAAAGACCGAGTTCTTTATCTGGAAATCAAATCATCATCAAATATTAGCTATTCTTTAAGATTTTTCGATTCAGAAACCTACTTTCAAAAAGAGAGCATTGAAAATCTCGTTTTAGGTTTTTTTTATGGCACGATTATGATCATGGTGCTTTACAATCTCTTCATATATTTTATTCTGAAAGACAGAGCATACATTTTATATTCGCTTTCCATTTTTTTTAATCTATGTTTGCAAATCTATCTAAATGGAATTCTAAATCAGCATATTACACTTTTTTTACCAGAGCTTCATAATCGAATAGGAAGTATCATTCTGTGTTTATCTGCGAGTTCTGGATGGATGTTTGCCATTGAAACTTTACAAATTCGCTATTTCAACCCACTTACTTACAAGGTTCTAGTTGCACTTATATTTCTAACCTTATTCTACCTAGTCTTTCCTTTGTATTTTTTGCCACTTAATGTAGTCGTCAGATTTGGCAATGTAATCGCACAGGTTTTTGTGCTTTCTGTCTTTGCTGCGGCGTGGCAAAACCTTAGATCCGGTAACAAACAAGCAAAATTATTTTTAGTCGGTTGGAGTACGTTGTTACTCGGAATACTATTGTATACCTTACAACAAAATGGTCTCTTCCCAGCAAATATTGTAACGCTCTATTCAAATCAAATTGGTTCTACCTTAGAGGCAGGAATACTATCACTTGCCCTTGCAAATAAAATCAACCAATTGAAAGAAGAAAAAGTCAAAGCACAAGAAGATGCTCTTCAAACTTTGGAAACAAAGGTTAGGGAGCGTACGCAAATATTGGATGAATCCTTGTTCAATATTCGAAAGGATTTAAGCATTGCCAAAAAAATCCAACAGACTTTCTTTTCTGAAATTCGTGCAAGTGATCCAAGGATCAAATTCCAATCCTTCTATCAATCGATGAGTGAGGTGGGAGGCGATTTCTATGACATGACACAAGTCACTCCTGATCATTATCGACTATTTGTGGCTGATGCTACAGGACACGGCATCCAGGCGGCACTGATTACAATGGCAATCAAAGCTGAATATGAATCATTGAAAGTGATGTATGATCATCCCAATGATCTTATCTACCACTTGAATCAAATTTTTTTAAATAAGTATAGCAATGTTCAAACTATTTTTTCCTGTGCAGTTTGTGACTTAGACTTAAAGAAAGGAAAGTTATATTATTCATCTGCGGGACATCCTGATCAGATTATGATTCGAGCAGGAGAAAAACGATTATTTTCTAGAACTGGTCGAATTTTAGGTATGGTAGATCATACCGAATATAAGATGATTGAACATTACATAGAAGAAGGAGATAGAATTTTCCTCTTTACGGATGGAGCATTTGAACAATTCAATTCGGAAAAAGAAATTTTTGGTGAAGATCGACTTTATGAATCGCTCATTGAAGGAGAGAATATCCCCCTTGAAGATAGCATTCAATTAATATTAAAAAGGTTAAATCAATTTACCAGTTTTAATACTCATCAAGATGATATAACTATCGTTGGATGTGAGATAGGAAAGTTTTAGAATAGACCGACAACAAGGAAATTTAAATCTAAATTTTAGGTAATTGAATTCTATGCAGATACCCTACTTTGAAAAACCCTTCATCCATCCGAATGCCACGTCCTTTGGTATGGTTGAATTTGGACATGGTGTTTCCATTTGGCCCGGTGCTGTTCTAAGAGCAGATATGAACTACATCCGACTCGGAAACTATGTAAATATCCAAGACAATTCGACATTGCATACGGATTCTCGATCACCAATTGACATTGGTGATTATACGTTAGTTGGTCATAATGCGATGATTCATGGTTGTATCATTGGGCGCGCAGTGTTGATTGGTATCGGAAGTATCATCTTAGACAAAGCAGAAATTGGGGATGGTAGTCAGATTGCGGCCGGTTGTATGATTCGAGGTGGTAAAAAAATCCCACCACGTTCTTTAGTGGTTCCGTCAAACGGTGACATTAAAATTTATCCTGGAAAAGCAAAACCGGAACTAACGGTTGCAGGTTGTATTGAATATGCTCATTTAGCAGAAAGATTTCAAAAGGGAATTTTTAAACCTTTTGAAGAGGAAGAAGAAATCGAATTTGTTAAACATGCCAAATTGTTACTGAAAGAATTGAAAATTTAGCAGATTGATAACAAAGGTTATTTGATTAAAAATTGATTGATCACTTGTTTTAGTGCTATCAAATCAATCGGTTTTGTTAAAAAATGATTCATCCCGACATCAAGACACTTTTGCCTTTCTCCGAAGAGTGCTCCTGCGGTAAGAGCGATGATGGGAATCTGGATTTCTGTCTCTAGTGCTCGAATTTCTATTGTCGCCTGCAGACCATCCTTAACGGGCATTTGTATATCCATAAAAATAATATCCGGTTTATCGGATTTATATTTCTGTATAGCCTGCTCACCATCGAAAGCATCAATGATCAATGCTGAAGGTATAGTTCTCATGATAAACTTTCTTAAGAGATACCGATTCATTTCATTATCTTCAACAATCAATACCTTAGGAGCAATTTTATTGAGCTTATTGTCGGATAACTGCTTGGCATATTCTAACTCTTTCAATCTGTAATCTTCTAAGTCTTGATTTTCAAATTTACAGTCGATAGCGCAACAAAAGTGACTACCTACTCCAGCCTTTGTTGAAACGGAGATTTTTGCGCCCATCAAATCAACCAATGACTTCGTGATCTTCAAACCAAGACCTGTACCACCGAATCGCCGAGTGGTGCTAGTATCTCCTTGCCAAAAAGACTCAAAGATATGATCTTTATAAATATCAGGAAAGCCAATCCCAGTATCGATTACGTTAAACTCAACATGAACTTTATCCGGAAAAGAAGTGGGACTAGCCGATACTTCTAGAACAACAGAACCTTCTTCCGTAAACTTAACTGCATTACTCAAGAGATTAATAAGGATTTGGCGAAGCCTTACGGGATCAACAAAAATGTACTTCGGTAAATCTCCCATTAAATTGAGTTTAAGTTCTATACCTTTTTCATTTGCTTTCCATTTCAAAACACCAACTGTATCGTCAAGGACCTGAACGAGAGAGACAAAAACTTCATTGAGCTCAAGTTTACCAGCCTCAATTTTCGAAATATCTAACACGTCATTGATGATTCCGAGCAAAGCATGAGATGAACTGATCGCTTTGTTGATGTAATCTTTTTGTGTTTCATCCAGTTTGGTTGTCAGAAGTAGTTCATTAAAACCAACAACTCCATTTAAAGGAGTCCTAATTTCATGGCTTACATTTGCAATAAAATCCGATTTTGCTTGATTTGCTCGCTCCGCATCCTCTTTCGCCTTCACCAATAAAATTTCCGCTTCCTTTCTTTGCGTGATATCATTGATGTGAGTCATAAAATAGAGCGGTTGACCTTCAGTGTTATTAATGAGTGTGCTTGTTACCTCGGTCCAAACAACGTCTCCTATTTTTTTCTTGAATCTTTTTTCATAGGTTGCCGATTTTAGATCCCCGCTTAATGCGTTTTTGATAAATTCGATGGATTTCACTTCACTTTGATCATACGCAAAGTCGCTTGGCATTCTTCCAAGTAGTTCAGAAGTTTCATATCCCAAAACATCACATAACTTTTGATTGACTCTAGTAAATCTTCCCTCTAAACTTAATAGACACATTCCAATACTTGCATTTTCAAATCCAAGCCGAAAGAGCTCCTCACTTTCAAATAAGGCTTGCTTGACTTTAATATCATTCGTAATATTTTTGTTAACCGCTATGACACCGATGGTTTTATTTTTTGAATCTCTTAATAAAGAAACTGAAGATTCTATATGTAATGGCTCTCCGTTTTTATTATGTTGGATAACTTGTCCTTGCCAAATTCCATTTTGAGTAAGCAAAACAATACTTTGATCTCTTATTTCATCTGACATTTCAGTTTTTAAAAGCTGAGTTGAACTTCCGACGGCTTCCGATTCCGTATAACCGTAGATCCTTTCTGCAGCGAGATTCCAACTGATGATCTGAAAGTGCAAGTCAGTTACAATTACGGCATCGTGAAGATAACGTAAAATTAAAGAAGGATAAACTTCGTTCAGATTTGAATCAGTCATGTTAACAGTTTGTTACTCTACTTTCTGCCTTCGCGAATTTTTTTCGCGAATTCTTTTGCATTTTCGATGCGAAGGCGACCTTCATGGAATCTTCTTTTTTCAGTTTCAGTTTCAAGTAATAGTTCTGGCACAGCACAAGGCTTTTTGTTTTGATCTAGTGCGACAAAGGACAGATATGCGGTTGTTGCACGAACACTTTCGCCAGTATATGGATTTTCTCGATTGACTTGGACTCCAACTTCCATTGATGTCCGGCCGACGTAGTTGACCATAGCTAATAGGTGTACGTGGTCACCGATTTGGATTGGTGAAATAAAATTAATGCGATCAATACTTACAGTTACGGATTCGCAACCAGAATGGCGTTGTGCCGCCATAGCTGCTATCAAGTCGATCCATGACATGATGGCACCACCAAACGCTGTCCCATAATGATTCGCATTATCAGGCAAGACAATATGACGAGTTTCTACGGCAGATTCTCTTGGCGATCTGGGTTTGAGCTTTTCTGGCATGTCGAATTTTATCCTTTTCATTCAGCTTGATGAACGATTCATTTTCGTAAACCATTCTATCCAAATTGGATTGAATATAAAGTCAGATTCATACTAAAACAATTAAAGCGACATAATTCAAACCACGTTGTTTGTCAAATCCAAATCATTTTCCCGTTTCTACCTTGACTTCCAAGGGCGTACGAAAAGTCTTTTCAAAAGACTCTTTTTTTACCGCGATCATATATATAAATTAGGTGTTTCATGAAACGTACATACCAACCAAGCAATGTAAAACGCATTCGAACTCACGGCTTTAGAACCAGAATGGCAAGTCCTGGCGGCAGAAATGTGATCAACAATCGCAGAAAAAAAGGCCGACACAAATTGACAGTTTCCGACGAAAAAATCGGGAGAAAGTTCTAAGAGGAGCTTCCTTCGGAGACTCTTTGCGATCAATCGAGGATCAAAGAACTCTTTCGTAACGCGCGAAAGGCAGGAAATAAACCATTACTCATCCTCTTTCGCAAGAATGGAGAAGATGCTTCCTGCTTTTTATTTTGTCCAGATAAGTCCCATAAGCGATCTGTTGACCGGAATAAAACGAAACGGCTCCTGAGAGAACTTGTCAGAAGTCATTTGCCGCTCCTTCCGAACGGATATGACATAGCCATATTGGCGCACCTTGATTTTTCACAAATAGTCCCTGAAGAGAGAAGAAACATGTTTTTATCTCTCTTTTCAAAAACCCCATGAACCGAGTCGTACTCCTACTCATCTATTTTTATAAGAAGTTAATTTCACCGATGCTTCCGCCGGCTTGTCGATTTTCTCCAACTTGTTCTGAATATGCCGCAGAAGCATTTCGTTCCTATCCGTTTTTCTCAGCTTTTAAACTCAGTGCGCAAAGGATTTCGCGCTGTCACCCATTTCATGAAGGTGGACTTGATCCACTCCCCAAACCCAACACAAAGAGTTAACATATGCAAGACGACACATCCAATCGACAAGGTAGATTATTTTTAGCACTTTTTATTAGTTTAGCGATTTGGATGGGAATCAATTATTTATTCCCACCTCCGAAACCTCCAGAATCTAAAAAGCCAGTGGTGACCGTTGACCCAGCTAAAGATTCTGATAAAACCTCTGAAGCTAAACCGACAAAGATCACACCTGTAGAACAAGATACAAACAAGATCGATAAAATCTTATCTACAGTGAAGAAAGAAGACATCAAAACTTTCTCTCTGAAAACAGATTCATTTCTTATTAAATTTTCTAGTCTTGGTGGTCGCATAACTGAATACTATATAAGAAATCACAAAGAACCTGACGGAAGTGAATTTATTATAGCGAAAGACCCAAAGTTCAAGATCAACTTTGAAGGCACAGAAGAGTATGCAGTAGAACTCTCTCGATTTGAAGGCTTTGACTTTAACCTTATCAACGACAAAGATACAATACCTTATTCACCTTACAATAATGTGAACTTTGCATCAGCTTATGATGAAAAGACAAAGACTATCATTTTTGAGGCTCCTTCTTTAGATGGGAAGTATATCATCCAGAAAACCTTCCAATTTTTTCCTTCTGAAAACTATTTTAAATTTTATCTAAAATTAAAAAACATTAGCAAAGAGACGGTTACAATCGCCTCTACAAATTCAGAAGTTTACCTTCGCTCTTTCGGTTCCTTAGGGCCACTTTTAAAGAATCGAGAAGACTTCAATGATAGAGATGTTCAGCATTACTTTCGTTATTACTATTTAGATGGATCATTTAAGGATCATGTCGACAGCGCATCTGCTCAGGGCTTTTTGGATAATGTTGGTTCTTGGTTTAGCGGTCCTACACCTGGAAAAGATGAAAGATTTGAAATCAAAAAGGGAATCAACGAGAAAGTAGACTTTGTCGGGACGGGAAGTCGTTACTTTATTGGTGTATTAGATCCGATCAAAGATCAACCCAATGGCGTAGTTCTAGACAATCGCAAAGGTAATGAAACAGGAGTTCTTATCTCTTATGATAATTGGAAACTTGCTCCTGGTGAAGAAATTAAATTAGATTATGCTGCATATGTCGGCTTACGCGAACTAGATGGAACAGCATTTAGAGATAGTCAATTTGATCCAAAGATCACACCTACATCTACTTTTGCTGGATTGAGTGAGTCGTTGGATAAATCCTTCAACCAAGGTATTACAACACCATTAAGAAATGGTATTGTTTGGTTTTTGAAAAAGATCTATTTAATCATTCCTAATTATGGTTGGGCAATTGTAATTTTTGCAATTTTATTTAAACTCGCTTTCTATCCGCTTAACAAAAAGCAAGCGGAATCGATGAAAAAAATGCAGGAACTTTCTCCGCAAATCAAAGCGATCAATGAAAAATACGCAGACGATCCGAAAACAAAACAAGAAAAAACGATAGAACTATACAAAAAGAATGGCACAAATCCTATGTCGGGTTGTTTACCAATGATAGTTCAGATACCTATCTTTATTGCTTTGTATACTGCTTTTTCTGATACCGCAGATCTTTGGAATTCACCGTTCCTATGGATCAAAGATTTATCCGAACCAGATACTGTATTCATCACACCTAAACTTGCAATCATTGGTGTTTTAACGATCAATATACTACCACTCATAATGGTAGGAACACAAATCATTCAATCTCGAATGACCACTGTGTCGACCGATCCAAACCAAAAAATGATGATGTATATGATGCCGTTTATCATGTTATACTTCTTTTGGTCTATGCCAGCAGGTGTAACTATGTATTGGACGATGCAAAATATTTTGTCTATCGCTCAACAAGCATACACTAATAAGTTTGGAAAGTCGGAAGAAAAAAAATTAGCGGCGAATAACGCAAATGCTACTGGGAATAAACCACAACCCACTAACAATGCACAGAAGGGTTTCCGCACTAACCCAAAAAAGAAAAAGAAATAATTTTTATCGAATAAGGAAGAAAAAATGAATAATTATATATTTGAAGCAGAAGGAAAAAGCAAATCAGAAGCTGAAGATTATACATTGGAAACTTTACGTTTACAATCAGGAGATTTAAAATTTGAGGTTGTCGATTCAGGAAAATCAGGCTTTTTAGGTATTACACAAAAAAAACCTGCCGTAGTACGTGCGTTCGTTGCCAACAAGGACATTCCTTCAGAAAAAATCATACACGGTGTTATCATTACCATCCTTCGAAAAATGGGAATTCCAGCCGAAGTGGTCGGGATGGGTGATGTGGATGGAAAAATCTATGTCGAACTTACAAGTAAAGAATCAGGACTAATCATCGGGAAAAGAGGCGGTACTCTAGATTCATTGCAATTTTTACTCAATTTGATGGTTGATCCTCGAATTAGACACAATCGTAAAATCGTGCTCGATATAGAGTCGTATCGCGATAAACGAGAACTATCACTCATTCGATTGGCGAAATCTATTGCGGCTTCCGTAATCAAAACTGGAAGATCAAAATTACTCGATCCGATGAATCCTTTTGAAAGAAGAATCGTTCACATGGCGATCCAAGAGGACGACCGTGTATTTACAAGATCCGAAGGCAATGGTACATTTAAACGTGTTAGAGTAATCTCAGCGAAAGATAGACACAAATACAAGGATGTCGAGGATCCTTCTAGAAAAGGTCTTCCTGTGGAAGACTTTGCTGACGAAAGTGAACTTGATTGATACCATAGCCGCACTTTCAACAGCTCATGGTCCCGGAGCGATTGGTATCCTCCGGGTTTCAGGTAGCAACACTCTCTCCATTGCCACAAGCCTACTCTACAAAAATAATTCTCCGCTTACAAAAGACTTCATTTTAAATAATACTCGTTCTGCGATTTTTTGTGATTTTTATGTAGAGGATAAGGCATTCGATCAAATAGTTTTTTCGTTTTTCAAATCTCCTCATTCTTATACTGGCGAAGATTTAGCAGAGTTCCATTTTCATGGGAATCCAATACTATTAAAAAAAGCACTTCAGACTATTTTATCTGTAGGAGCTCGGCCGGCCCTGCAAGGCGAGTTTACAAAACGATCTTATATCAATGGTAAATGTACGTTAACTCAAGCAGAGGCGATAGGAAGATTGATCGAATCTCGTTCTAGATATGAGCTTGAACTTGCTCAAAAAAATGTTTTTGGACAAATTACACAACTTGCATCAAAAATCCGAAGCGATCTACTATCGTTAAAAGCAGAATGCGAAGCCGAGATTGATTTTTCAACTGAAGATCTAACATTCGAAAGCTTAGAAGAACGCAAAACAAGGATGATCGAATTAAACAATCTTTGTCAAAAATTATTACGTGATTCAAAACGAGCCGAATCCTTAATAATGAAGTCGACTGTTGTTTTGTTTGGTGCTCCTAACACGGGTAAATCAAGTTTGATGAATCTCCTCATTGGAAAAGACCGATCGATTATTAGCGATGTTCCCGGGACAACTAGAGATTATATTGCGGAAGAAATTTCACTCGACGGGATTCCTATCCGTCTTGTTGACACAGCAGGAATTCGAGAAACTCAAGATAAAATCGAAAAAATGGGTATAGAGAGAAGCGAAAGGGAAGCCGATGCGGCCAATGTTCGATTGATCTTAATTGATACATCTCAAGAATTTAGCAAATCTGATTTTTTGAATGAATTCGGTTCGCGTCTTTATGGTTCTATACTTGTCGCAAACAAAGTTGATATTGCACATAAGTCATGGAATCGAACCATATTAGCTTCGTTAAAGACTGACTTTCAATCTGAGTTGGTTGAAGTTTCCTGTAAATCACACTTCGGTTTGGCAGAGCTATTATTATTGCTGAAACAAAAATTGAGTGATTCAGATCAAGGAGATGATCTGGTTTTGTTAGAAGAGAGACAGACCTATCATATAGAAGCAATACACAGACACCTTTCGACAGCCATTTTGTTACTTGAAACTCAAACCCCTGCAGAAATCTACATTCAAGAGATAAATTACGCACTTCACGAAATTGGTGAAGTAAACGGACATATTGACAATGAGGAAGTATTAGGTAGAATTTTTAGCAAATTTTGCGTTGGAAAATAATCAGTTTTATTTACAAATTTTCTATTGTCGAAACAAACAAGATTTCCTAACCTGTGACCACAATCATTTTGAGGTAAGACAAATGAAAAAACTATTAGCAATCCTTGCGATTTTCTCTTTTACTACGTTTGGCGTATTCGCACAAACAGAAGGCATGGCAGACGAAGAACCAACCATGCAAAACGAAGAAAAAGAAACCGTAAAACCTGAAAAAGAAAAAAAAGGTAAAAAAGAGAAAGTAACGAAAGAAGACGGTTCGAAAGACAAGAAAGGCAAAAAATCAAAAAAGGCAAAAAAAGCTAAGAAGAAAAAGAAGTAGTCTGATATAACATTCATATCACACAAGATCTTTAAAAAACCCCAGTAATTCTGGGGTTTTTTGTTTTAGAGCAAGTAATCGATTAGTTTTGCCTGAGCAATCTCAGCAGGCAGTAAGGCCTTTTCAGATTTTAAAAATTGAAGATAAGGCAACAATCTCTCCTTTTCCGTTTCAAAATTGATATCCTTTAATCTTTTATACAACTCCTTCTTCCAAAGTTTAGATGCGTGTGTCAGCTTTTCTCGATCCATAAGTCTCGTGATACTTTCTGAATTCTCTCCATAAATTAAAATATCACACCCAGCATCCAGTAGTACGGAAATGGTCTCGATACAATCATTGGCAACAGCAAGAAACAGTGCCGTGTTTCCCTGATCATCCTTTTCTTCCAATGGAAGTCCGACGCCAATTAGGTATTCAACTTCTTCACTTAAGTTTTGTTCAGCGGCAATGTGGAGTGCATTACGTCCATATTTATCTTTTTGATTCATTAGTGATGGATTAGAATCTAAAAATTTCGAGATGAATCCTACATTTCCAGAAGAAAAGGCCATAAGAAAAATTGTGAGACCTTCCTCGTTTCGAAGCTCCCAAAAATCAGGTTTAATTAATGATTCTATATTTTCCCAGAGAATATCGTCTCCATATTGAAGTGCGATGTGAAAAATAGTATTCCCTTCACTGTCTCTTGACAATATATTCTCCGATTCTGACCAATACTGTTTGTTTTTTAAGAGAGCCTCGATGAACTTTGATTTGTTTTGTGAAATCAATTCAAAAAAAACCGATCCACCATTTCTATGTGGAAAAAACGGATCTGCCCCTTTTTGCAAGGCACATTCAAAAAGATCAATATGATCCATTTTTACTATCCACGAAAGTGGTGTAGTACCATAAGAATCTAATTCGTTCGGATTGTTTCCAGCTAATAAGTGAGATTCCCAATCAGATACATTTCCTGATTTAGCAATATCGAAAAAACTCATTTAGTTAGCTTCTTAGCCATCTTCTTGGAAGCGATTGATTTTTTTCGTGAGGGAGTAGCAATCAATAGAGGTTGCGATTCCATAATCTTATCAAATCCACGTTTCGTTTCAAACTTAAAGTATTTAACATTTGCTAAGGAGTCTTTCTTTGGTATTTTACTCATCGCTCTTTCTGATAAAGCGGTTATCGTCAAACTAGGATTTACTCCTAGATTTACAGTTAGCATCGAGGCATCACAAACATATAGATTCTCATAACCAAAAACATGATTATCGAGATCGATCACACCTTTGTCTGGAGTTTCACCTACAATAC
>JAPZRK010000087.1 GCA_027531445.1 Leptospira sp.
TATGCGTAGTAGGTGATGATGACCAGAGTATCTACGCCTTTCGTGGCTCCAATGTGGAATTGATTTTAAATTTTGAAAAAGAATTTCCTCACGCCAAAGTAGTCCGTCTTCTAGAAAACTATAGATCTACTTCGCCGATCATTGCCGCTGCAAATTCTCTCATCAAAAACAATATAGGAAGAAAAGAAAAAGAGTTATATAGTCGCATCCATTCATCCGAGTTAGTCGAATACTACGAAACCGAAGATGAAAAGGAAGAGGCTATTTTTGTAGCAAGTAAGATACAAAATGTATTGTTGAAAAATCAATTCAAAGGGAATGAAATAGCGATTCTTTTTAGAACCAATTTTCAATCCAGACCATTCGAAGAAGAGCTAAGAAATCGAAACATCCCATACAAAGTAGTGGGGGGTTATAATTTTTTTGACAGAAAGGAAATTCGGGACTGCATTTCCTATCTTCGCTATGTGGCGAATCCTAAAGATGATTATTCTTTGCTTCGCATACTCAATTACCCAAAAAGAGGAATTGGTCCAGGGACGATCCAAAAACTTCAGGAAGAAGCCTATTCAAAGGGAATTTCTATGTTTGAAGTCTTTTTGAAAATCATTGAGAGCGTCGACTACCTGACCGAGGTAAAAACCAAAGTTCGCCAAGAAATCTATCATTTTGTCGAGCTGATAGAGACATTCAAAAAGAAGTTCAGTCTTTCACCCAAACTTGCACCGGTTTTGAAGGAAATGATCACCCAGATCGGCTTTGAACGAGAGATTTCTATCGAAGAAACCGAAGAAAAGGTCACAAAAGCGCGCATTTACAACCTGAGTGAGCTCGTAAACATGCTCTCTTACTTTGAGGATGAAGAAGAACGAACAGAAAAGCCAAAATTATTCGATTTTTTGCAAAGATTGGCACTTTTAATGGAAGATGAGCCGAAAGAAGAAGAGACAGATCGGAGAATTCAGCTTTTGACCATGCACCAGTCCAAAGGACTCGAGTATGATTTGGTATTTTTAGTTGGATTGGAAGAGGGAATTTTGCCGAGCTCACGTGTTATAGATATTGGAGAGGTTGTCGATGAAGAAAGGAGACTTCTCTACGTCGGAATGACCCGTCCCAGGTCGAAATTGTACTTGACTGGGGCTCGTACAAGACGCAAATTTGGGGAACAGATCGGGAGTGCGCCCTCTCGATTTTTAGATGAGCTTTCTCGGGACGCAGTTCTTTTTTTCCCTCTGGAAACAAAGGACAAGGAAGCTGAAACTCTAAATTTCCTTGAGGAATTAGAGAAACTGAAGGTATGCTAATGAAACGAATGTACCCACTAACCCTATTACTGGTGTTGGCGGTCTCTTTGGGAAACTGTGCGTCGACGGAGGATTCCGTTCGAACCACTGGTGGTAAGATTGATACAAAGTCCCACCTATCTCAAATCGAGTTAATTGACCGTGATCTAAAATCTACAACTTCCGAAGACACAAAATCCAAACTCCTTCTCACAAAGGGGAAGCTTTTATTGGAACTTGGAAAGTATGACGATTCGATTTCCACGCTGACTACAGCCACTGCATTAAAAAATGCGACTGTCAACCCTTCTGAATTGCACCTTTATATTGGCAAAGCCTACATCGGCAAAAACCAATATGCAAAGGCAATACAGTATCTTAACCAATCAGAAAAATTGGATAAAACTTACAATCCTGAGCGTAAAAAGTTAGTCGTTCAGTCTTTAGTTGCAGAAAGGGAATACTACCCAGCTCTTGCAGCTTTGACAAAAACCTACCATAAAGGCAATCAGAAGAAAGATGAGTTTTATTTTGAGACTGCAGCAACTACATATTTGAAAATGGGTTTCGAATATAAGAATACTAGCTTTTACCAAAAAAGCCTCCAAGTGACAAATATGGGATTAGAGGATTTTCCAGAAAATGAAACTCTCAAATCCATCCAGAAAGAATGTCTGGAAGTATTGCAACCGGACGGTAAGATATAATACTCACTTGAAGTTTCCAAATACCCTTGTCCCTCAAATCGTGGCAAGGGTAAACACCAAACAAGCTAAAGCCCTCTTTTTTACATACAGACCTTACCTTTACTCCTCACTTGCATTATTACTGTATTTTACAATAGTTCTTATTTCCTATTTTGGATTTGAGTATTACATCAAAACGAGAAGGGTTCCACTTGTTGCGTTGAGATCGATCGTCATTTCTACAATTAATGAAAAAATCGATAAAGCAGTCGATCTTGGAGTTGTTGATTTTTCTTTACGAGAAGGATTGATTTTAGAAGATTTGGTAATATCCCAGGAAGAAGACTTCTCTTTTAATGCCCATCTACTCAAAGTCAAACGAGTCACCTTTCGTCTATCATCTGTTTTGGCAAAGGTTCCGCACGTTGATCGTGTTGATTTTTATAGTCCCCAATTGACTTTAAATAATGATCAATCCATCGAAACAAAATTATTAGAATATTTCAAATCCACAAAAGTAAGTGAAGTCCACTTTCATGATTTACGTGTTAGTTTAAACAAAGACGATCTGAGCGTTTTAGATTGGAAGGAAGGTTGGGACGTTCATTTCTTTAGAAAGAATGGGAAAATTTTGGTAGAATATGAGAATGGAATCTATTGGCTACCCAATGCAACGAGAATTAAAGGTGAAGGTTATCTTTCTGAGACAGAGATCGGCGATTTTAAATTTAACTTAACCTGGAAAAATTATCCATCTGAAGAGTCTCCACTCCTAGTCAGTTATCTTTTTGGCACAACGATGCAGTCTGCAGTCATTTCTGGAGAAGGGGTCTGGGAAAACTCTAGTGCTGGTGAAATCATTAAAGGGAATGTGGAATTTGAATCATCAAGTTTTATCGTTTCACAAATTCCAGGTTTTGTGATGAATGATCTTCGTTTCCAAGAAAAGTTTTTATTTCATAATGGAAAGGAAATGCGGGAGTTTTCCTCCTTAGATTTCCAATTGAAAATAGAAGATGAGATCACTACGGCCAAAGAGAGTTTACTTCATCGAAAGATCGATTTTAATATTGATGATCTCTCCGAAATCTCAAAAGGTTATATTGATTTAGTTAGCGGACAAAGTGTCCCTTTGAAAGGAAAATTACGCGGTAGCCTAGATGTAAGGGAGACAGGCGAAAAAAACAAATGGTTTAAAACCAAAGCCGCCATCAGTGGTGAGGAATTGGAATGGAATAGCGATTTGTTTGCATTCCAAAATGGAACCCTCGAATTCAATATAGAAGAGGGAAACCAGTTAAAGTTCAATTTAAAAGGCGAGCTTTTTGATAAACCCGTCAATCTAGAAGCTCTCTCTGGTTTGGATTGGTCTAGGTCCAAAAAAACGGATGGTACCTTTTATTATCCACTTTCATCGAAAACTAAAGCCACTCTTGAAATAAAATCTCTACTTTCAAAACATTGGTCTCCTATCTATGATACGTGGAAAAAGGACACGATTGAAGAAATCAAAGAACGACAAGAAAAACTCATTCCAGAAGAGTATTTTTATCAAAAAAAGGTATACAAATATTTTTTAGAGTCGATGAACTTTGATTTGGCGATACATGCTTCTGATTTTTTCCCCTATGAAGGAAGTGCCTCGAGTGGCGAGCTGAAAGGATCTTTAGTTGTAAAGGATGGACGAATGAATACAACATTCACTTTGCCAACATCGGGTTCAAAAATTTCCATGTCTTCCTACTTCGCAACAAAAACTCCAAACTTTAGTTTCAGTTTATTTCTGGTCAACTATCCCTGGAATCGACCTTGGACGGAAGTTTGTGGAATAAACCTTTTACCTGAGTCAGTTAATTTAGATTATGCTTTTGTAAGTCAAGGCAGTGATTATTACACGCTATCAAAAGATGCTCGGATTAATTATTTGCTCCGACTGGAAAATGTGAAAGCAGTTGGGAAAGAATTATGGGTGAAACTGGGATTACCTGAAAAGTCCATTTCGGATCCGCTTAGAATCGAATTCAATCTGGACCATTATTTTGATTCAGATTATATTAGGAATCTCAGTATAAGTTCTGCAAGTGTAGACTGGAAAGGTTATGCTCAAAACAAATCGGGTTACTTTACCTATAATTTATATGGCAGTGCTGGAGATTCTCGTGGTAATTGGTCTTTCACTGAAGAAGAGAATCGTCGGTGTACAGTAAAATGATTTTAGGATAATACTTGTGAAACAAAACAAAATCGATCATATCTTTCAACGAAACTTTATTGTTTTTTCCCTTTTTTTATTTGTTCTTTTTTTTAACAATTGTAAGGACAAGGCTCGCCTTGCAGACGTTCCGCCAAATCTAGAAGATATTCCTGCATTTGCAGGTCAGTGGAATGTTCAGGGTATTGCGTTACCAGAATCGATTTTGTTTTTGGACCCAGAAAAAAATGTAGCAATTCTTGGTAAGGAATCCTTTCTACTAGAGATGGACTCAATTGGCCTTAGGATTCGTCCAGCTGACAGAGAGTATGCTGTGGGATACTTTCTCTTTTCCGAAATCCGAGAGCATTCGTGGGTGGGTACTTGGGAAGATCAAATTGTAAGACTCGTTCGTGAATAAAGCAACTTAATTCAAATGGATACCCATCACGATTGTGATGCTTTCAGCTCACTGTAAAAGTGGGCTACTTCTTTTGCGGCAAGTTTGGCTCCATTGAGTGTGCCCAACTCACGTTCCTTTGTTTCCGTTAAGATTCGTGTGATCTTGTCCCTATATTTTTTATTTGCCAATATTTCCCGTGCTTCTTCAAAAATATACTTGGGTTTCGCTTCATTTTGCGTGATTTCACGGCAGACTTCCATACCGGATAGTATATTGGCAAGACCTATAAACTTTGATTTGATGAGAAGGGATCCAATTAAATAGGTAAAATAGCTTACCTTGTATAAAATCACCATTGGCTTTTCAAAGAACAGTCCCTCTAAAGTAGCTGTGCCAGATGCAATAAGGAGAAGGTCACTGGAACTCATAACTCGAAGCGAACTATCCCAAAGATAATGGATCTCTAGGTCGGGAACCTCTTGTTTGAGTGCAGAAATTTTTCCAATGATAAGTGACTCTTTGCCCTTGTTGATATTCGGCAGTAAAAAAACGATTCGTTTGTTCTTTAGTTTAAAGTGTTCATGAAGAAGTTTTGCAGTACCAAGGATGGGTCCAATGAGTTTTGTGATTTCACCAGTTCTCGATCCGGGTAACAAACCAACCACAAAACCTTCACCTAGCTGAGGTAAGTCTGCTGGTAGAGCTGGCTCTTTTTTTAATTTTTCAGGAATTCGTTTTGTGATTGGATGCCCCACAAATTTTGCATTTACTCCATACTCTTTATAAATCGTTTCCTCAAAACGAAACAAAGTTAGCATAAGTGCAATGTGCTCTTTTATAAAGTAGATACGTTTGAATTTCCAAGCCCAGATTTGTGGTGAAACATAAAATATAGACGGGATACCGATCGCCTTTAATTCTTTTGCAAGCCGAAGATTAAAGCCAGGATAATCGATCAAAATGGCTAATTTTGTCTCTCTTCGCTTTGCTTCCTCAACAATTTGGAAGAGCAACTTTTTTAAGAACTGGTATTTTTTGATCGCTTCAGAAAAGCCAATGACGGCGAGTTTTTCTAATTCTTCTAATGTTTCAAATCCTCCGGCCATCATAGATTCGCCACCAACTCCATAATAGGAAAACTCGGGTCTTAATTGTCTCAGTTCGTTCAGTAAATCGCCACCTAGCAGATCACCAGAATGTTCTCCAGTTACAACTAAAACAGACACTTCCTGTTTGTTTGCGAATTCAGTTTTTCCGTTAGATGTTGTTTTATTTGATTTTTTTTTGGCTACCATTTAATCCTCCTATCCCACTTGGTCCGTAAACGGCAAAGTTGAGTTTATGTTTGGTAGCGTATCCAATGACTTCCGTTGGATTTACGACAAGTGTTTCGCCTTCTTTGATGCAAATTGTTTTGCATCCACTCTCAAACATGACTTTCATCGTATCTAAGCCAATAGTTGGTAGATCAAAGCGCTCGTCTTGCTTTGATTTTGCTGATTTACAGACCACAGCAGATCCCTTTTTTTTGGTAAACGCACCACCTCGTTGGATTGTTGCATCTGTTCCTTCAACTGCCTCTACGGCGATGACACTTTCATCACATACAACCACCATTTGACCGATGTCCAGATCTGCCATCTTTTCGGCGTAATGCATCCCAAAGGAGATATCACGCAATTCCTCTTTGCCGAATTTTTTCGGAGTGTAACGACCTTCTGAAAGTAATAGGGAGCGAAGGTAGATTTTTTGAGAAATCACACGGACTCCCATACTTTCAAATTCATCTGCAATCGCTAGGAAAATCGGATAGTCATTACGGTTGATGGTCTTTGCAAGGATCGCAAGTGCTTTTAAATCAAATTTTAAACCTTGGAACAAAAGGTCTTTTCTGACTTTACCTAACATCAAAATGCGAGAAATTTTCTCTTGTTTGATTGTTTTCAGTATTTTGCCAATTTGTGTAATGTGAACTGGAATGGTTCTTTTTGAATGTTCTCTAGGTGAAAAATCTGATTCTTTCAAGCCAAGAAAAATGGGATCT
Source organism: Leptospira sp. (assembly GCA_027531445.1). Lineage (GTDB taxonomy): Bacteria > Spirochaetota > Leptospiria > Leptospirales > Leptospiraceae > Leptospira_A. The sequence goes on from JAPZRK010000087.1 coordinate 6,611, forward strand.
TCACCGGAAGCAAGCGCCTCATTCATTCCGATATGAGGCAGTTCTCCTCCGCCAGCGATGATCCCAAGCCTTGACATTAGGAATTACTAGTATCTGAAGTTGTAGTAGGTTTTGATTCTGAACTAGCCGGTGTTTGTGTCGGTGTTTCCGTTTTCGCGGCGGCAGGACCTGTCGATTCCGTTTTGGCACCTTCTTTTTTATAGTCGGTTACGTAAAATCCTGTGCCTTTGAATATGATTCCAGCGGTTCCTGTGATCATCCGTTCAACTTGACCTTTTTTTCCACAAAGGCACTCCGTAAGGGCATCGTCTTTCATGGATTGGACATGTTCAAATTGTTTGCCACAAGTTTTGCAAGAATAGTCGTAAGTTGCCATTTATCCTCCGTTTGGCTAATGAACGCCAGTTTTGATTTCGAAAAGTAATGTTTGTTTGCGAGTAGGGGAAGCTGCAAGTGGCAGACAGATCTCCCAAGAGTATCTTCCAGAAGAATAAGAAGCCGAATCAATGGGCAACGACTTCAAGGATTGGAGTAACCCTGTGTTACGCCTCCAAAGACTTCCTACAAGCTTACCATCCCCTAAGGACTCAATATGTAATGACAAATTTTCCCTTTTGCGTTCTTCGTCTAGGATATATCGATTGCGATTGATCAAAATTGCTTCTTTGTCTATTTCAATGCTATAAACCAAATGACTGGCTCCGCTATAAACTAAGTTGAGCTCAAAAAGAGGGATAATTTCTCTTGCTTCACTGGGCAGAAACGAAAATTCGAAGTAATTCTTTTCGCCAGCCAACTTTTTACAGATACGTCTGTATTCTTTTGTTTTGTTTCCAAAAAGTGGAAATCCGACTTCACCGGATTCAATCACCCGTTCCCTTGGTATGTAAGTTCCATAAAAGGTGGGAGGAATTTTATCTCCCAACCAATTCACAAAATCGATCTTAATTTCATTGTCTATGGATTTGAATCTTTTTTCAAAATTAGCGACAAGGTTTGGGCTTGGGTTTGATTTTTGCAAGAATCCAGAAAAGATCCAGGCGGACTTTGCCAACTCGGGGTAAAAGCATTGGATAAACACACCCTGTTTGCCAGAAACCGTTTCTTCGTGTGTGTCTCTCTCAAAACAATAGGCGAAATCGGGAGAACTCACTTTTCCGACTTCTTTGTTTTCTTTCCCAGGACCACTTCTGAGATTTACATTGGTTCCGGAGATTACAGAATAATTTTCATAAAAAAGAGAGGCACTTGATTCGTTTAAAAAAGCTAAAATTTCTAGAAGAAAACTAGATTCAATTTCTCCTATTGGTTCCATAGGAAATCGAAGTAGATTCGCCAAAGCTCTGCTATATGATTCTTCTAGCCCTCTTGGGTCCTCTAAAATCAAGAGTAATAAATAATAACTAACTTTATCCTTTGGAATTGCCTTTTGGAAACTGAGTATTTTGGTAATTAGAGATTTTTTATAATCATTTCCATGTTTCTTCAAATTTGGGAAAAAAGGATCGTGAATGTGTTTATACACTCCGAGCGATGTATTCCAATCTTCAATTTTTAAATAATCCTTCTTTTTGATATAAGCAAGAGTATCTGCTTTTGTTTTGGTTTCGTTGGCCTTTTTTTCAAGTTGGGAAACAGACTGAGACAATAGAGATGTTACGAGTTCACTATCTGAATGGTTCGGATCTGGATAAAGATCTAATACCTTCTCATACTTTCCTTCGCGGTAGTAGCTGAAGGCTTGGTCTTCTTTGTCTCGAAAATCTACAAAGGTGTATGTGATCCCAACAATCAAAAAGAAAACAACTGTCAGAGCCAAAATGACGCGTGAACGGATCATCTATCAGGCATCCTTTACTAGTATTGAAAGTCTTCAGGGAGAAGTTTGTTACGATCTACACCATATTCTTCAAAAAGTGCATTTTTAGAAACGTAGTATCGATGGAGGTTGATATTGAAATCAACTTTTGCTCGAACAAGTGCAAGTTGGTCTTGCACAAGAGTATCTAAAGCAGTCTTTACTGCCAGTGCATTGAATCTTCCTTGTTGGAAAGATCTAACAACACCTGCATAATACTTTCTTGCCTCTTCTTCAGTTTTTTTGGCATTTCCTAGAATTTTGTATGAGGCCTTTAGTACATCAATACGAGTTCGCACATCATCAGCGACAGTTTTTGTAAGATCTTCTTCTTCTAAGTTAACTTGGCGTCTTTGGATTTCGGCATCCCGAAGACCTGCTTTGACCCCTTCGTCGCCTATAGGATAGCTTAAATCAACTGAACCTTGGACAACAGGATAACTGAAAGAGAACACACCATTTTTTGAATTTGTATAATTAACGCTCGGGCCTTCCAAATTTTGGGCTTGGTAACCGTAAGTGCCTGCCGCTTTGAGAGTTGGCATGGCATCACTCTTTGCGTTTTTCATCGCAAGCTCTGCGTTTTCTCTTTTCCGTTTGATGTTTTTGAAATCAGCACGGTTTAGAAATGCGTAGTTGATATCTTTTTCGTAATCTAAGTTAGGTGGCAAATCTTCAGCGAGAGGAGTGCTCTTCGAGAACTTAGTATCTTCGGAAAGATTGAGAGAGCGAATCAATTTGCGTCGTGCTTCCTCCCTTTCCGCAGTAGCCTGTGCCATCTGGCCTTCCACTTGCGCAAGAAGTGCATTCCATTGATTCACTTCGAAGGATTCGGAAAGACCTAATCCTTGTTTGCGGATTGTAAGGTCACGAATCGTTTTTGTATTTTTTAAAAGTTGTTCAAAGGTGAGATAACTGGATTCTTTGACCGAATAATTCCAATAATCGACAAGCGCATTCACCACTTTCTGTGCGACCTGTTCTTCCAATTGGTCCTTCAAAATAGAGGATTGATTTTCTAAGATTTTTTCGGTGTTGCGCTCTTTTGATCCGAAGGCATTTTTCCAAAGGTCTTGGGCAATGGTGACATTTAATGAATCTGTATATAAGGGAGGTAAACCTAAAGATCCAAAACCGGCAGGAGTTTTGGTGGGATCTTCGAAGGCATTCGAGTCAAAGCGCGTGGACTTTGCATCCAATTTAAAATAGGTTCCCGTTGTAAACAAACGATCAATACCAGCAGTATACGATGTGGTCTGAGTTTTTGTTCCAGTGAATAGGTTGTTCTGGTTGAAAGGAAACTTGTTTTGTTGGAGGTCTGCATTTGCGAAGGCGCGGTAAGAGTATCTTCCTTCAAACTTCATCAAATCCGTATCTGCTTTGGCGAGTTCCAATCTCGCTCGCAGAACCTCTCGGTTGTTCTCGATCGTATACTTGACGGCTTCCTTCAAATTAAGAGAAAACTCAGAATCCGACTCGGCCCCAAGAAGAGAAAGGCTAGAGAGAGCCAATGCCAGGAAAGATAGAATCGAACGTCGTTCCATATTTACCTAGTATGACTCCCTATCATTTTGCTTCTGCTCTTATTTTTTTAGAGCCGCATTCATTTTTTCGCCGACTTCACCGATGTGGGCGCAAATGCTAATGCCAGCGTCTTTCATCGCCGCAATCTTGGATGTCGCAGTTCCCATACCACCAGAGATGATCGCACCTGCGTGACCCATCCGTTTTCCTGGAGGCGCCGTCTGACCCGCAATAAAACCAACTACTGGTTTTTTGCAATGGGCTTTGATGTAAGCGGCAGCTTCTTCTTCTGAAGTTCCACCGATCTCGCCGATCATCACAATGCCTTCAGTGTCTGGATCTTCATTGAGAAGGCGTACTGCTTCGGTGTGGTTCATTCCAGGCACCGGATCGCCACCGATTCCGATACAAGTGGATTGGCCAAGACCCGCAGCAGTAAGAGAGGCTACTGACTCATAAGTTAGAGTTCCGGAGCGCGATACGATTCCGATCTTACCTGGAGTGTGGATGAAACCAGGCATGATTCCCATTTTTACCTTGTGGAGTGGGTTGATGACACCTGGGCAATTTGGACCAACGAGTTTGGATTTTGAATTCCGAAGCACGCTGTAAACTTTCAGCATATCGTGTGTCGGGATCCCTTCTGTGATACACACGATGAGTGGAATCTCAGCAAAAAGACCTTCCAAAATGGCGTCTGCCGCAAAGGGAGGTGGGACAAAGATGATCGCCGCATTGGCACCGTCTTCTTTCATTGCATCTTTGATTGTGTTACGGACGGGGGCAGTTTTTCCAGTTTCTGATGTCCACGTTTGGCCACCCTTGCCTGGAGTCACTCCCGCTACAACTTTTGTACCATAATCTAACATTTGAGTGGCGTGGAAGGAACCTTCCTTGCCAGTAATCCCTTGGACTACGACTCGTGTATTTGCATCTACTAATACTGTCATATAACTTCCTTACCTTATTTTTTGATGAGCGAAACGATCTTGTCCGCTGCATCACGAAGCCCTTCCACTCCGACAATATTGAGTCCTGACTCGTTAAGGATCTTTTTACCTTCTTCCGCGTTTGTCCCTTTGAGGCGAACAACGACTGGAACATGGATATTGACCTTTTTGGCGGCTTCAATCACACCATTGGCAACTCGGTCACAACGAACGATTCCGCCAAAAATGTTAACAAAGATACCCTTTACATTTGGATCTGATAGGATCAAACGAAAGCCGTTTTCAACTGTCACAGGATTCGCTCCACCGCCGACATCTAGGAAGTTAGCTGGTTCTGCACCTGCAAGTTTTACGATGTCCATAGTCGCCATGGCAAGACCTGCGCCATTGACCATACAACCGATGTTCCCATCTAATTTTACATAATTTAGGTCGAATTCTTTCGCCTTTACTTCGTAAGGATCTTCTTCTGAAATATCACGAAGGGCTACATTTTCCGGATGGCGGAAGAGTGCGTTTTCGTCCAAGTCGAGTTTACAGTCTCCAGCAACGATCTCGTTTTGTTTTGTGAGAATGAGTGGGTTGATTTCCAACATTGCCGCATCTTCTTTGATGTAAGCGTTGTAAATGGCAGACACTAGACTTGAAAAAGATTTTTGTGCTTCCGCTGGGATTTGCAAAGCAAAGGCAAGTTCCCTGATTTGTGCGGGTTGCACACCAATGCCCGGATCGATTTGAATTTTGATGATCTTTTCCGGTGTATTATGAGCAACTTCTTCGATATCCATACCGCCTTCTGTTGAAGCCATTAGGATCGTTTTTCTGAAGGCTCTGTCGAGTAAAATCGAGAGGTAGTATTCTTTCGCAATTTCCAAACCTTGCTCTAGATAGACTTTGAGAACTTTTTTACCCTCAGGACCTGTTTGAGGAGTGATGAGTTGCATGCCGAGAATTTTGTCAATGGCGGCTTTTGCATCTTCTTTTGTCTTTGTAACTTTGACCCCGCCACCTTTTCCACGCCCACCGGCATGAATCTGTGCTTTTACAACAACAACGGGTGATTTTTGTACGACTTCATTATATGCTTTTTCCCAGTCAGCCGCCGATTCGACGATTTTTCCGAAGGGAACATTTGCATTGTGTCTACGTAGGATTTCTTTGGCCTGGTATTCGTGGACTTTCATGGATTTCCTTGTCTATTTGGTGGTATCTCGCGGCCTTCCGCCAAGCTACTTGGTGCAAAATCGCATTTTGACATGTCTTGTCAAGCGATCTGCAAATTGGTTTTTTAGTTCAATTTGATTTTCGTTATGTATGCAACCTTCCAACGATTTTTCGGAGAAAAACGGATGGGCTAGTGATTAGTCTTTAATAGGAAGATTAAAAACTGAATCAACTAACCGACGTTCTAAAAATGATTCACCTTTGGTTGTCAGTCCAGGAAGGAATCCTTTTTCAGTCTCCTCTTTTGATTTAAGTTCCTTCAGGCGAGCAATTTGTTTGTAACAGTCATCCATAAACAATTGGTGGCCACAACCTAGAAGGTGGTATCCTTCATGAACGAGGGTTGACTTCGGACTTGTAAATAAGACTTGTAAGGTGGAAATGTACTTCCCTTTGATATAACCCCTAGTATTTGTATGCGTTTCAACAGCACCTTGCACCTCAAGTTTGAGTCCGGAGCCAGCAAATAAACCGAGGGTGAAAAACTCAAAGACCAGATCCTTCCAATTTCTACCTTTTAGATACAAAATTCGGTCACATTGTTTTGTAAGAGGGATTGAGTAGAGGTAGTAAAGAATATCCGTTCCATAAAAACCTGGTCTTTCGAGCAAAGTGGTTCTGCTTTGGATCGCCTGTAATTTGTATAATGATAATTCTTCATTCCAATACGAAAATATTTCTTTGATCTCATTTGTATCAAAACCATCTTCATGGAATGTGCAGACTTGAAATGATACTTGTGGACCAAAGTCAATACTTTCTCTTACACTATCGCTATGGAAACCTACGGTAGTGCATTGAGTCAGCGTGAATACCAAAAAGGGAAGAGCAATGATTTGGATGAGTTTCGCTGCAATCACGGTACGATTCATTTCTCTTGGAAGACTCTTTCAATGTCGATCAGAAATACTTTATTGATTTTCAATTTTAGCATTTGGGATAAATTGGAATTATCTATGGATGCCATTACAATAAAGGAAGGGGTATTTTGATCCTTGTCGTCGGTTCTGGCATTGTTGGCTCTTGGGTGGCATACCAGCTAAGTCAAAGTATCTCAGATGATATCGTAGTCTGTGATTATGCAGAACACCGCGGTGATGGCATAAGTGGGCGCAATTCAGGTGTGCTTCATTCAGGGATCTATTATCCACATGATTCCACAAAGTTGAGACATTGTTTAAGGGGATATGACCTCGCTCTAGATTTTTTTAAAAAAACAAAAACTCCATATGAGTTATGTGGTAAATTTATCACGGTTGGTTCAAGTGGAAATCTCCAAAATAAAAAAGAAAAATTATTCGCGTTATACGAAAAAGCAAAATCTTACGGTATCAATCAGATAGAAATTATAGAAAATCTTTCGACTCTCCATCCCTTCCTAGAAGGAAATTTGTCTTTATTGATTCACAAAACAGGCGTTGTTTCCGTTCCGGAATACTTAAAAAATCTATGGTCTGCATGCGAGGAAAGGGGAGTGATCTTTTTAAAGGGAAAAAAATGTCAAATTAAGGAAGGCGAAATTTATCTAGTTGATGAACAGACAAAAGAATTTGAAAGAATTGAAGCATCTGCTTTTGTCAATGCTGCAGGTCTGTTTTCAGATGACTTGATTCGTGCCGCCGGCAATGATCAATTTGAAATTCGGCCAAATAAAGGTGAATACTTTCGTTTGAAACAGAATTTACCCATAAAAAGATTAGTTTATCCTTTGCCAGAAGAACATAGCACAGCATTAGGTGTTCATTATACCTTTCACCTGAATGGTGAAGCGTATGCTGGTCCGAATTCAAATTGGGCAGAAAGTAAGATTGATTACAAAATGCAAACACATCGAAAGTTATTTTATGATTCTTTATGCAATATTACAAGTTTTTATACAGAAGAAGACCTCAGTGAAGGTTATGTGGGTTTGCGTCCCCGATTGTTTCGAGATGGCGTTTCGTTCCCTGATTTTTTGATGGAACAGTATCCAAGGAATAAACCTTGGATACATTTGTTGGGAATCGAAAGTCCTGGTCTGACTTCTGCACCGTCTATCGGCGAGGAAGTTGCCAAAAGAGTGAAAGAATTTTTATAATGAACTTTTGACTTTACTAATTTGAAATCGAAAGCGAACGGGGATTGAACTCACTATCAATCTGTTAGTTTTAGAAGTACGTCCGAATACCAAGCGCAATTTAAATTGAGACGTTCATCTTCCTGTTTGTCTCGTGTTACCATGTCCATCCGAGAGGTATGTATGCCGATCAGTTTCCATTTGAGATCTGATGATTTTCCGTGCGTGATTTGATTGCTTACAACAACAGGTGCACCGCTGGAACCACGATGCATTTGTGCGTCAGTTAAAAAATATCCAAATCCTTGGAATCGGATTCCAAATGATGATGCGATGAGGGCTTGTCTGGCCACGGGAAGTTTATGAAGTGTATCAAAAAAACCCAAAGGGAATCCTGCAATCACCGCCGATGTTCCCACTTCAATTTCATCTGTTGGTTTTCCCAATTGATCCACATGAAATGATTTTAAGTAAACTTTCGCTCCGAGTGCCTTTCGATCTAACTCTAACGCGCATACATCGACTCTTCCGCCAGAATCAAATGTCTCTTTCCAAGTAGGCTTCCCATCTTTATAAAGTGGAATGGAGAAATCAGTCGTAATTGTAATGTTTTCTGGATCTAAATGCAAATTGATGACGATCAAATTAGGTTTGTGGTTAGTTGCTTCATCCAAGACGACGTGTCTTGCGGTGATTAAGTAAAGACGGCTCTCTCTTTCAAAAAAAAAACCAGTGGCCTTTGTCAATTCTTGTGCGTGAAACTTTGTGATTACACTAGTAACAGCTAAGAGAAGTGGCTCAACCAAAATGAGTTTCCGTGGAGAGATGGATTGAGTAAATTGGAGATGTTTTCATCGAGGTCAGTCTTACCAGACTAACATTTCATTTGATTTTGAATTGTCACTCATAAAGAAGACTGGATAGGCTTCCGTCAATTGGATCTTTACGGGGTTATTTTTGGTTTGTTTATGGGATCGGGGTTTTTATACTCCGCGATCATTTTCCAAATTACATCTTCCCAAGAATCCGAGATCCAGAAAATTCTAGCGGTTAATGTATGTTAATTAACGGAAAAGAATAACTGGGTTCAAAATTACGCAAAGCCACCCGAAACATCACTTGCCAAATTTCGCTATCAAATCTGACATAGAGCAATGAATTCTTACCCTCATTTACTTTCTCCCTTAGACCTAGGATTTACTTCTCTGAAAAATCGCACCCTTATGGGTTCAATGCACACAGGCCTTGAAGAAGCAGAAAATGGATATGCGCGCATGGCGGCTTTTTACGCAGAGCGAGCAAAGGGTGGTTGTGCACTCATTGTGACAGGTGGCATTGCTCCGAGCGAAGCTGGTCGTGTTGCAAAAGGTGGCAGTGTCATGAACACGATGGAAGAAGCCATACATCACCGCGTAGTTACAGAAGCCGTGCATAATGAAGGCGGCAAAATTGCCATGCAGATACTTCATACGGGAAGGTATGGCTACCATGATAAAATTGTGGGAGCCTCTGCATTACGTGCTCCTATCAATATGTTCAAACCACACCCGCTAACTCATGAAGAGGTGCTTGCGACGATCGAAGAATTTGCCACCTGCGCAAGCCTTGCTCGTGAAGCTGGGTACGACGGTGTGGAGATAATGGGTAGTGAGGGATATCTCATTAACCAGTTTATCGCAAAACGCACAAACAATCGTGAAGACGACTGGGGTGGGAGCTTTGAAAATCGAATCCGTTTCCCAATCGAAGTAGTCAAAGCGGTTCGCAAAAAAGTTGGTGCCGATTTTATCATTATTTATCGTTTATCAATGTTAGATTTAGTCGAAGACGGTGGTAACATTGATGAGGTGTTGCAACTTGCAAAGGAAATTGAAAAGGCAGGCGCGACCATCATCAATACAGGTATCGGTTG
>JAPZRK010000098.1 GCA_027531445.1 Leptospira sp.
TATTTTCAAAATTCTTTCCATCGATTCTGTTTCAGGTGATGAAAGCCAGATATCGGACTACATTTTTAACCATATTCAAGAACGGAAGATGACTTGGAAGGTTTTGCCCGATGTGTATTTCGGTGATGATTTTCATGATTGTATTCTATTGAAGTTTGGCAATCCGCGCACTGCTGTTTTCGCCCACCTGGATACAATCGGTTTTATGGTGAGATATCATAATCAACTTGTTGCAATCGGTGGTCCAGAGATTGTCCAAGGAACAAAACTTTCAGGAAGAGATAGTTTAGGTGAAATCTCCTGTCGATTAATAGGGGACGAAGACGCATTTTTTCATGATTTTCCCAGAAAAATTGATAGAGGTACTTGTTTGTCTTTTGCTCAAAATATTCGAGTAGATGATGAATTTATTCAAGCTGCTTACCTTGATAATAGGTTGGGAATATTCAATGCTCTAAAACTTTGCGAGGAACTTGAAGACGGATGGGTGATTTTTTCAACCTATGAGGAACATGGGGGGGGTAGTATGCCCTTTTTAATTGAGTTCATACAAAGGACATCACCGATAAAACAAGCATTGATTTCAGATATTACTTGGATCACGGAGGGAGTTTCTCATCATGAGGGTGTAATTATTTCAATGAGAGATAAATTTATTCCCAGGAAAAAGTTTTTAAATCGTGTTGTTGAGCTTGCAGAGGAAAGCGGGATTCCTTTTCAATTGGAGGTTGAGGCTCATGGGGCTAGTGATGGTAGGGAAATCCAGTTTTCACCCTATGCCATTGATTGGTGTTTTATAGGTGCTGCCGAGGATCATGTACACACTCCAAATGAAAAAGTTTCCCTCAAAGATCTTGATTCCATGATTCGGATGTACAAATTTTTAATGGATCGATTGTAGTTTGCAGGCATGAAACAAGTCATTTTAAAAGACAAGAGTTTTGAGATTTATTTACCAGAATCTCAAATTAAGGCTAGAATAGCTGAAATTGGGTTAAAAATTAAAAATGATTTTCTTGGTGAAGATGTTGTGATTTTGGGTGTTCTCAATGGATCATTTGTCTTCATGGCCGATTTGGTAAGGGAAATAGACCTACCAGTCCATTGTGAATTTTTGAGAATTTCGTCTTATGAAGGAGTAGCTACCTCGGGAAAAGTAAAAACAGTAATGGGGCTTTCAGCAGATGTTTTTGGCAAAAATGTGATTATCGTGGAGGATATTGTAGACACTGGGATAAGTATGAATTTTCTTCTTTCAGAGCTCTCAGAGAAAAACCCCAA
>JAPZRK010000033.1 GCA_027531445.1 Leptospira sp.
ATCGTTGGTGCCCATGGTAAATTCCCCACCTGGAATCCACACCATACCCGCTCCTTTGACCGGTGGTTCAGGATCTGAGAAAGTGACAAAGGATTCTTCTGCTGTTTGAATTTTTTCTTTGGGATCAGTTTTACATGCCCAAATGCTCAGGGAAATCCCAACTAGGAAAGGGTACTTGATTGAATTCATTTGCCCAAGATACCGAAATGATCAAAGGACTCCAATGGAAATTAGACAGTTGGCAAGGAGATAAAAATTCAAATCAGAGCAATTTTGGCCTGGACCTTTTTTCGAAGTTTATTGAAAAATTGCTTCCGTTCCTTTTCACCCGTACCGCTGATGAGAGTGGATTTTTTCATCAGGTTTTCCAGATTTCGAAACATGCTTTCATTAAACTTTTGATCTACAGATCCTACAAAATACATGACGCTGTGATTGAGGTAAGTGATTTGGGTGTCTCCTATCTCGGCCATAAAGGTGTTGTCTCCCAATACAATTTCATTCACATAAAGTCTATACTCAGCACTGTCTGAAGCCGGAGATTGTCCCAAAATGGACTTTTTCCCATTTTCAGCCATTTTTTCCAAATGATCAATCACCTCTAGGACACAGTGGTACAGCTGAAGGGTAATCTCAGAATTCGCAATTAATCCCATTTCCTGATAGACTTCAATTTGTCTCAAGGTGGTGTTAAGGCTCTCTTCGTTCCATATTTCTGAGGTGGGTACCCGGTTGTATACTCTCAGGATTTTTTGCGTGATTTCCTGAAATGGGGCAAAATGATTTTTATCGGTGCTGAAGATTTCGTTTTTCAGATTTTCCATGTCCAGGATGGATTTCATCCAAAAGAAAAACTTAAAGCCCGCTAGCAGGGGGTGATAGTAATGATGAAAAGGAGGCATGTCTTTGACTAAAAAGTACACATGCTTTTTGCTGAAACTATTGACCAGGTTCAATTGGGCAAGGACATCCTCCATCCAATTCATAAAGGCATGCTCACTTTTGTCGGGGAGTCGGCCTTGAAAAACAATGGAATTTGAGTTTAAGGAAAACAGGTTA
>JAPZRK010000019.1 GCA_027531445.1 Leptospira sp.
TTTGTTATGCTAGCAAAGGAATTGCGACTTTCATTAGTCCGATTCGATTGTTTCAGTTGCTAGGATTTCTGATTTTGTTATGCTAGCTTGGAAGGTCTGCCAGCAGACCTTTTCTTCTTAAGTTTCAGTTGCTAGGATTTCTGATTTTGTTATGCTAGCGTTTTAACATGGACAAGGTTAGAGGCGCTGGCGTTGTTTCAGTTGCTAGGATTTCTGATTTTGTTATGCTAGTGGGTCTTCGTTCATCATTTCTATTGCGCCCTATAAGTTTCAGTTGCTAGGATTTCTGATTTTGTTATGCTAGGTTGATTAGATGAACGAACAGTCAATAGAGAACAGTTTCAGTTGATAGGATTTCTGATTTTGTTATGCTAGCGATTGTTTAGGCAACAATGATTCTATCTTTTCAAGGTTTCAGTTGCTAGGATTTCTGATTTTGTTATGCTAGTTTTCTGTGAACTCAGCTTACTCAGAATTTAGATAGTTTCAGTTGCTAGGATTTCTGATTTTGTTATGCTAGAGTGAATCAGGTCACACTCATGGAATTTCATCTCAGTTTCAGTTGCTAGGATTTCTGATTTTGTTATGCTAGTCCTTTTCGGCATCGCTGGTCTCGTATTGATCACTGTTTCAGTTGCTAGGATTTCTGATTTTGTTATGCTAGTAGATAAAGTAAGAAGCTATTAAATAGTCTTTAGTGTTTCAGTTGCTAGGATTTCTGATTTTGTTATGCTAGAGAACACGCAAGAGCAGACGCGGGATTTCCGCAAAGTTTCAGTTGCTAGGATTTCTGATTTTGTTATGCTAGACCTCCCCATTCGGGGAGTATAGCGCGAATCATGCAATTGTAAGAGAAAATTGGTTCGAAAAGGTCTGAACTGTGGAAAAATGGTTGTCTTTTGCGAAATTAGATTTAAGGTGAAATTATCAGAAATCCAATGCACTGAAATCATCCAAAATCAAGGATGGCTGACCCTCTATCGATTCGCAAGGAAGATATGGTCAGGTGTAAATTTTAAAAATTTCTATCGTTGCAGTTTCTCAGATACTCACATTGAGCGCACTTTCCAATAGATGCGGATGATTCAGGGAGTAGCTCTTCTGATACTGCCTTCTGAATCTTTAGGATTACGTTCTTTACCTTTTCCCTTAATTCCTTAGAAATTTGAATCTCAATCACTTTGCCTTTGTTATCATAATAAACAAATCCTCTTTTGACAACGATCTGTTTTTGCTCCTCAGCAGCCATCGCATAAGCAACTAATTGTAAAAGCGTTCCTTCATTCAAGGCTGAAAATCTACGTTTGATTTCTACAGGTATCCACTCTCCCTTTATTTCAATCACAAAATCTATGACTCCATGGATACCAAGTTCATTTGATTCGACTACAACGTGTTTAATTACCTTTCCTTGCTCTTCTATACCAAATCTTGTGAGCTTTCTTCTTTTCTGCATTTCTTCCCATTTTGATTGAAAATCTAAGCCTTGCTGAATCCAAAGAGGATTCTGTTTGGGTGCCGATTGAATAATTTGATAATAAGGTATTCTGGGACAAAAGCTATATTGTCTAATCTGACTTATTGGAATGCTAAATAATTTCATAATGTTCATTATGATGAAAAACATCTTTTGGAATCCCGATCGAATGTTTATTCCAATGCTTGCGGAGGTTCGTTTTTGTTAAAAAAACTGAATCGTCGTTTTCAGAATTTACATACATCGGAAATAGATCGATGATTGATTTTAATTCGGCATCAAGGACTCTACCCCAAAATACCGATTTCTGTATTGGTAAAAGTCCAAGATCAAGAAGGGAATCATATAATTTCTTGCGTGCTTTGTTATTTGATATATCATATGATACTATAATTTCACTGAATAAATCCATAATTCACCACTTAAACAAGTAGGGTTGATACTCTTTCTTGTTGTATAAATGAGCACATAACTTATAAACTTGACGTTGTATTATCGATTCAAGTTTCACTTTTTTTCCTTTGTAAAAATACTTGTTTGCTATGGTTTTATGGATGTTTTCGATAAGCTGTTTTTTTAACTCAGGTGTAAATTGACTATGGTCGCTCTTTGAAAGTTTGATTACATTTCTGTCTACAACCCAAGGACGATATTCTTCCATAATGTCTAAAACTAGAGATGGTTTACCTGGTCTTTGTACATGTAGAAATCCGACGTACGGTTCCAAACCTGCATTTGTTACAGCATTCCAAATAATTGTTTCTAAAACTGCATAACCAAAATTTAGCATGCTATTGACTATATCACTTGCACCACGACCAGTTCGACTTTGAAAAGATGAAGGTAAGAGTCCACTCTCACGCAATGCTAACCAATATATTTTGGATGAAAAACCCTCATTTCCCATAATTTGAAAATTCCAATCTATTGAAGGTTCTTCGCTTAAGCGCTTAATTGCCTCTGCAGAATTTTTTATACTTTCAGCTGCTTTTTGAATCTTTTCCGAACTGCTTGGTAATGTTTTATTTAAGTATTTATCAAAATATAGTAAAACAGCTCGTTGATTTCTAATCTTTCCATAAATAAAGCGTTTACTTATCTGATAGGGAATTTCCGAATTATCAGTTGCTTTGAACTGATTTCTTCGAATCTGGGAAACAGCATGTTCATGCATTCCGTAAATCCCACCAACGATTTCGTTTTTAAAATCGTGTAAGTAGACTTTGATTCCTCTCATACAGCAATCTAACAGAAGATTTGTTGAAAGTGATGCTCCATTTTTAGAAAGCGATATAGTTTTGATTTTGTGAAGTGGTATTTCCTTAACAACGTCCCCTTTCTTTGAAATCTGGAGATGTTCGCCTGTGATACCCAAATACAATCCATACTCCTCGATCGCAATGTGTTTCATAGAATAGGCGATCCTTTAGAATACAAAGATTTCAATACTTCGGTGCTTGATTCTGTTGTGTATTGAATTTCTATATAGTCAGAGCCTACTACATTTACATAGATCTTTCCATCGCGGGGTAAGCTAATGTATTTTTCACTTAACTGAAAGAAATTATCCTTTTTCGCATTAAGTTTCCATTCGGAGTAAATATTCTTTTCATTCCATACGAGTGGAGATTCATTTAAGGGAAGTATTAAAGATTTAAAAGCGTCTCTTGTTAATCGAAGAATGGTTTCCATACGACTTTGACTTCCAGGGGCTAGGGAATACTTTAATATCTGGTTCTTGTACTCTACTGGAATTGATACTTCTCTCCAATCATCCATATAGACAAAGTTTGATGTTGACGATCCTTCATGTTTTGCGTCAAGAGTTGAGACCGATTTACTGGTCTCGAATATCGAAAGTAATTTCGGCGAAACCAATGCACCTTCTTCATCAATATAGTAACCAGAGGCCGCAGCACCTTCTATGGAGGCTACTTGAAAGATCGGACTGCCATCAAAATTCCTACGCGCAAATCTAAATCCTCCTGATGGATTATCGATCATTGGAAGTGAAAATGATTTTCGTCTACTATGGTGACTCACATTATTTGTGTTAGAAGTTGCATTTTTGAAAAAACTTTGGATCAATAGTTCTTTCTTCTCAGTATAATCGGATTCTTTATTCGATTCACCTTCAATGATTTCTTTCATGATTGGGTGATTTAACATACGAGTCCAATCAGTATAACATGGATGCGTAATTTTCTCGCCAAAAAGATTAACATCGCGACCAGGAATTTTGACTTCTAATTTAAAATTTTTATCAGATAGTATCTTGTCCACTGGCACTTTTTTATTTTGTGAAAAGAGGGTCGACCATATCTCTTGTTTCTTGGTCGAATAACGTAAAGAATATAAAATATCTATCTGTCTTTGCTCAACATCCGATTTGCTTCGTTGTTGAGATTCATGCAAAAATGCGACAGCCTTATCTCTATCTATATTAAAAACAAAGTAACCTTTTGATTGTTTTTTCATTTCTTCTAAATATTCATTAAAAGAAAGTTTAACTGGTTCGCCTTTATATTCTAAAAAATCTCTTATTTGGTTCCATAGCGTTTCAGCACCTTTTTTAATAATATACGCATTTTTAGGATGAAATCCAAGATAACAAGCTTTAGTATCCATTAAAAACGGAACAAAGCGTTCCGTATAAAGTGAGTCTTTAAATAATTGTGTTCCACCAACTTTCTTATCGTCTTTTCGATACTTGGGTCTGCGTTCGATATTTAAGAATTCAATAACTTTGGGAAAAATCGAGTTAAACAATTGGAACCGATTTTCTTCATCAGTGACGTCTTTATCAAATTTTTCAATTTCAGTCTGAAATATATCCTTATGCTTTTCATCGGAAATAGCAATTAAAAAAGCAATTGTTGCATCTATCACATGGCTAACATTACCTTGTACCGTTTGTTTTTTGAGATCTGAATCAAACTGTGCAAGTTCTTTTCGTATTTCATAAATGTCTGATGCTCGCAAAGGCAAAATATGAAAATCGATATCAAGTTGTGGAAAAGCGATTTTAAGTTTTGAAATTATCAATTTGATTAAATAACTCTGAGTTCCATTAACCTTCGTTTTTGAAGTTTGATATAGGTATGTCGCGACGCGTTCTCTAAGTTCCGGAATAAACAGTGCATGTCGGAAGGCAGTTTGCTCCAATAGAGTAAGTTCTTGAAAAAAAATGGTCTTAGGCTTTCCATTTTCTGGAAAATAATTTCCAATGATTTCAGTGATCTGGTTAGTAATAGTGGTTAGATCGCTATTCCCGAAAACAGCCGTGAGATACTTTGAGTTTAGATGATTTAACTCATAGATGGCCTTGCCTTTCTTTCTATTTCCCTCCTTACTTACGTAGATTAAATTTGGTTCTGAGTTGAGAATTGTTCCTGAATTTGCAGTGCTAAACGATCTCGGAAGGATATGGTCAATTTCTCCGTCAGCAATTGCGTTTCCTGTATAAGGGCAAATTCCTTTTGATGCTTCCTTTATTCTTTTATCCTTGTCTAAAATTCTGGACTCGAATAAGGCAGTTTTCTTTGCCTGTTGTTCCCTTTTCTTCTTGTTAGCTGTTCCCTTTATATCCATTAGCGATTGAGTGAATTGGAATTGATTTTCCTCAATTATGATTGGAATTTTCACCGATAAATCATTCCGTCCGTTTAAGATAGATCGTAATTCCTTTGCTTTGTTGTGCACGATTTGATGAGCGATTGCGCCTAAGAGTCTCGATAATTGACCATCAAACGGTCTTACAGAATCTGCCGGTAGACGAGATGCATTGGCAGGTATTTCCCCCTTGTTATTTACCACTTTACTAGATAAAGATCGCCATTGGTTTTCTCTCGTACAATTCGTACATGTGCTATAGAATCCCTGGCTATCGGCACAAATGATTGTATAAAGCTGCGCTAAGGAAAAATGATTATTATAACGGGATTTTTCCTCTGCTCGATGCTTAAAGAATGTGGCGATTGCGTCTACGTAAGTCTGCAGATTTTTATCTAGCTTTAGTAGTTTAGTTTCTTTTTCATCTGCGAAATGAAAGTTTCCCTCTATCCTAAATCTTCGTTTTAACTCTTGGAGTTCTTCCTTAAATGAATTTCCATAGGATTTGCGAAATTCTTCCATATTTTCACAGTATGATTTGATCGACATTCGCCCATCCGGTTTTGTCTCTGTCCAATATGTTTGAAAGTCCCGCAATGTATCCGAGGTGAAAATATATCCAATAACAGATGTGAGTAAGAACTCCTTCTGGTTTTTTTTAAGTTTTGGGTGTTTAGAGCATAGCCGCAATATAGACAGTTGGTCTTTAGACCAAATACCCACCTTTGCCATTCGTACTTCACTGAAATATAATGCTCCGATTTCGATCAAAATCTTTGACTTAGTGTCGCCTATATCCTCTAACAAGGCTTGATATCCTATAGTGGCTTTTTTAGAAGTCGGATTATTTATCTGCTCTCGGATTGAATATGGGTCAATTTGTAATGATCGGTCAAAAATTCTCTGTAATAAGTATATGGAATCGCCATCGGGATGAAGCTTTAAGTCAATTTCATTTATGCCTTCCTTAATATCATGCTCGGGCAACCGTCTTAACGATTTTTCGATAATTTCACCAAGTAGGTTCTTCCAATTTGGATATCTTTTTTCCATGTAATCAGAATCAATCAAAAGACTCATGCATTCCGGCGGACGGCGATTGTTTTGATCTTCATATGGTGGAACCGTAAGCATCGGGTCCATTTCCAAGAGGATTTCACGATATGATTTAATTTGATTAAATGTTTTTAGAAGTTTAGCTCTATTTGATTGCTCTTCCGAATTTGGAGACGGGCGTAAGCTAATGATCCATTTTTTGAAATATTTTAAAAATCGAAATTGATCCCAATAATCTCCTTCAATCATTTTTGCATCATTAAAATACTTACGTAGGACGCGTAATTGTAAGTTGCTAATGTGACCAATTAGATTTTTTAATTCCAAAGGTGTAAGTTTTGATTTTGCAAGAAAGTTTGTAAGATGATTTTTTGGATTTTGATTATTTAAGTCTTTTAAAATATTCGAAAAATATTCTCTCCTTGGGAAATGTCCTTCCTTTTCTGAGTTAATAAATTTAGTTACAAAGTCTAATAATTGAATGTTCACTTCCAAAATCTCATCAATTTCTTCTTTCAAAAGAAGTGGCTTAGATATCTCAGCTTTTGATTGTTCTTGAGCATCCTTTAGATATCGATTGAGATCTTTTTTACTCATGGAAAAAATCTCCGAATCCCTAAGTTCTAATAATTTCTCTGGAGTTTTTGTAAGTAAGATTAGTTGATCTAATAGATTTCCATCATGACGAATTAACGTTGGATAAAAATCAACGAAAGGCGAAAGATCGGCATTTCTAAGCAATTCTTCGTCAATTTCCTCCTGAAAGTATGTAAATCCTCTACGATTAAACAGTCCGAAGACTGCCTCTCTTTCTTTTTTTGGCAAGGCAAGTAAATCAATGTTGAAATCAGATTTCATTATTACTTGGAAAAGTCGTTTCGCTAATTTTCTTCGTGCAAAACCCCGACGTTGGTGCCGTTTTACAGTTCTGGGTCCTTGAGCAAAGGTTATGTTCTTGCCAACCTCCACGGTCTTGCCATTGAATTGAATTTGAGTTGAGTCTAACGCTTCACCCGCAGTATACGATGTCGTAAACAACCCTGTAGTTTTTGCACCTAAATCTATGGCGATTGGAGAAATGATATCCGTAATTGTTTTCATAAGTTAACTCGCAAAATTTGATGTCTTAACACATTACATCAGTGTTGGGACAAATTGGAATTTAATTCGGGCATGATCAAGGAAAAAGTTTTGGCAAACGCTAACGAACATACCCTAACAACTGACTCGGTCTCCCTGGCACTTCCTGTCCGAGTCGAAATGGCTTAACGCACGCAGACTGGGGTGTCCCAGTCTGCGTGCTACCATTTCTCTCTGCTGCGGTCGTTCGAATCCCAGCGAACTGAGATTCTATGACCTAACGATCAAATGTCTGTTAATGATTAAAGCCCGAGAGGTCAGTGGAAGATTTTGTTGTGAACAGCACCCATGGCTGGGTGCGTGCGCGAGGTTTGGACAGGGATGTCCAACGAGCGCGAACAACAAAATCTGAAACATTTTGGAGACGCTGGGATTCGGTCTCCGCGGTTCTCCCATCCGGGTCGAACACGCTCCGACCCGTCCCGCATCAGCCCTCGCACTTCGTGTGCTCGGGTCGAAATGGCTTAACGCACGCAGACTGGGGTGTCCCAGTCTGCGAGCTACCATTTCTCTCTGCTGCGGTCGTTCGAATCCCAGCGAACTGAGATTCTATGACCTGGACATTGTCGGTGATTTTATAAAAATGATGGTGGAGACGCTGGGATTCGAACCCAGGTCCTATCGTTCTCAAATGCAGCTTCTACACGTTTAGGTTGTAAATAAATTTTGGAAGGACTTGCCCTACAACCAGGGGTCACTCCCGATCCAGCTTAAAGTTCGATCCCTACTGAAGCCGAAAACAGTATGGAAAAGTCTCTCGAGAGGTGTCAGTTTCTAGGCCACCGAGAGAAACAGCCGTTGAAACCGTAGAGCTTAAATTAAGCTGCTAGAGCAAATTCGTTATTTGCAGTTATTGTTTTGAAGGTTTTTAAGCAGGACCCCCACCTCTACGTGCCACTGAACCCAAGTCAACAACAGTCGAAACCAATGTCGCCCCCGTTCTATGCTTTAGACAAAGAATACATCTTGAATGATACGAGAAAAGGAAAAAAGGTTAGAATTCCGACAAATGCATCTGGAGAATGGAAATAGAAATTATGTCTCTTAAAAATCTGTTACGATTCCTTCTCCTCAGCTCTCTCGTTTTAACGCAAGGATGCAAACAATCGGATGCGCCGACGTCAGATGAGGTTGCAAAGGCACTTTTCGGACCCGATTCCGACAAAACGGTGAAGATACTCGGATCAAAAGTGATCAATCTGGATGAAGAAGCAGATTTAGAATCTATCGTTCTTTCACGTTCGGGTCAATCTGAGTCAATTTCCGTCTACAAAAAGTTAGATGGCAATTGGAAATTTCAATGGAAACAAGAGTTCAATTTACTCAGCTTAGGTGACATGTATTATGATCTGAGCAAAAAATCTTGGATTCCTGGGGTCATACAAGGGAAAGAGAAGAAGGTATTGGAAGGAGATTGTATTAGAAGGATCGTACTTGCGGATATGCCGGGCGATAACTTTAATTCCGTTTTTGTGGAAGTGCTTTCCGAAGAACCACCGTTAGGTTTATTCTCGATACCATTTGGTTATAGAAAAGGGAAAAAGATCTTAGATGGATTGCAATTAAAAGAACATGAAGAATTAGTCCGAACAAAAAGATTAGATTTTGAATACTCTCAAAAAGATAAATCAATTCGAATATTTCCAACTAGCCCTAATTATTCGCAGGAATTCGTTTTCAACGGATGGGAGATGATTCCCAATCTTCCTATGCAACCTGTCCCAGCATTTGTGAGTATGGAGATTGTCCCGAAACTAGAAGTTGGAAAGGAATCAAAAATAACGATCCAATTTAAAAATCGAGGCAATTTTGCTTCGGTCACGTATCTATCATTGAGTTTCCCAGATGAAGGAAACGTTAGAATGTCTGAAACATCTCAAGGTGTTAGAATTTATAACAAAGGTCAAACAGTTTATAATATTATAGAAAGGCGACAGATTCCAGCACAACATACATTATTGGAAGCTACCAAAGAAGGATGGGGTACAAATTTTAAATACGGAATCAGTTTCTATTATACCCCAATCAAAGCTGACAACACCTTTATTCTATTTAGATCTTCTTTTAAATATTATAAGGAGATAGTCTCCATTCCAAATCGGGAATCTATCTCAAAAATTCAGATTGATCAGCAAGGCTTTGCTACTTATCCATTGGAAATAAAAATTGATGAAAGATAAGCTTAGTCCTGAAATTGCATTGGCACGAATCGAAGTAGTGCGAGTCCAAGTGGAAAGATTCCACTTATTTTATTCCCAATACTTTAATCAAGAAGAGACCATTCAAATGGCCCAATTCTTTTTTGAAAATGTCTACAATTTAGACGGTAAAGAAGAATGGGAGGCATTGGCACTTACAACTTACGATAAAGTAAAGCACATGTTAAAGGAAGGGACACGGGAAAGTGTAGAACGTTTGATCGACTTAAACTTTATTACAGACGAATTGGATATAAAATTGGGTACCCTGTTGGTTTCAGAGGGTTGGACACCAGGAACAATCTTAACCCAAGACGAGTATAAAAAGTACTTTAAGAAATTAGGTGAAGCACCCCTACGAAAGAAACAACTTGAGGTTGTACTCTTCAATTTACGAAAGTTTTATGAACTCGCACATCGACCGATCAGTGCTTTTATCATCAAACCTGCAGGAGTCATGTCAAAAATGTTAGGTGTATATCCTTTATTTAAGAAAGTAGAACAAGGCTACTATGCTACTCTTCCTGTTTCCAAAAAAACATTTGAGGCATTTTTCGAAACAGTTCAAGAATTGGAATGGAATTTTTTATTTGATGCTTTTCCAGAAATAAAGGATTCACAGGCCGAATGAGAAGGCAACGGTTTCCGAAATCGAGAGTAGAAGAAGAGTTGGTTCATGATCAAGAACGATGGTTATTGACCTATGCGGATATGATCACACTCCTTCTTGGATTGTTTATTATACTTTATGCTGTAAGTAAGGTTGATACAAAACGACTGAACGAAGTAGCTAGTGATATCAAAAAAGGATTTGGTCTTAAAGTTGCACCCTTAGGTCAAATCGTAGATGGTGGAGCAGGCCTTTTGAAAGATGATAGCTTGGAGCCAAAGTCTCCACTCTTTCATCTGTGGGAACGTATTGGATATGCATTGAAGGATTTGAAAGACAAAGCGAAGATGAAATTAGGATTAGCTGATACGGAAGAGTTGAAGCTGACATTTATAACTGCAGATCTATCTACTGGCAATATCGTAAGTGATGATCCCGATCTTCTTTTTGCATTTGAAAAATTAGCTGAACTTTCAAAGGGTATGGACATTGATATCATCGTTAGGGTTCAAATTCCATATGAAGCAAGCGTTGATAAATCAAAATTTCAAAATGCATGGGACTATCATTCCCACCGAGCTTCGTTGATAGCCGAAAAGATGGTCAATGATTATGGAATTCCAAGAGATCAAGTTTCTGTCCAAGGCTACGCAGTGTTTCAAAAATCGAACGAAAGTGATACTCCCGAAAAAAAAGCGAAAGATGAACGTATCGAAATCCTAATTCGAAAAAGAGAAGTGATAAAATGAAAGTATTCCAAATTGCATTAATGATTCTTTTCTTTGTATTTGCTTCTTGTAAGAAAAAGAAAGGATTTGATTCCGTTGAGTGGAAGGATGAATCGTTGAAGATTACTGCTCAACTCTGTGAAAAATATCGAAGTTGCGCAGATGACCATTGGCCAGGTATTCCGGCAAAACTAAAGGAATTTTCAAAATCAAGATTGGATGAAGCGAATTGCCAAAAAGAATTTAGAGAAAGTAATGTTTATAAGCTGATCGGTGCCGATCCTACTTTAATCATGTCCATGTATCGAAATTGTCATCAAAAGATTTTGAAGGAAAGTTGCGAGAGTCTCCGCAAAGGCTACATTGACACATTGGAAGATTGTAATGCTATCAAAAAGATTCAGACAGGCACCTAAATTATGTTAAGAGGACTCAGAAGGCTCAATCGTTACGAAAAAAGAATTTTGGATATCACTAAGTTAGGTGGAAAATTAGTCCGATTGCAACAGTATGGATTTTCTCGCAAAACGGAAGAAGGTTTTCGTTTTCCCATTCATGTACTCGAAATTGGTACAGAAAAAGCGATCAAAAGAAATCCAGTTGGCATTGTCTCAGGTGTTCACGGTTTGGAAACGGTAGGCATTCGTATTCTTTTAGATTTTTTAGAGTTTATCTTATACAAAAAAAGTCCAGGCTATATGCCTGAAATCGCAGATGGAAAAATTGGGCTAGTCGTTATACCGATCGTCAATCCTGGCGGTGTTGCAAAAAAAAGTCGGTCCAACCCAGCAAACGTTGATTTAATGCGTAACTCTGGAGTCGATGCAGAACATGCTCCTTTGTTGTTTGGTGGTCAAAAGTATTCACCTAAACTTCCTTATTATCGAGGGAAGTCACTTGAGCCTGAGTCAAGAGCTTTGTATCGATACGTATACCACTACTTTTATCCTGTAAAAGATGCATTGATGCCTGTATTAGATGTACATTCAGGATTTGGAACAGTGGATCATGTTTGGTGGCCTTATGCTAAAACTAAAACACCTTGCATTGATACACAATTGTATGAGAATATTGCGAATTTTCTAAAAGTTAATAAAAAACATTCTAAATTTAAATTTGGCCCGCAAAGCGAAACTTATACGACTCATGGCGATCTTTGGGATAGATTTTACGATCACTACCATGAAAAGATATTAGTCAAAGATCCAAAATCTAAATCTCGTTTTTTACCATTAACACTCGAAGTTGGAACTTGGTCAGACATTAAGGAAAATCCGTCTAAACTTTTTAGAAAGCGTGGTATATTTAACCCTGCACGTGAGAATAAATTTGAGACAATCACATCTTATCGTGATTTTTTAAGGGATTTTGTTTTGCTCGGCAAATCAAAGTTAAGTGATTTTTCTTAAAATTGATTTGCTGAAATTGCGGTTAAAATACAGCTGATAGACCAAGGTAGTAGAAGATACCCTCGCCAGGCAGAATACCAGGACCAGGGTAGCCTCCTGCTCTTCGAGTGAAATATTTTTCATTCGCAAGATTGTTGATTCCCCCATTGAGAGCAAAACTTTCAAAGAAATTCCATTTAAAAGAAACATCTCTAACCGTATAACTTGGAATAATACCAATTTGACCATTTGCAGTAGGCACTGTCGAATTTGCCGCATCTCCATATGTCATGCCTGAATAGCTGATCAAATATGTGATACTGAATGTATTTTTGAAATGATAGGTGAGGCCATACCGATGAATTTGAGATGGTGCATTTTCCACTTGATTTCCAACTCGAAAATTGTTTCGGATGGTGGTTAAGTCACTAGTAGGATTTGTATAAATGCTCGTACTTTGTTCCCATCGGATATAGCGTGCATTGACATTGGCACTTGATGTAAAAAAACTAATGCTTCCATATGGTGCTGAATCAGTAAATGCAAGCAAAGGATCGATTTCTATGTAAGCCTCAACTCCTCGATGCAATGAATCTCCAACATTTGTCACAAAATTCGTGTTTGTTTGTCCTGGTAGTGTTCCTGGCAACAAACCAACTCGGTTATTATACCGCAATTGAAAGACACCTACATCAAACTGCAACCATTGACCGAATTTACCACGGTACCCTCCGTCAGCGTTATATCCTTTTTGGTCCCGTAAGTTGGGATCCACTTCATTTAAGGTCGTGTTGGCGGCATAAATTTCTGCGAAGGTCACTGGTCGGAAAGCTTGTGAATAATTTGCATAGAAGTTCGTAGCTTTCGTCAGTTGAAATTGTGCACCAATGCCATATAACATTTGTTTTCTTTGATATTCTTTTGGAGGTACTTCACCACCGAAGATATTGGAGCTTGAAGGTAATTTTTCATTGATCCTTCCAGATCCAGTTGTTTTTACCCATTCATATCTTAATCCTGGTGTAACAGAAAGTTTATCTGTAATTCGGAATAAGTTCTCCGCAAATGCAGCATAGTTTAATGTTGAAAACTTAAGGTCTACGGTTCTACACTTTGTCGTTCCATCAAAGCACTCTGGAAAACTTTGTTCTTTTAAGTCAAAATTTGTACCGTTTGTTCCATTGGGATTTCGCATCCGATCCGTATTTGCATTAAAGTAACGTATTCCAAAAGAAAGTGTATGAGTTTTATCCAAAAGCGAATAATCGAAGATCTGACGAGCCTCCATTCCATAATTCCGATACCAGTCTCTATCCACCTGTCTATTCGCAAAATTTAAAGTAGTACGATTGATTGCATCTTCGGCAGTTGCCGCTGATGTGAGACCGACAGAATTTCGCTCACCGTACAATCCAAAGATTTTCATTTGAAAACGAGCTGTGTTGCTTTGATTGTAGTCGACTGTGAGTGCGGGAATATTCCATGGTGCGCTAAACCAATTCCGTGTTCGTCGAGACTGACGTGGGTTTTCCCAAAATTGCATATCAGTAAGTCCACCAGGTTGTTGACTTTCGTAATATGACTTTGTCATTTCTAATGCAATTTTAAGTTTTTCAGTGGCTTGATAAGCAATATTGAAATGGCCAGACTGTGTTTTATAATTTGCATTATCTCGCCAGCCATCTCCACTTCGATTATGATAATATGCAAAATAGCTAAAATTACCGACCGTTCCACTCACACTGGAGTAGGAATTCATAGTGTTATATGATCCACCCGTATTTTTCAATTCAATACGAAAGGGTTTTGTTGGATCTGCTTTTTTGGTTACATAATTTACCATCCCGCCAAATTGCGATCCATATTGTAAGGACGCCGCACCACGAACCACTTCAATTTTTTCTAATGCTTCTGGAGGTGGATTGAAGTATGCTTCAGGATATCCGAAAACATCTGATGCAATATCGTAACCATTCATACGTGTATTGAATTCCCAGTTGCGATTTGGTGATAAACCGCGAGCTCCAATGCCGGGTTGAATGCCACTTCCATCATTCTCCCAGATCGTGATTCCTGGTACTTTAGCATAGATTTGACGAGTATTATTTAATGCTAGATTGGCGTTGGTTTTGTCCAGACGAATGACTTCAGATTTTTTGCCTGAATAAATATTGGTTCCTTCAATGTCATCCATTTGGCCGCGATCAGAATCCCTTCTGCCTGTAACCTTGATGCCTGTCTCTGAAGAGGCATTTTGTTTCTCTATGTTTTGTTTTTCCAAACTTCCGTTCGATTCTTCCGGAGTTTTTGGAACGTTTGCTTGTTCCTTGTTTTTTGCTGGTTCTTGAGCGAAATGGGAGCCGGGTAATACAACTAGGAAAAGATAAATGATAAAGAGGATTGGATTTTGTTTCAAATTAGAATCATTCTTGGGTTTCATTCTAAGACTCATTCTCATTTAGTCATCAAATCAAAATCGCATGAAAAGGAAAGAGATTTTAAGAAAGAATACGAAAGATTATGAAAGGGATGTGAAAGATTTTCGCTGAAAACGTTTAGCGAGATTGGATGGGAAATTCGACACGGAACCGAGAACCTATTTGTGGGCGGCTTAAAAATGAGATCTGACCACCTAGCATCAGCGTGAGTTTCTTTGCGATGTACAAACCAAGACCGTGTGAACTCTCACCAGCGGTGGGCTTCGTGCTCAATTTAGAAAATTGCCCAAACAGTTTAGATTGTTCCTCTTCCGGAATTCCCTTTCCCTGGTCAATGACATCCAAACGAATCAATGAATCAAAGGAAATTAAATGAATATAGATTTCCATACCTTGTGGTGAGTACTTGACAGCATTTGAGATTAGGTTTTCGAAGATGGCTCGAAACAGTTTCTGATCTCCATCGCAGAGAAAGTTTTCTCCAATTATGGATTCCTTGAATTGTTGATTCTTAAGTTTTACTTGTTGTTCCAGTGAATCAATGACTGATGTTAGTATTAAGTTTAAATCGCATGGATGTTTAGGCGCTGAATCGAAATGAGTTTCGATGGAATGGACGTCCAAAAGTTCTTTTACTAATCCATTCATTTGTATCGAAGTATCAAATATCATTCGAGTGAGTTTGACTGTGTGAGCATCAAGATTTTTTTCTTCCAAAATGAGTTCACTTAGATTTTGAACATTGCCAATTGGATTTTTTAAATCATGAGAAACCATTCCAATAAAATCATTTTTAATTTGATTCAATTGATATAGCTCTTCATTCTTTTTTTCCAATTCATTTGTTTGGTTTTCGATAATTCTTTGTTTTCTAATATTTCCAATAATGGCAAACCAAAGACTCCAAGAAACGGTAAGACCGATGCCGATCGTCGTTAACCCGTTTGATCTTGCAGATAACAACATAGCTGGATCCACTTGAACAAGAGAGAGTGAAAGGTAGAATAGTATGTAAGCAATCACATATATAATTGTCACTTTTAACGGTGGCACTAGAAAAATACTAGATAAAGCAACGGTTGCCATAGTAAATGGAGATATAGCATTGGTTACATATTGATCTATAGTACAAATCATAATTCCAAAAACCATATAAGTTAAGTAAATTAAGAGTTGAAAACTTTGTGTGAGTTTGGATTCGTACAGTTTGTTTCTGTGGATAGAATAAGATATTATCCAAAAAATACACCCAAGGCCGACTCCTATCGAGTGTGAGAGTATTATCCCTTGCTGCCAAAGCGATTTCGTTAAACTATCGTCAACTTTCATTAGCTTAAAGAACAATATATGTATAATATGCACGAAGATACTAATGACACTAACTAAAATGACTCGGCTAATATTGATTTTATTGATTTCCGATTGGACGTCAGAATATGATTGAGTCAGCAAGCGAAAGATAGATTTAAAGAATTCATTTTTTCCCATGAAAAGTTCTTCTAAGAATCAATACAAAGTATGTCCAAAATTTATCAAGCGAAATGGGGAAAAGGAATCAATCATTGATTTTGTTGGGTAAATACATGGATAATGTGTCAAATAGAACTTGTTTTTCGATAGGTTTTGCGATGTAACCATCTGAATACTTTTTGTAATCTTCTATATCATCCTGCATTGCATCGGCGGACAGTATTAGGATCGGAATGTCTTTCCATCGTTGATCGGACTTTATGATGGAAGAAGCTTCTTTTCCATCCATAATAGGCATCTGTATATCCATTAGAATCAAATCAAATAATTCATGCTCTAGTTTTTGAATCGCTTGTTTCCCATTTTCTACTTCTATAATTTCTAAATCCGTTTTCCTAAGAAAACCTTTGACTACATTTCTATTTTCTTCGATATCTTCGACCAATAGAATTCTACTTTTAGAAAAAACAATGGATTGCCAGGTTGTCAAATTTCTTTTGATTTCCATTTGGTTTGTTGATTTTATATCTGACAACCTAACGGTAAACTTAGTTCCGACGTTAAGTTCTGACTCTAAAAAAATCTCTCCATTCATTAACTCGACCAGTCTCCTTGTGATGGAAAGACCCAAACCAGATCCACCATATCGTTTTGAATCTTGAAATTTTCTTTGTATAAATGGTTCAAAGATCCTCTCATAATCTTCCTTCGGAATCCCTATTCCAGTGTCTATGATTTCGATTTCTAAATTAAATAATTGAGGCTCTATCTGTATACCATGCAAATTAATTGTTATACTTCCTTTTTCTGTAAACTTAATTGCATTGCCAATAAGATTTAGTAGTATTTGTCTGATCCTTAGTTCATCTAACAAATAATATTCTGGGATAGATTTAGAAATATTTAAATTAAAGAATAGGTTTTTTAATTTTGTTTGGGATGAAAAAATTTCTACAACATCTTGAATGATATTTACGATGTTTACGGAAGCTAGTTTCATCTCCATCAAACCTGCCTCAATTCTTGCTAAATCTAAAATATCATTCAGTAGACTAATCAATGTCTTTCCACTTTTCTGAATGGCTTCCAATTCTGAGTTTACATCAGAATCTGAACCTAACTTATCTTTGATGATTTCAGTGAAGCCAATAACTGAGTTCATAGGAGTCCGGATATCGTGACTCATGTGTGCCAAAAATTCGGATTTGAGTCGATTGGCTTTTTCAGCTTCTTCCTTTGCCATTTTTAAAAATTCTATTGATTGAACTTTGTTTAACTCTAACTTTGTTCGTTCCGTTATGTCATTGATTACAGAAAATAATATTTTTTTTCCATCTATTTCAAAAGGAGATGGGAACATTTCCACATCTCTAAGTTCACCAGTTGCTAATTTATGTTTAAATATAAAATAATTTTGCTCGGAAGAGACAGCCTTATCGAGTTCACGCTTCAAATCTACTTCTGGTAATTCGCTCAATTCTGACATTTTCTTTTCTTTGAGATCGCTCAACGAATATTGATAAAAAACTACAGCTGAGTCGTTAGCATCTAGTATTTGTAAAGTTTCGGGATTGATGAAAACAAAAATGGATTTATTATTTTTGAAGAAGTTTTTAAATTTTGTTTCACTATCTTTCAGGATAAGTTCAGCTTGCTTTTTGCTAGTAATATCAACATAAGAAACTACCACTCCATATCCGGGTAAATTCATTGGACTAGCACTGACACGAATCCATGTTATGTTGCTATTTTCTTTCAAAATTCCCATTTCTACATCAGTTACAGGTCTATTTTCCTTCAAAGCAATGACGCTTGCAAATTCTTCTGGCGGCATAGGGGTCATATCTGAACGTAAGATCTTCCATTCCGTTCCTGCGTAATTTCTTGTTATATGTTCGGATTTCGGTACACCTAGTATTTTTTCAGATGCTTGATTGCTATCTATAATATTTCCCTCCTCATCTGTAATGGAGATGCCAATCTCAATGGTATTAAAGATCGTTAATAGTTTCTTTTCATTATCTCTTAAAGCTTTCTCTATTCGGTTGAGCTCTGTTATATCTCGACCAACCCCAAGCACTCCTACTTGAGAACCGTTTACGATCCATGGTGTTAGAGCGGTTTGATAAAATAAAGAGGTACTATCTTTTTTCGATTCCCAGATGTAAACTACACGTTCTCCAGCAAGTGCCTTTTGAACATGACTCTCATGCTCGTTATTACTTCCGCTTAAGATTTCTGAGGTGGTTTTTCCAATAAAATATTCTTTTTCTTTACTTCTTCGTTCAATCCAATCACCATATACGCCTGACACCTTACCATCACCATCCAAAGTATAAACGATATCTGAGGAAGAATTTACAATATTTTTGATCTTGAGTTCACTATTGACTAAAGCTTCCTGCATTTCAATTTGTTTGGTGATGTTTTCTTTAACGCCAATATAGTTTATGATTACACCGTCATTATTTTTAATCGGCGAAATTGTTGCCGATTCCCAATACTCTTCCCCTTGTTTATTTATATTTTTAAATGTTCCTTTCCAAACATTTCCTGAGGTAAGAACCTTCCACATTTCCTTATATTCGTTTTCACTAGTATTACCAGATTTTAAGATACGCGGATTTTTTTTAAAAACTTCTTCAAAAGTATAACCGGTGATTGCTGTGAAAGTGGGATTGATATATTCGATTTCTCCTTTTAGATTTGTAATTACGATAGATATTGGACTTTGTTCTATACCAATTGATAAAAGTTGGATTTGCTCTTTAAATTTTCTTAAATTTCTGGTATGTTCATCATTGGTAATGAGCAGAAATCCAAATGGAGACATGAGTGATGTACAGAAAAAGACAAAGTAAGATAGTTGTTCAATGGGAAGGGAATTGGAAAATGCTGATTCCATTTCCGGTTCAAATACGATATGATAAATTGCACGTATCCATAAAATCACACCGCAGAATAGATAAAAGAATCCATTGAATTTATAAACAAAGGGATTTAAATTTTGAGAACGAAACAAACGCAGAGCCAGATGAAGAATTAGATAACCAGTGCACGAAGAAATGATTATGATTCTCATCCGAATACTCGGATCGAAAATTGTATAATTGATCAATGATAGAAATTCGACAAATCCCAATACGATAAACTGATTCTTAATAATTTTTAGATTTAGTAGTTTGGACAGTGAAATTGACCAAATTATAAGAGATGCTAATATCATCATTTGACCAATGATAATTGAGTAAACATCGGGTATGATCCCTCTTAATGCACCTAATACCAACCATCCGGTTCCTTGTAAAAAATTTCCATAGGCCCAAAGGCGGATTGTCCTTTGATTGGACATCCTCCCTGAAACGGCAAATAACCCCAAGCCCATGAGAAAGGCACCGAAGATACTTAGAATGATTATTGTTTTTATGTCCAACATGAAAAGTTCGTTACCTACCTAAGGAAAGAAGACTGAGACCGAACAATCTGTCCAACTGTCTGCAACTATGAAATCCACCTCATATGACTCACAAAAGGTGATTTTTCCAACTTTTTATTCAATAGATTCGATTGATATTTTACCTCGCAGGTAATAGACATTCAATCACTCTTGCGTTATAGTTATGCAATAAAACAAGAGAGGTGTTTATGACTTTGTTTCGAATTTTACTAGGAAGTATGTTTTTGGGGATCGCAAGCTATACTACCATTGCATTTTTAAATTATGGTTGGGATTTGTTTACACCATTTTTTTCTGGTGTCATTTCCCTGACTTGGCCAGGTCAATTTCATTATGATTTTACTTGCTACTTGTTGCTTTCCGGTCTTTGGATAATGTGGAGAAATCAATTTACACCTGCTAGCATCGGATTGGGAATCGCTGCTAGTATCCTTGGGATATTCTTTTTAGCGCCATATTTAATGGTTCTCACGTACCAAACAGAAGGTCGACTATCGGCCGTATTGTTAGGTAAACAAAGCTAAGGAGCGTAGACTAATCTCAAGGCGAAGGCGGCGATGCTCGCTCCGGTGAATGGTGCAAGTATAGGTAGCCATGCGTACTTCCAATTTGAAACGCCTTTGTTAGGAATTGGAAGTAAAAAGTGTGCGATTCGTGGACCCAAGTCCCTGGCGGGATTGATTGCATATCCTGTCGTTCCACCCATGGAAAGGCCAATTGCCCAAACAAGTCCTCCCACTAAACAGGCGCCGAAAGCAGGTGACAAACCAATGTTTGCTGGAGAGAAGATCGAGTGAATTCCTATTACGAGGATAATGGTTCCAAACATTTCGCTGAGAAAATTTGCTATGGAATAATCTATGGCAGGGTCAGTGGAAAAAACAGCCAAAATGAGGCCGGCATCCTTCGTCTTTTTCCAATGGGGAAGGTAGTGAATGTATACGATGACAGCACCGAAAAAGGCACCGGCGATTTGGGAGATTACGTAGGGAACGAATATGGAAAAATTTCCAGTCTGGATGCAAACAGAAAGCGTTACGGCAGGATTTAGGTGGGCTCCTGGACTACCGAAGGTTTTTGCCGTAAAGATTCCAAATATGACCGCAAGAGCCCAACCAGCTGTTATCGAGATCCAACCTGAATTTTTAGCTTTTGAGTCTTCCAGGAGTGCTCCGGCGACCACACCATCACCTAATAAGATCAAGACCAAAGTTCCTAAAAATTCGCCCACACATTCCGTTAACATTATTTGATCACCGTCATTTCCGTTTAGATAAAGGGACATAGCGGACTCATTGCAATCATAAATACAAAATTTTTAGAGCGTTTTTATTCTAGGATTTTCTCTGGAACCAGAAACATTGGAAAAATCGACCATGAAAAATAAGGCACTTGAGTATCATTCTCGTTTCCCGAAGGGAAAGACCAAAATTGTACCGACAAAACCGACTGAAACTAGTTACGATCTCTCTCTTGCCTATTCGCCAGGAGTCGCCTATCCTTGTCTGGAAATTGAAAAAGATCCATCTCTCGTTTATGAATACACCAATCGAGGCAATCTAGTTGGAATCATTACCAACGGAACAGCAGTACTTGGTTTGGGGAATATCGGTGCCTCAGCTGGAAAACCAGTAATGGAAGGAAAGGCTGTTCTTTTCAAAAAATTTGCCGGTATTGATGTTTTTGATATAGAAGTGAATGAGACTGACCCAGAAAAATTCATTCAAGTTGTAAAAGCCTTAGAACCAACGTTTGGCGGAATCAATCTCGAAGATATTCGTGCTCCAGAATGTTTTCATATTGAGCGCACATTGGATTCACAAATGGCGATTCCAGTATTCCATGATGACCAACATGGTACTGCAATCATTTGTACTGCTGCCTTATTAAATGCACTTGTCCTGAATGGCAAAAAAGCGGCAGATCTTAAAGTTGTTATCAATGGTGCAGGAGCGGCGGCTATCTCTATTGCAGAAATGCTGACACATATTGGTGTGATTCATGAGCATATCTACATGGTAGACTCAAAAGGTGTGATCACAGACAAACGCACAGGCCTTCATGAATCAAAAATTCCTTTCATGAGAAAGACCGATGCAGTGACTTTGGAAGACATTTTTCCCAACACAGACTTATTTATTGGTGTTTCGATTGCGAATGTAGTAACCGCTGATATGGTAAAAAGTATGGCAAAGGATCCGATTGTATTTGCATTGGCGAATCCTGATCCTGAGATCCCTTATCCAGATGCAGTCGCGGCGAGAGAAGATTTGATCATGGCGACAGGTCGCAGTGATTTTCCAAATCAAGTAAATAACGTTTTAGGATTTCCGTTTATTTTCCGTGGTGCTATTGATGTTAGAGCAAAGATAGTAAATATGGAAATGAAATTGGCCGCCGCATACGCATTAGCTGATCTTGCGAAAGAACCTGTTCCATTCGAAGTGGCAGAAGCATATGGTGTAGAACACCTTTCATTTAACCGTGATTATATTATTCCGAAACCCCTAGACGCCAGAGTTCTATACCATGTCGCACCCGCAGTTGCGGAAGCGGCTGTCAAATCAGGCGTTTCACAGATTGATTACCCTGGACGAGAAGCGTACATTGCTGTATTAGCCAATATTATGGCGAACCAAAGAGAAAAGCTCGTAGGATCCCAAGTTTAAAAAAAATGCTCTAGTTTGCAAAAAAAGTGTTTACAGTATTTGTGCGTTGCACACAATTGGATTGTGCATTGCACAAATAGGTGAAAACCAGGAGCTAAACTATGGAAAAACAAATAATGGACATACTCAACGCAGGAATCGGAATTTTCCAATCAGGAAAAGAAGGTTTGGATAAGGCGAAAGTTCAACTTGAGCAAACTTACAATGAGTTGGTATCGAAAGGTGCTGCTGACAATTCTGAAGAATCCGTAAAAGTCCGCCAATCTGTAGATAAAATCCTAACAGACATTAAAGAATTTTCTAGCGTTGCTGGAAAAAACTATGATGAGACTCGTTCAAAAATCGTAGAAAATTATGCTAAGATTTCTGAAGAAATCAAATCAAGAATGCCAGAAGGTAAAATCGAATCAGTAAAAGCGAAAATCAACGAAGTTGCTGAATCGATCAAAAAAACTAGCGCTCCTACTGCAAAAGCGTAAGGGCTCTTTTCTAAAAACATTGAGGCTGGGCAACCAGCCTTTTCTATTTATACACATTGACATCATCCACATTTTAGATTCAATTGGGAATTGATGAAACGTTCTTTACTCATTTTTTCCTTTAGCTTATTCCTAATATCTCTTCTCAATTCAAATTGTAAGTTAGCAGATCTAAGACCAACTGTACTTACAAATTCTGGTAACAACCCGGACCTCAAGAAAAAAGCTCTTCAAATTATCTCTAATCCTTCAGAAACAGCTCTGAAACCTGCTCAGTGGAAGGATTATAAAAAGATTCAATTCACACTCACTGATGTTTGGCATTCCAAACTGACGAAATTCTTTACTCCGATCAAAGATGATGAACAACGTATGAATGTGTTCATTGATTTAGAAAAGAGCACGATGGAAGTGGAATTGTTAAATGGAGTGAATAAAGGTCTAGTCTTAGGACTTTCAAAGAAGGATGTGTATCAAATCTCCGCTGATACGGGGAAAGTATTTACAGGCGATGACGAAGTTCGCATTTATTTGGAATCCTTACGACTCTATTTGATGTTAGTTTGGAAAATGCAAGAATTTGAAATTTTGCAATATGCAGGAGATTCAAAACTTCATTCAAAAGATTACAATATTGTGTATGCGACAAGCGTTCAAGTAGAAGCGACTCCAGACACAGACCAATACATTGCTTACTATGAAAAAGATAGCGGTGCATTGGAATGGATCGAGTTTACATACAGAGAAGTTTTTATATGGTATCGTGGTGTGCTGAAATTTGGGCACTATGAACAATGGGATGGAAAAATGTTTCCAAGACGCATCAGCATATTAGATTCTTTTGATGCAACAGACTTTGTTCATGAAATCAGAATTGAGAAGATTGAAAAGGCTAAAAAACCACTAGCGGAAGAACAAATCATCCAAGAACAGAACTAAATGTTCAATCTTGGATGATCTTTACTGTCAATTTAATGTAAATCGAATTGGAACCAATACCTTAACTGTGATCGCTTTCCCTTCTAGGATAGATGGTGCAAATCTCTTCTTTTTGTAAGTTGCAATGGCCGCTTGTTCTAAACCGCCACCTAAACTTTTTCCTACAGAGCGCACACGAAGCACATCACCTTTTTCAGATATGACTACTTCTAATGTCATCGTTCCTGTAATGCCTTGGGATTTTGCTTCATCCGTATACTCTGGTCGGACATTTGGAGACAAATCGACAGGTGAGGTTGCACCTGACACGATAGGGTCAGAGGCTCCGGCAATACGCGGATCTTCTTTCTTTTCTTCCTTTTCTTTGTCTGTTAGATCAAAATCGCCATCAGTTGGTTTGCTATCAGTAACTGGCTCGGTTATTTGTACGTTGTCTATAAATGCAACTTCTTCAATTAAGTCATCTAAGCTATCCGTGCTGATGCTAGGAGTAAACCAGAAGAATAGGATGAGAAGTTGTAACAACGCAGAAAGTCCAAGACCCACTTCCAATCGATAACGATCAATGAATCTATGTACGATTTGTCTTTTGGATCTTTTCGGTAATGTCAAAGTGCTCACGTTAATTTCCTTTGAGCCCGCCACCTTGGGTGGTCTTTGTCACTAAAGAAATTTTTAAAGCACCTACTTCTTTTAAGGTTTCAAATGTTTTATCAATTTCTTCGTATGTCAGATTTTGATCAGCATGCAATAGAATCTTTAGATCAGGGTTTGTTGATAACTTCGCTCTAATATTATTTACAGCTTCGTTCATCGGCATCTTAATAGAATTAAAATATACTGTTCTTTCCGTATCGGCTGTCAGATATAAGTTCGCAATTTTCTTGTTTAGCTGTTCACCGCCAGGTACATCTGGTAGATCAATCGGTAAATCAGGATCTGAATCTAAAACAGACGTTACCATAAAGAATACAAGTAAAAGGAATGCGATGTCAGCCATGGAACTTACGGGAACAGATGGAGATACTCTCTTTCGTCGTAACATTATTGCTTTTTCCTTACAGAGATTTTTTCAAATCCTCGCATTTGGACAGCAGAAAGTGCATCTAACATTTTGCCATACTTTGTATCTCCAGTCGTCACGATTAGAGCCAATTTGTTTTTGATGTCAGGTATCTCTCTAGAGTTTAAATCATCTCTGAATTCCTTCAAATTTGAGAATTCAACTGTGCCAAAAGAAACATTTCTCATCTTAAAGCGATCTTGAGTGACGAGAATTTCGTAAACATTTTTGCGTAGGAATGGTTGAGGTTCAGCTTGCTTTTTGGGTAAAGAAATGTTCAGTCCTTCCTTTACAAAAAAAACGGCAGTAACCATAAAAAATACTAAGAGAAGAAAGGCGATATCGGACATAGAAGCCGCCGATATTTCCTCCATCTCTTGTTTCTTTTTTAGTTTGATCATGGTCTTGAACCTAAGAAACTTTACCTGAGGCTTTTTTCTTTAGATACTCTTTGTAGATCTTATTTGCAGCTTCTTCCACTTCAGAAGTAAAAAAAGCAACTCGCCCTTGTAAGTATTGATAAAACGTCATTGCTGGAATCGCAACAATCAAACCAGCCGCTGTTGTGATGAGTGCTTCTTTGATACCACCCGCGACAACTTTTGCATTTACTTGGTCAGCATTCGCAATCGCATCGAATGCGTTGATCATACCTGATACAGTACCAAGGAATCCAACTAACGGTGCAATCGTTGATACTGCGGCAAGAACTGTAAGTCCCTTTTCAAGTAATGTGATGACTTCGCTTGCTTCTCTTTCAACCCCAGATGCAAAAATCTCTGGATCATTTTGAGATACTTCCATTCCATTTTTTAAAACGAAAGAAATCCTTTGACCATCATTCTCTTTTATGAAATTTTCTGCACCAGCTAGGCCATTTGCATCAATCGCATCTTGTAAGTCTTGGTTGTAGCCTTTGCGTACAAGCTTCGCAGTAAGGAAAAAGTATAACCTTTCAAAAATAACTCCCAATGCAACAATTGAAGAGAGTAGGAGCGGCCACATTGACCATCCACCAGTATTGAACAATTTGATGAGACCGATTTCTGAATCTTTACTCTCTGGAGCATCTGTTTTGGTTTCTGTCGTTGTTTCGGTGTTTGTAGTCGTTGGATTGGAAGTTTCAGGTACCGGATTGGTTTGGGCTTCGATTTGGTTTGCAATGGTAAATATAGCGAGTAGAGCCACGGCTAAAGATACTGTGCCTTTCGCGACAGCTTTACGGTAAGAAAAGTTCATGAATGTCTCCATATCAAATTGATATGGGAATACGGTATCCGAACTTTGTTACAATAATATTACAATCCGATGACAATCACCCTTCTAGAAACTTGTTTAGGTTCGCCTGGGTACCGAAGATAACTAGAATATCGTCTTCTTTTAGAGTCATACTACCTTTTGGGATACCCATGATTTTCTCAATTTTGCTGTCCGAAGCTCTTTTTGCGTCTTTGTTCATTACATATCTTTTGATGGTAATTATGTTCAGCTCGTAGTTGTGTCTGATATCTGCTTCCGCAATTGTTTTATCTATGTATCGAGGAGGGACATTCACTTCTACGACACTGTATTCTTCCGAGAGCAAAAAATTTGCCTTCATGGATGAATAACCTAACATTTCAGCCATTGATTTTGCTGCCTTCTCCTCAGGATTAAACAAATTTTGAATCCCCAATAGGCTAAGTATTTTATGTTGTAACTCAGTTTGATATCTTGCGTAGATTTTTTTTGCTTTGAGTTTTTTCAAAAGATCCGCACAAATTACGGATGTTTGAAAGTCATCGGCAATAGCTATCACTACTATATCCATATCTTCGATGGATTGAGATCTTAGAGCATTTTCGTCTGTAGCATCTAACACAACCGCTACGGTTGAAAAATCTTTGATGTCTTGAATCACCTCTTCAGAACGGTCAATTGCAAGAACTTCATGCCCTTCTTGAAATAAGTATCGTGCAAATAAATTGCCGAAACTTCCAATACCAATGACCGCTATCTTTTTTCTTTTCATCGCTTAACCTACAACAACATATTCGACAGGATACTTATAGGAATAATTTTGAGCTCGTTTAGATAGTGCCACAAGCAGAGTAAGTACTCCAACTCGCCCGACAAACATCACTACACATAAAATAATTTTACTTTCAAAATGTAAATTTGGAGTGATGCCTCTTGTAAGTCCAACAGTTCCAAATGCAGAGACAACTTCAAAACAAAGATCAATAAAGGGAGCACTTTCAAACAAGATCAATCCAAGCAAAGCCAAAAAAATCACGAACAATGAAAGTACGATGGAGGCACTTGCTCGAGCAATGGTAGATGGTGCGATTGATCTATGAAATATTTCTAAATTTTGTTTGCCACGAATCTGATTTACGATATTTAAAAATGAAATCGCAAGGGTGGTAGTTTTGATGCCACCAGCGGTCGAAATTGGTGATGCTCCTACCCACATAAAGAAGAAACTAATGAATGTGATCGGAACTCCCATTTTAGTCAAATCCAAAGTATTAAAGCCCGCCGTTCTAGTCGTAACAGAATAAAAAACTGACTGAAAAATCTGATCGAAAAATGACATTCCTTGTAAGGTGTAATTTTGCTCAAAAGTATAATAAGCTAATGCTCCACCTATCCAAAGGATTAAGGAAGTAACAAGAACAAGCCTTGTTGATATAGATAGCCTAAATGTTGGCTCCTTACCATGTTGAATCAACTGTCTCAATTGATTGATCACAGGAAAACCGATACCACCCAACATGATCAAAATCATAATCACTGAAAGAAAGCTTTCCGTCTGTGCAAAATTTGGATCGGCAAGACCCAAACTTAAAAGACTGAATCCTGCATTACAAAATGCAGATATCGAATGGAATATTGAATAAAATACTTTCTCTGATTCCAAAAGTCCAGTATTCTGCGGGAAAAAAATGTATAACAAAATTGCACCAGTCATTTCAATGAAGATTGTCTGAAAAGCTATCGCTTTCAATAATCCTTTTACTTTGCCAATTGATTCTTCGGATAACAGATCTTTAATTAGAAGTTTATCATTTACTGAAGATTGGCCTGCTAAGAAAAATGAAAAAAAACTGGTTAATGTCATTAAACCTAATCCACCAATTTGAATCATCAATAGGATAATGAATTGTCCCGTTAATGTGAAATCTTCTGATAGATTTAGTGTAGAAAGTCCAGTTACACATGTAGCCGAAACAGATGTAAAAATGATATCGATTGTTGGTAACGTTCGAGTCGTAGATTTTGGAAAATGTAAAAATATACTTCCGAATAAGATAATGGCCGCAAAAGATCCTATAAAAACAAAGGAAGGATTAATATCCTTCGCATTGTAAAGCCTCGAAATTCTATAAAAATGTGCTAAATTTGCAAAAATAATAAGTAACTGATTCGTGGATAAAAAGATAAGGGTAGTATCATTTCCTGTTAAATGATAGGTCTGGAAGAGATTTACTATATTTGCTTGGAATAGTTTCTCAATCAAAATCAAAGCAATAATTGAGAATTGTAATCTATGTTCAAAAATATATTCTAAGATAGGGCTTTGGGTAAATAATAGTGATAGTATTTCATAGATCAGAAAAAAGTTTACAAGTAAGCTAACAACGAATAAGACTATTGGGATCCATTCCGTTGGATAATAAAATCCATATTCAAAAACGAGAATAAAAAAAGAGAGGATACCGGCTAGAGTGTATACAATGCGACCGAAATTACGCAGATTGTCCAGGTAAAGCTTACGTACGTGAAACTTAAACGTAATCAATCTTTCACGAAATAATAAGATTTTTATAAAAATTCGTTTAAAGGATTTATTCACGGATTTGTCTGTGTGGTAGAGGTTTTTTTCGCTCTCGCTTCTTCAAGACGTTCTTGGTCTAAATACACGTTTGCCCCACACAAGCCCAATGTGCCAGTAAGCATTACGAAACTTCCTGCCATTGTATTCAATAGAACGGGTGCACTTGCAACCGCGGCAGAAACACCCAAAGCAAATGGAAGGGTTAAAAAGAAAATAATGTATCCTCGTCTAAACTTTGTTTCTTTGTAAACAGCTTCATCATCATATTCTTCTCTCAACTTTTTTGCCGCTTCTTTCTTTGCTCTACTGCGATTCCCTTGATTCTGTAAGGCGGCAGGATTAATTTCACCTGTAAGTGGGTTGATAGGACTATTTGTCAAAGGTGAATTTGTAGTAGATTGATATTGATTGTTAGATGGTAATTGTTGTGTAATTGGTAAAACGGCACCTGCACCCGGGATGGATGCCAATGGATCATATTGAGTTCTAACATCTTTGGGGTTGACGAGTTGTGGTTTTTGGAAGGATGGGGGTTGGTCCACATCTTTCAAAATATTTCCCTCAGGATCATAACCTGGAACATTTCTAAGATCGTAATTATTTGTGTCGTAAAAGCCTTCTTTTGTTTGAGACATAAGTTCGTGAGTTGGAAATACCATCGAACAAATTGCCCCAACGAGTGCTAACATCGATCCAAATTTTTGCATGATCCTAAATCTAGTTTACCTGTCCCTGATTGAGGTCAATGATTTCACGACCACTCAGAATCGGAGAAGTGTATAGAAACGAATTCCTTTGGATTTCTGATAAAGATTTTTCATCGAGTCCTGATTCATGTGCTTTTTCGTATTCTCTCTTTAGATTGGTATCAAAAAGTCCAGGATCATCGGAACCAATTGTGATCTTTATATTATTATCATAAAATCTGGCGATGGGATGGTCTGCCAAATTTTCCAACATACCAATGTACAAATTTGAGGAAGGGCAACATTCGATGATGGAGTTTGTTTGCGCAATTTTTGACATAATGAAATTTTGAAAAGTTTGCAAATAACGAATTTTGATAGAATCCATCATCATTGTGATTTGATCATTATTGACTTTCGTTTTTAAAAGATTTCGTTCTACATTTAAATCTTCCTTAGAAAAATATGATCCGAATTCTAAGATTGAATCATAGTTTTCTAAATCAAAATGTATCTGATCCAATCTTTCAGAAACCAATTCCGTTCTCTCTTCAGCAAGAAAGAAATCA
Source organism: Leptospira sp. (assembly GCA_027531445.1). Classification (GTDB taxonomy): domain Bacteria; phylum Spirochaetota; class Leptospiria; order Leptospirales; family Leptospiraceae; genus Leptospira_A. Next base: position 29,800 of record JAPZRK010000019.1, read on the forward strand.
GGTGAGATCCCCAATGCAAGAGCATGACCCAATCGATGAGCACCGTTTTCTGCAGATTCCCAAATCCATCTAACGGCTGAAAATGGACTCTTGTCACGAAAACTTTCTCCTACATGATAAAGTATCGAAAGGGCTGTGGATGTTTCTGCTTTATTGTCTTTAATTATTTGATTGAAGAAATGTTTTTTATCTTTAGGAGGAAAGCCCTCTTCGATATGACAAAAGTCGATACCAACTAGATACTTTCTAAGAAATGTATCTTTCACCATCCAATTTTTCATCCAATCATAATGGCGCTCAAAATATAAGTCTCGATGGATGGACATTACTAATCTTGCTTCAATAAATTTTCCCTCAGACTTCGCTTTTGCTTCTCCCTCTGCAAGGCCTTCACAACAGGCAATGAGTTTGCGATAATATGCATCAGGAAGTTCATCTTTTGAAAACATAAGTCGGTATTCTGCATAACTGACGTCTGTTAAGGCATGAGATAAAACTACATCGCGAGAAATTTCTCGAATTTCTTTTTCGTGAAATTGAATTAATGCAATGATCAAATTGAATTTTGCTTGGAAGTTTAAGAAAGGTGCTTTTTCTTTAAAATGGTATAAAGATTTGAATTTCTTGATATCAGCATAATCTTCAAAGAATGATTTCGGCTGAGTTTTGATACCATAAGCCTTCTCGAAGGCATCCACATAGATATGCCATCGAGGTTCTGGGTTTTCTTTTCCGATACGGAAGAGGGTTTCCGCAGGTAAACATCCATAAAGGTGGTTGTGTAGATCGCAATACATTAAAAATTGACCATACCATGCTCCACAGAATACAACGAGTGCTGAAGCTTACTCGATTGAATCAGAAAATACTCTCTTTGGCAATCCCTGTTTTTTTTGGAATGATAAGTTATACCGCGATCATGATATCCGATACAGCAATGGTTGGCAAATTGGGAGAAGTTCCGCTAGCCGCTGTTGGATTCGGGGGTATGGTATACTTTTCTATTTTTGCCTTTTTAATGGGCGGATCCATGGCCGTTCAAATCATCGTGGCACGACGGTACGGTGAAAAAAACGAAATTGGCGTAGGAAATACGTTAGTAAATTCGGTTTATGTTGCAATCGTTCTTGGTTCGATTATGTCTTGGTTAGGCTACATTTATTCACCAAATATCATGAGCATACTAGGTGACGATCCAGAGGTAATTGCTTATTCGGGAGAATTCCTTTCTTACCGTTTTCTTGGCACGGTCTTTTTTTTCGTCGGTTTCGCATTACGAGGATTTTTCGACGGCATCGGTATCGTTCAGGCTGGAATGCTTTCTTCCATTGTTGCCGCCTTAACGAACATTTTTTTCAATTGGATTTTAATATTCGGAAATTTGGGTTTTCCCGCTCTTGGTGTAAAGGGTGCGGCGATTGCATCTTCTCTTTCCTCTATTCCATCCCTCTTCGTGATTTTTATTTTTTTCCTGAGAAAGGATATTCTCCCGTTCTTTAAAAAACAAGTCTGGACTCCAAATTACGAAATTATCAAAGAATTATGTGCTGTCGGATTTGCACCCGCCATCGAAGGCACACTTACTAATATCTCATTTGCCGGTTTCTATAAGATTGCTGGCTTGATTAGCACTACCACTCTTGCGGCATCCAGTGTCGTCATTTCATGTATGAGTTTGTCGTTTATGCCCGGCATTGCATTTGGTGTTGCGGCTACGACTATCTTGGGTCAAGCCATGGGGCAGGGCAAAATTCGTTTGGCTTACGAGGGAACCATGCGTTCAGCCACTTTTTCTGCAATGGTGATGGGGACGATGGGAATCGTTTTCATTATCTTCGGAAATCAATTATTATCCATTTTTACAGATGTACCTGCAGTCATCAAAGAGGGTTACCCAGCTTTATGCATTGTAGCCTTCGTACAAGTCGGAGATGCGTATCATATGGTTGTTGGTTCGGCACTCAGAAGCGCTGGAATGATGTATTGGGTCATGTTTGCCTACCTCATCATTTCCTTCCTCGTTATGCTTCCACTTGCATATTTCTTCGGTATCGTACTAAAAGGCGGTTCGATCGGCATCTGGGCCGCATTTTTTATTTGGATTTTGTTGCTAGCGATATCTTTTGTTAGAAAATTTCGTAAGAAGGAGTGGATAAACATACGAATTTAATAACAAGCAGGGAATATGAGAAGATCAGAGCAGGACAAGCAGTCGATACAGAATTTCTTAAAGTCGGTGGAGTTGTTCAAAAAGCTACCTTCGAATGTTTTAGCTCGTCTCGCTAATAATATCCAAGAAAAATTAGTTCGAAGCCATGAAGCTCTTTATTATAAAGGGGAAGCCTCTGAGAATATTTATATCATTCGATATGGAGAGGTTCTACTTGAAAACATTTCAAATTTAGGACCAGTTTATCTTGAAGCAGGACAGGTTCTTGCAGAGAATTCTTTAATTTCCGGATCAAATCACTCCACCTCTGCCGTGGCTGTCATTGATAGTTTAATATATGTTTTAAATGGAAAGTTGTTTTTACAATTAGCATCGCAAGAAAAAATTTTAGCTCAGAATATCATTCAAATGATGGGCTCTCGAATGAAAGACCATTTAGACAAAAATATCACAAAAGGTGCGTTTGTTGGGCTTCGAAGACTGTGTGTACATATCCCGTTAGAACCTGAATATAATTTTGGAAATAAAATAACAGCTTTTTTAGAAAACTATGGAGAAAGCACGAAAGCTATGTCCATCGCAGTTCCTATTTCAAGATTTGCGGGACTCGATCCAACAAAAATCTCCGAACTTCTCACTGACATTCGTCGCAAAACTCCACTTGTTCATATATACTTTGATGAAAATGTAGGCCGACAGGACTTTCACTATTTGGTTGTTCAATCGGACTTTATCGTTTTCTGGGAATCAGAACCAGAAAAGTTCTACAAAGAAAAGGATGAGATTGTACAGTTTTGGAAAAGTAGGATCAGAAATTTTGAAGGTCGCGCCATTCGCCTGATGGAAGAAGGTGTAGTCAAAAGTTATCTTCCTGTAAATGAATCAATCAAAACATTCTATCAAAAAGATACCCTTGCACGATATGTTGTATCAAAGACTCGAGGTTTAGCGTTAGGTGGTGGTGGTGCTCGTGCCCTCGCTCATGTTGGTCTACTTAAGGTTCTTGACCGAGAAGGAATTCATTTCGACTATATTTCTGGTGCGTCAATGGGTGCTGTTATCGCCGCACTGTATGCACGAAAAGAATCACCTGCACGTATTGAAGAATTGATCAAAGAATTTTTCGGTGGGCTAGAGAGTGCCTTTGATCCAACAATTCCAGTGGTCGCCTTTTTTAAGGGCAAACGTATGAAACGGATGTTAAAGAATGCATTCCATGACCAGAGGATTGAGGAACTCCCACTTCCTTTTGCTACATCCGCTGTAGATTTACAGACAGGGAAAGAACATATTTTCGACCAAGGACCGATAACCGAGGCCTTGACCAGTGCAATGAGCTTGCCAGGCGCCTTTCCTCCTTACCGGCTTGGTGAAAAAATCCTAGTTGATGGGGGAATGATAAATAACGTTCCTGAAAGTTTGATTCGAAGTAAAGGTGCAGATATCGTCCTTGGTGTAAACGTGTCTCCCCTTCAGGAAATCGTACCGGTTCAGTTATTCGAGGATCGCAATACGACGGAAAAAGGACTTTTTAGATATGTATGGGATACTTTAAAATACCCACCGATACTTCAAATTATGACGAGAACCATAACCTTAGAAGGAAGAGAAATCACTCGCTTGAAACGTCCCAAAATGGATTTATTTGTTCATTTCCATTTGGAAGAATTTCAGCTTTTTGACTTTGTTCGATATCAAGAAATCATTGATAAAGGACAAAAAGAAGCAGAAGAAAATCTACCAGAAATCAGACGTTTGTTTGCTTAGCCTTAAATGCATTGCTGTACTTTCGGCCAAGTGAGTACAAATAGACCGTGAGTATAGAAAAAATTGTCGGAATCGAGAACATCCAGCTTTCGAAATCACTGGCACCATCGATGTAGTCTTTGATACAAAAAGGCCAAAGAAAAATCGAAAATAATCCAAATAATAAAGCAAAAAAATAGAGCATAACGTTTACTAACTTTAGCAGAATGGAGTTACCATTTTGTAAATTTTCTTTCTCTGTTGATGAAGGTAAAACATTGCCAAAAATATAAATATGATCCTTTTCAAGCGCAGATTTCGAATAGAATCGAACTAAAAACAAAGGGGTAAGTACAAATAAAGGTGCCACTAAAAGCGCTTTATCTTGAAAGTTTAAAACAAAGTCAAAACCTCCATGTAACATACTTGAGATGCCAACACCAATGAAAAAGACTAAAAACTGATTCCATTTTTCCATTTTGCCTTTGGCAATCCAATGTCCTATAATCGCTCCCCAAAGGATATGTCCAGGTACAGAAAGAAATGCACGTAACACTCCAACAGCAAATCCATGTTCCAGAACATAAAAAACATTTTCAAAGGTCGCAAATCCACCACCCACACATGCACCGTAAACAACGCCATCAAAGTGTTCATTGAAGGCTTCATTTCTGGCAGAATAAAATCGGATCGCAATATATTTTGCTACTTCCTCGGTTATACCAACTAACAATATATAGTGGATAGCTAGGTCGACAGAAGAAGGAGAGTCTGCCAAAGGAAATAGGCTTTCAAAAAGACCGGCCGGCAAAACCAAAGCGGCTCCCCAAAAAAACGAACGGAGTACTACTCCGATCGGTTCTTTTTGTAGGTGATCTTTTGCGTAATACCGCTGTACAATGACAAATCCAGGTAGGATAGCAAGAGCTAGCAAACCAAAGGTGGTCATATTGAAGAAAGAATCTCCTTCTTTTTGGTCTCAAATTCCTCGGCTGTAATAAATCCTTGATCTAAAAGTCCTTTCAATTTTGCGATTCGAGAAGCAGGATCGTTTCCAGCTGGAGCCGCTTGGCCCTGATTTTGTGAGCCTTGGTTCATCATATTTCCCATCATCTGGGCCATATTCATCCCCATACCCATTCCCATTCCGGCACCCATTGCACCGCCACCTTGACCTTCGTTTTCGGCCGATGCCTGTCCGATATCGAACATTTTCTTTTGTTGGTATTTATCGCCCAACATATCAATTTCAAATTTATCGGTGATGATTTTTTGAATGCGTTGGTAGTTTGGATCAGCCTGATCAAAGTTAACCGAGGCAACGTTGAATTCAGTAAGTTCAAGTCCATACTTTTCAAACTCTGGAGAAAGTTTGACCTTACCTGCCGTTGAACTTTCATCACGATACTTATTGATTTCAACGACTGAAGTATTGTTATTGAGAATTACTTCAGAGATGAAGTCTCCAATACTTCTAACAATGTTTGGTTTCAAAAATTCATCTATCGATTCGTTGGTAGTACGATTTCCACCTTTTACTACATTCAATAGGAAAGGACGTGCATCCTTAACTCTAAATTTGTAATCTCCAAAGGCCCGAATATTTAAGACGATTTTATATTTTGGATCTTCGAGAGGGATCGGAGTATTCGTTCCCCATTTCATTGCAAAAATCGATTTGTTTACATAATAAACTTCTGCAGTAAATGGAGTTTTTCCACCAAACGGGAGGTTTACGAGTGCCTCAAGAATCGGTATATTTCCAGTTGTGAGTGTATGAGTTCCAGGTCCAAAACTATCTAGAGCTTTACCTTCCTTGAAGAAAATTGCCTCTAAATTTTCGTCTACGATCAATTGACCCGCTGTGCTGATTGCGTCAGATGGATATTTCCAAACGATTTCGTTAGGTGAACCTTCAAATTTGATTCGATCTATTAATGCCATATTTACTATTCCCTTTTATTTTTTTAGAAAGATATTGTTTCTTGATTCAAATTCTTTTTCGATTGTTTCTAAAGACTTTATCACATTTTGGATTGCTGATTCTGGATTTTCCGCAAACCACGTATTAAGCTTTTGCGAAATGTCAATTTCGAGTAATCCTAGCTTTTCAAGGATGCCGAAGTCATGTTTGAGTAGAGTTTCCAGTTCAGCGGTAGTTGCCTTGAATCCCGTCCCTAGACCGTTTAATCCGTAACCTGCAGAAGAGATTTTCATGATGATACGGTCAAGGGCGTTTGAGGCAGGGGTTGTTTTGCCGATGTTTTGAATTTGTGCTTTGGCCACAAATGTTTCTTCCAATTTGCGTAATGCTTCTTTGAAAGGCTCGAGTCTTGCGACGATTTCTTTACGCACGAGAGCATCTGTTTTGTCAAATTCTCCGTTGGCAAAAGCATCAGCAAATAAAGAAGCCTCTTTTAAAAATTTTCTCACTGGCCCTTCTTCTGACCGAAATCTTTCTAATGTTGAATTTAACCATGCTTCGTCCATTTTATCTCCTAGTTTTTGTTAGATGCTGTTTCGTTTGTTGTGATGATCGTGTCACAAGTGATGTAATTGAAAATAACGCTTTTATCTGATTGGTAACCGATATCGGCCATGTAGGTTTTCCATTTGTTTTGATCAAATTCACAATCATGCTTTTCACCTTCAGTCTTCCCACCAATTTCCTGAAAGTGAACTAGATAAGATTCTTTTTTTGCTCCTAGTCTTTCACAACCTATGGATCCTGAACAAGAACGATAGGTAGGTTCCGGCCAATATGGTTCTTTTTCTAATCCTATACCTGCAGCCGTACTTGTTCTGTCAAATGCCCAACGATCAACTTGGTAATAACACATTGAATCGTATACAGGTTCGCTACGATACTTTGTGGAACAACTTTCGCTCTCAGAATATGTTCCATCACCACGGTCTGATTTGACTGTATGGCATTCTTCACCATCAGCAACTTGATTGTAACTTCGAATTTCAGATCGCCTACTTACACTATATGCATCAGAAGGCATGGAATCACACCATGATGAATCTGAAACTGGCTTGAATTGCTCAATATCAATCGATCTAGTCCACTCATGCTGCGTGAGCTTTAAGTTAACTTTTTCGGTCCATAGGACTCCTAGTAGGAGAAATCCCACCGAACCGATACCAAGCGAACTCAGCAGTGCAACAACCCACTTGGGTGTTTTTGGATGAGGTTTCACCCACTTTGAATCTTTAAATGCCATATCTTCCGGTTTCGTTTCCGAAGATATACTTGGATCTGGATTTAGAGGTTGATCAATTTTTCGAACAACTTCTTTCGATCCATCAAGTGAACCACCGCAATTTCCGCAAAAAGTTGACTTCGCACCGTTTGGAGTTTGGCAGAAAGGACAAACCTTGTCAGCTCCGTAGTAAACATGATCCTGAACTGCGACTTTATCAGCGTCGGAAGGAAAATAGCGTCGATTGGGATCTTGCGTTGCACCACAATTTGGACAATGTCTATGCGTTTTTCCTAATAGCTTTTTGGAAGCGCAATACTCGCAATCCCAAAGCATTTCATAAATTTTCTCTTCTGCCATCGCCCAGTTTTATCCTAGAAAACGTAAGATTTGCAAGAAAAATATTTCAATCCAAGAGTGAATCGAGTAAAATGAGTTTATGTCCATCCTTGTATTAGTAAGAAAACGTAGGATATTGAACTTAGTTTCGATATCCTTATTTTTATTGTCCTTTTATTACATTTTTTCAGCCAGTGTAAGTGCGAAAGGACAGACGCATCCAATTGATGTACTTTACAAAAAACTGACCCCGAAGTATTCTTTAGCGGAAGATTCTGTCGTATTGCGTCGGTTAGCTCTTCAATTGAAGGGTACAATTCCGACTCCAAATGAACTTACTGACTTCGAAAAAGCATCTCCCAGGGAAAGAGTAGCGGACTTTACAATCAAATACCTAAAATCTCCAGAATTTGCAGAGTATTGGGGGATACAATTTGGAGCTATGTTTCGAGATAAAACAAAAGGTAAAAAAATACCAACTGGTGCGTTTTACGGATATTTGGCGAACTCACTTCATGATAACAAACCATACGATGTTTTAGTAAAAGAGATGATCAATTCAAAAGGGTCAATCAATGAAAATCCAGCCACGGGCTTTTATATTCGAGATTCAGGAGATCCGTTACAAGTCGCGGAATATGTTGGGAGACTATTCTATGCAAAAAGAGTAGGTTGTGCGAGATGCCATGACCATCCATATATTTCTGATTTTTCCCGCCGAGATTATTATGCGCTAGCGGCATTCTTTAGCCAACAGTATGTCCGTGATGGATCATGGGATAAGGATCGTTATACGGGTCAGGAAATTGCTTATGTACCACGTGAATTAGAAGAGCATCTACCCACAAATGAAATGAAAGCACTTCAAGTAAAGAATGGGGAATGGTCCAGAGAAAACTGGAATCAATGGAGTGAAACAGAAAGAAAAGAATATCAAAAAAAACATGAGCTAACGTATGCGACAGTCTACATTGAACCAAAGCTGGGTCTACGTTTTCCCCACACAGATGATGCACCTGGTGGCGATCTAGTGCGTCCGAAGTTTTTAGATGGAACTTCACCTAAAATTTTACCAGGTGATGATCGTCGTAAAATATTTACTGATTGGCTAGTTGGTCGAAACAACGAAAGATTCAGAAAAGTAATCATCAATCGAATCTGGACACAACTTATGGGTTGGAGTTTTTTTACTCCGTTGGATGATTGGAATGAAGATACCGAATTGAAAGGTGAAGCTATCCTAAATCATCTGGATGGCGTATTTTTGAAGCAAAATTATCGAATTAAGGATTTAATTTTATACATTGTCACTTCGGATGCATATGCAAGAACATATCCTTCGTTAAACGACGGCAAATCTGAAGATAAGATCAAATTTTTTGTTTCACAAAGACTTTCCCCTGATCAACTCTTAAATTCACTGATTAAAGCATCGGACAACTTAACGCTTGTTGGAATTAATGAACGAAAGATGATTCCATTAGATTCAAAAGGAAACCTAAAAGAATTGGATCTTCATGGAATTGGTAAAGTACGAATACCTAAAGATCAGACTAAGGATGTAACAAATGCTGCTGAAGTAGAACATCCTGCACCTTATCATTCGATATTAGCTGTCTTTGGATCAGGTAGTCGTGTGGATATATCCGATGATTCCTCAGAAATCACCATCGAACAAGTTCTTACTTTGATGAATGGGCGAGTGACTGGAAAGATTACTTGGGACTTTGGTGGGAATGAATCGATTCCAAAAAAGAAGTTTGAAGAAACAAAATCAATGATCAAAACGATCGACTATGTATACTTCAGTCTTTTAGGAAGACACCTTCATAAAAGTGAATCAGTCTCCCTTTCAAAACAACTACTCAAAGGTGATCAAGTCTATGATAGTGAGCTGATCCAAGATATATGTTGGGCGATTTTAAATAGTCAGGAATTTTTATATGTCAATTAAAACATACTCTATAGAAAGAAGACAGTTTTTAATCCAAACACTTGGTTTATTGGGTGCAACGTTTTTAACTGGATCAACCACCAGGTCTCTTTCCGCAGAAGGAGAAAAGGACGAGGAGCCATTCACCCATAATTCGCCTGTAAAAACAATTATTTTTATCAATATGCAAGGTGGAATGAGTCACGTTGATACTTTGGATCCAAAGACCAATAGCGTTTTTGCAAAAATAGATTCTAGTTTAAGTGGTATTAGTGTATTAGAGCCCTTTGCAAAGACGGCAAAACATTTAAAACATGTTGGTATCATTCGGAGTACTTGGAGTGAGGATGGAGATCATAATTTTGGTCAATATCTACTGAATACAGGATATAGAATGCCGGAGGGAATGGGTTTTCCTGATATTCCTCATTTTGGATCTATATTCGCATATTCTAAAAAAAAGGATTATAAAGGAACTTATTTTCCAGCCTACGTGACTATGGGAGGTCGCGGAGGGACAATCGGCAATTCTGGATTCTTAGGTGTACCTTATGCTGGATTTCACATTGGAAATTTAGATAAGCCCATCAATCATTTGACGCCCTCCTACGGAAAATACAAAGATGAAAGACTTGTTCGACGAAAAGATATACTGACACTTATGAATGAAGAATTTGGTCTTCGCAATGCGTCTCCCCAGCTCAAACGTTGGGAAGAAATGGTTGTAGCGGCAGAACAATTTAGGAATTCTTCAGAGCTCTCGACTTTTGATCTAACGAAAGAATCATTAGACACACAGAAACGTTATGGAAGTAATTGGCAGGGAAAGGCTTGCCTTATGGCGAAAAGGCTAGCAGAAAAAGAAGTACCGTTTATTCAAATTTCTATCGGAGGTTGGGATACTCACGGAAATAATAAAGCTCAAATAACGAAGATTATGTCAGAAACTGATCAAGGTATTGCTGCACTGATAGAAGATTTGGCTGGCACTGGATTACTTGATCAGACTGTGTTTTTCTTAAGTTCTGAATTTGGAAGGACTCCTGATGTGGGAACTAGAGATGGGAGAGACCATCATTCCCGTGTCTGGACATCCATTCTCGGTGGTGGACCCTTTACTAGAGGATTTGTGTTAGGTGAATCGGATGAGAAGGGAGAGCGCCCAGCAAAGGATAATAAAGCATTTCATTTGCGAGATATCATTGCTTCTATCCAACATGCCTCGGGCATTGATACTTCAGCGAGCCTTACGAATTCCTTTGGCCGTCCGTTCCCCATCTCACCTAGAAATGCCAAATTGATGGAAGAGGTAATAACACTGCCAGATTGAAATCAATTTTTTTCGGCACGGTTATCACATAAGATATAATTGATCAAAGCTTGCTCAAGAGAGATGGATACAGCGGTTGGTTCAAGATATAGATTTGAAAAAATGCCGTTTTTATCCGCTGATGCACAGAATGCTTGTGCTTGATCTAAGCTATCGGTTGGTTGAGTGAAGATCACAGTAATTGTTTGCCCATTAGTATCTAAAGGAATATAGCGACAAACACCGATTAAATTTTGTGTGGAACATTTTGCTTTTGATTTCAAATACCCAATAGGGCAAAGATCATCCTTTTCAAAAGAGGCAAAGTACTCAAAACACGATGGAGAGTAGCCAGCAGTTGCCGAACAGCTATATTTGAAGGAAACAGAGCCTGTGAAATCAAGCTTACTTCTCGCATTTAGAGCAATAAAGGCTTGATTTCTGCAGATCTCCTTTTTTTTATCGATGCTGTTTTCTCTTTGTGCATTGCAGTATGGAAATAAAACGACTAATAAGTATAAGATGAAGTAAGAAACCCAGAATTTTCTTTTTGACTTCATCTTAATAAAACACCTGCATTTGAGTTCTTACCACATGATCTCCGTCTACACTTTGTGCAATACCTGTATAATTAAAATAGTCAGTTTGCCACTTCAGATTGTGATTTGCAAAGTAATAACTGACTCCTCCTCCAATCTCACGAGAGTAGACAAGTCTTGGGTCCGTTTCGCCTAATGGACGAAATTCTCCCCATCGAGAAGAGATTTCAAAATTATTCGTAAAGAGGTAACCAAATTGGATAAAGTAGCCTTGTCCACTCCGAGAATATTCTCTGTTAAGTGATCCACTGACTTCTCTTTCCATATAATTCGTGTTTGCCTTCCGCCAAAGCGCCTCTGTTTGGAATGAAAACCCCATCCATTTTAAATAAAAGTCTGCAGTAGCATGCGAATAATCAAACCTTGCGAAATCGAATTGTGTGCCATGTGTGCTATGACTACGATTTGAATTTTTGTTGTACGCACCTGAAAAACCAAAAGCAATCTTAGGATCTTGGTAGCGATTCATATCCGATTCTTTAAGCCAATCGTTATCTAAACCTGTTTTCGACATTCCCCCGAATGGTGAATATAATAATCTTCCGACGGTCAAAACACCTGGCATATTTGTATCGATACGATTTCTACCCTGTCCACCATATACGCCTACGTAGTAAGCCAATCGTCTTTTTAAGCCTAAAAGGTCTTCAGAATAAATCATGATGCCAACATCACGATCCAAATTGAGTTCACCAGAAATAGTTGATCGCTCTACCATTTGCATGGCCGATGATGAATTCCAACGCTGGCGGCTAAACGGAATTTTCATCTGTCCAAAAGATACTTTGATATCTCGAAATTTATTATAGTCGATGCTCGCATCACGCAAATTCGCTCGCCTATCGGCATCCAAATCTCCATCTGCAAAACCTAATTGGATATTGAAGAGCCATTGATCATTAAAAAGACTTCCCTTCGTTGCAATTCGACTTCTTCTAACTTGAAAGTTTGTCGTATCTGTCGATTCGTCTAGATTGAAGGATTGGGTGGCTCGAGGTTGTATACGGAATCGAATTTGTATTTTGTGTTTTTCATCATCGGTAGTTGCCTCGATTCCTTTTCCCAAGCCAGTTTTGAAATTTGAATTTACATTCGAGGTATTTTCCTTCTCTTTTGTCTCTACTGGAGTGGAGTTTTGGGCGAACAACGCATCATTTCCAGAAAGTAAGGCAAAAAAAGAAATCAAAAGAATCGAAATGATAGATTTTGACATGCGAAGTTTTACAAGGAAAACCGTTCCATTGAATTGTTCAAAGCCATTTTGACCCTAAAGAGTCGATTTATCATCAATGATCTTCCATTTTTACTTTTCGTAATTAACAAAGAAAGAATCATGTTCCCAGTATTATGAAAAAAGCACTGATTACTGGCATTACAGGGCAAGACGGCTCCTATTTGGCAGAACTACTATTAGACAAAGGCTATGAAGTTCATGGCATCGTTCGCCGTACAAGTTTATTCAATCGCAATCGTATCGAACACCTGCACGGGAATCCAAAACTCATCCTTCATTATGGAGATATGACTGATTCCTCCAACCTAAATCGAATTTTAGAGAAATTAGAGCCTGAGGAAATTTATAATCTAGCGGCACAGTCTCACGTCCAGGTTTCTTTTGAGGTCCCAGAGTATACGGCTGAAGTAGATGCGGTAGGAACATTGCGCCTGCTAGATGCAATCAAACAAACTGGACTCAAATCTCGATTTTATCAGGCATCTACTTCCGAGTTGTACGGTCTTGTGCAAGAGGTTCCACAAACCGAAAAAACACCATTTTATCCTCGTTCACCTTATGCCGTCGCAAAACTATATGGGTATTGGGCAGTAGTTAACTATCGTGAAGCTTATGGTTTGCATGCGTCAAATGGTATCTTATTCAATCATGAATCTCCGAGAAGAGGGGAGGCTTTTGTCACACGTAAGGTGACTTTGGGAGTAGCGGCCGTGAAAGCAGGAAAATTAGAGAATTTGACCATGGGAAATATTGATTCCAAACGCGATTGGGGTTATGCTCCTGATTACGTTCAGATGATGTGGATGATGCTCCAGAAAGAAAAACCAGATGATTACGTGGTAGCGACCAATGAAACTCACACGGTTCGTGAATTCATAGAAGAATCCTTCCGAATTGCCGGATACAGCATCATTTGGGAAGGGAAAGAAGATGCAGAAGTCGGAAAGGATCAAAAAACAGGAAAGACCATTGTCAAAATTGATCCAAAATACTATAGACCAACCGAAGTAGAACTGTTGATCGGAGACCCTGCCAAAGCAAAACGCCAATTGGGTTGGGAACCGAAAGTGAGATTCAAAGAATTAGTAAGGATTATGACGGAAGCCGATCTAGCAACGTACGGCTTAAAACCAGAGGCTTAGGAAAGTAACAAACGTAATCTTATGTTTTCGGCTTTTTAAAGGCCGAAAAACTGGTCTAACATCAATTTTTTGAGAGTTTCTTTGAGTTTGTCTTGGATGTTTACGATCTTCACGACCATTTTCTTTTCATCTGCTTTGTTTTTAAAAGAGAGGAGTCTAGAGATGCCAAGAGAGCTGACGATCACAACCTTCTCCAAATCCAAAAATACTTCTGTAGCAGATTTTTCCAGCGTAGAACTGAGAATTTCCTTCAATTCGGCGGAATTTCCATCCAAGATTTGATCCATAAACTTGATACGGATGGTATTACCTTTTTCTTCAATTTGTATTTTGTCGCTCATAATGATATGTTCCTGTATTTAAAGTAAGACGAGTGGGAAAAGGCAAGTAGAAATTATTTCAATTTCTTAAGTTTATTTTCCATGTTCGCTTTTTTATGATAGAATTGGACGAGTTTTTCTAATTCGGCCATATCAGAACATACGATTTTTCCTAAATCAAGGCGAATAAATTTGTTTTGTTTCATGATGTCAGCGATGATCAATTCATCCTTCGGATCTGTTAGGCCTACCATCTTTAATAGGTCTTTGGTTCCAATTTCAAAATTATAAGATTGTTTCGGTGCAATTTTTACACGATTTTTTTCACTAAGTGTTAGAAGGGTGTCAACAATACGCGCCTGCGAATCTTTTAACAATAGGTTTGCTAGTTGTTTGTAGGCAGTCCAGATTCGTTCAGAAAGAAGCGTAATCAAACGTGTTGCAAGCTGAGGTTGCGCTTTCACCATACCTTCAAAGTTTGCTTTGTTGATCGCAAGAAGTTCCACTTCTCCGGATGCGATGGCGGATGCAGACCTTGGCTTATTGTCCAAAATCGCCATCTCACCGAAGATATCTCCTGTTTGAAGCACAGCAAGCATCACTTCGTTTTGGTTCACGATTTTTGAAATCTTTACCTTACCACCTTGCAAAATGAACAATTCTTTTCCAGGTTCATGTTCACAAAAGATCATTTCATTGTCTTTGTAGGTTCTGTTAAACTTCGTGTAATCAATGACTGGGCCTTGAAAAGGCTGATTCATTGTTTGTAATCTAAGCTTTGCTTGAGGTACAAACTGTCCACTAGGAAGGTGCTTTAGATAACTTTGATAGGCGAAGGTAGCATGTGCGTTATTTTGTAACTGGAAATAGTATTCGCCGATTTTAAAGAGTTCATTTGGATCTTCTTCCACTGCATTGCGAAAGGAGAGACGTGTGATTGTCGTATCAAACTGGCGAAGCTTCATCGAGAAAAATCGAATGATGTTCATCGCAACTGCAGTTGATTTTTGGATCAACGTACCAAATTGATCATAGCTTACGGAAATAAGGGAAACATTGGTAAGAGATGTAACTGATTCGATCTGGGCATGTTGGCTCATTGCCGCCACTACGCCAAAAAAGTCACCAGGTCCAAGGACTTGATTTGGGTCTTCGCCAACAACTGCTGTTTCGCGAGTCACTCGTACTTTGCCTTCACGAATGATGTAGAAATTGTTCGCATCTTTCTTCCCTTCTACAATGATGTAGGAGTTTGCAGGGAAGGTTACCATTTGAAAAAATGACATTTTTTTACTCTAAGACCTTTCTCTTGTGAACGTGACTACTTTATTATCGGAGATCTTTGAGGCAATATTTTCCTAAAATTTACTTATTTTTAGTCTCGCCCAAAATTTCTAACTGGGCAAGCTCGAGCTCAGCCTCTTGGGCTATTTTGGAGGAATAAGTATTTTGAGTTATGTCCTTTAAAATAGCCGTCGCCTGGTGCTCTCGTCCCAACCGAATGAAAGCTCTCGCCGACTCCAAATAAGCACCGAGGCCTTCCTCTGTATTCGGATAGTCCTGGTACATTTTCAGTTCATTTCGAGCGAGTGCCACTGTGTCTCCGACCTTACGGTATGATAGAGACAGTAGTTTCCTTGCTTCCCATTCCTTCGGGTGGCGGACGTAAAGGATCAGAAAGAGCTTTGTTTCTTCAATTGCTTTCACATAATTTCGATCTTCATAAAATTCGGAAGCTTTTTTGAAGAGTAGCTCTCCTTGTTTTTGCTCTTCTGCTTTGAAAACATCGTTTCTAGACTTACTTTGCGGTGAAATTTGCGTCATCGAAGTGGCAATGAGCCAAAGGAGGATTATGAGCGATATTTTCAGATTTTGTCTCATAAGACATATGTCGACACTAAGGGGAAAAATTCTGAATAAGTTTTATGTCTGATTTAGCGACGATTCTGGGAGATTGCGATATATTCCATAGCTCGAGGGTTGTCTCCGAGTCTTCAGGATCGTTGAGTTGGACGATCATTTTGCCTTTACCTTTTTCGGCAGATTGGTATTGGACATCAATTTGTGAAATGTCTGCCATTCGTTTATCTCGAAGAGGGGGAACTTCCTTAGTAGTGAGTCGCTTGACCCTTGGCATGATGTTCATTTGGATCAAATAGTCAGATTGGTTCTTCCAACCCTCATATTCGAAATGTAATATATAAGAATCTTGCCTTGCATTTTGAGAATAAGGAAGTATGCTGATAATTTTGATAAATGGCTGGTTTGAACTCGTAACGATTGATGTGTTCTCGGCGATAGGAGTCGTATGATTTTGAAAGGAGTTTAAACTAATAAAGGCATTCTCCATATCTTCTCGCCTATGAACTTTAAAATAACGTCCGTTTCCAATCATAGAAAGCCGCATCAGATCTTCCTCTGCTTTTGGATCCAAATCTATTCCCATAATATGCATTTTGAAGAGTTTTCCTCTTACTTTTAATGCAC
This sequence comes from Leptospira sp., assembly GCA_027531445.1. GTDB lineage: Bacteria > Spirochaetota > Leptospiria > Leptospirales > Leptospiraceae > Leptospira_A. Next base: position 46,285 of record JAPZRK010000019.1, read on the forward strand.
GAAGAATAGCTACAGGATCTCCTTCACAACTTTCCATTCCATCCGAAATAAATATTATTTCAGTTTCAACGTTATCTCTCAGTATGTATTCCCCAACAATTTCCAATGTATTTGCGATAGGAGTTGAACCTGATGGCGTGATGCTTGTTAATTTTGTCATCGCCGTTGTGGCACCGCCCTTCATTACGGGTTGGTAAAGACGTGCCGAATTACATCCAGGGATGCGATTGCCATATGCAACCAATCCAACTTCTGCTTGGAATGGAAGCCTACTCATAAAATTTAACAATTGGTCTTTTGCAACTGCCATCCGAGTAGTTCCATCAATTCTCTCCGCCATCGAGCCACTCGCATCCAAAATAAAAACATATCTTTTGTTTGAGGAATTTAAAATTGAATCAGCGAGTAACGATGAGAACTCAGATACATTTAACAAACATAAAACGTAAAAAAAATAAATGGAAACATATGTGCGTACTGGTATGAAGCTCACCTTTTACATTTCGGTGAATGTTCGCTTTTACCTTAGAGTAGTTTCGGATTCAAAAAAGGCGGAGTTGATAGATTCGGTTTGATCAATTCAGGTTTTCGATTGAAGGAAGCGTATTCACGAAGAAACCTTAAGATCATTTCGCAAGTTGCTCCCCAAAGTAATCCGTCTTTCAAATCAAAATAATATGCAAAATGATCGGGTGGTTGTCCCGGAATCTGTATTGCATAAAAAGGAGTAGATAGAAGTTCAGAAAATGGAAGAAGAATGATGCGATCCACTTCGTCAGGATTATGTGAGAACTCAAAATCTCCAGTATACATTCCCAAAAAAGGGGTGATGTGAAATCCAGTCCTTGTCTGCAAACCCTCGTGTCGCCCTAAGATTTTTAATAGATTGCGAGATACTCCCATCTCTTCTTCCCATTCCCTTAAGGCACATTGTAATAAATCTGAGTCGGTAGGGTCTACGACTCCGCCCGGAAAAGAGATTTGACCTGGATGTGATTTAAGATGAGCAGATCTTTGCGTGAGAATCAAACCCTGACCCAAGGATTCCGTTTCGAAAATAGGAATGATTACAGAAGATATTTTTTCGGTAGTATTTGGAAGGTCTTCCCAAGATTGCGAAAGACCTTCACTTAGATTTGAAAAATCTAGTATCATTCATCTTTTGAAGATCGATTTTGAGCCTTTCTTCTTTTTGCAATAAAAGCTTCTTTAGATCTAACGGGCGATAATTTGTTGATCATGGAATCGTAGTTAAGGCCTGCTAAGGCGGCAATTAGTGATGGTCCATAATTCTGGACTTTCCAATCCGAAAACACATTCAAAGCCTTTAGTTCTTCAAGTGTTTGAGGATTCGCTCTTAATATCGCGATCAATTGTTTATTGGAAGGTAAAAGGGAATGTTCCATTCGACGAATGCGCATGATGCGGAGTCGCCATTTTTTTGCGTTCTGAAATTTTTTGTCTTCATCTTCGTTTAAATCTTCTCCATGTCTCTTGGAAAGTTCAGAGGCATCGATCGGATCGTTATATTCGCTAATTAATAATCTATAGATTTCACTTCCGTCTTTTTTACCAAACCATTCAATACACTTTTCCTCGTTCGGTTGTTCTCGCACAGCTTGGGAGAGTTTGTCATTCCCAAAGACTCTGAAACTAGCCTTGTTGATCCGCTTCGCCTTTTCGTCCCTGTACCGAAGTAATTCTAAAATCTTTCTACGTTCAAGAGGAGTAAAGTTTACGATATCTGGAAATTTTCCGAGGGAAAAACCATCCCCTTCTTTGGCAACATACGATTCAGCGGCCGTAAACTCGAATTCCGATCTTGCCTCATCATACAGGTTTCGTTTTTTTAACTCTTCTTCCATTTTGAGCCAAATGGATTCTAAATAAGCTGTATCAAGTGCCGCATAACGAAGCTGTTGCTTTTGTAAGGGACGAATTTCCCAATTTGATTTTTGTTCAACTTTTGAAAGGGCAACCTTATGAAAGTATTCTACGACAAAGGAGAGTGAACTTTGCTCCATGGATAGCAGTCGGGAACTTATCATAGTATCTGCCACATTTCGAAACTCGAAAGAAAAATCCCTTTTTAGGGCTCGGATGTCATCCTGCGCAGAATGAAAAATTTTCAGAATATTCTCATCGATGAAAAGAGGAGAAAGTCCCTTCAGATTTGGTATTTTAAGAGGGTCAATGAGGTAGTTTTTGCCGTTGGAATTGATTTGAATGAGGCAAACACGTGGATAATAGGTGTAATAACCTGATGATTCTGTGTCAATCGAGAGGATTTTGGATTGCCTCAGGTTGATCAAAGCGAGTTCTAATGCTTTCGGCGTATCTACAAGAATATAGTTGGAATTGATTTGCATCTAATTGTGATTCTAGAAATACTGCAATTGTCATTCTACCAATGATTCTTCAATCTGACAAACCAAAAGAAGAGTGTGCCATTTTTGGCATTTACAACAGTAAAGAGGCCTCCAACTTTACTTACCTCGGCCTATATTCTATGCAACACCGCGGCCAGGAGTCGAGTGGGATCGTATCTACGGACGGAGCCCATCTCTATCGCTATGCAAATATGGGACTGGTCGCAAATATCTTCACTCAGCCGAAGATTCGTGAATTGATTGGAGACTCTGCCATTGGTCACAACCGCTATTCGACCACAGGTGCTAGTTTTCTAAGAAACGCACAACCGATACGTGTTGAGTCTCACTTGGGTCCAATTGCGTTAGCTCATAATGGTAACCTTGTCAATTCTTGGGACATCAGAAACAAACTTGAAAGAGATGGCTCTATCTTTCAAACCACGATCGATTCAGAAGTCATTGTTCATTTGATGGCAAAAAGTCAAAAAACAGATCTACTTGAAGCATTGTGTGAGTCACTTGGTCAGGTACGAGGAGCTTATTCTCTTCTTGTTCTCACACCTAGATATTTGATTGCTGTTCGGGATCCTAACGGCTTTCGCCCTCTTGTTATGGGAAAAAGAGCGGATGGAGCGATTGTATTTGCGTCTGAGACTTGTGCATTTGATATCACGGAAACAGAATATGTAAGAGATGTTGCTCCAGGAGAGATGGTGGTGATCGACCATTCGGGAGTTCGTTCCCTCTTTCCATTCCCAAAAGCAAAACCTAGTCTTTGTATATTTGAGTACATTTATTTTGCCAGACCTGATTCTTATATTTTTGAAGAGTCCGTTTATAAAGTGAGAAAATCTCTTGGGAGACAACTCGCGCGCGTTTTACCAGTGGAAGCAGATGTTGTGATACCAGTACCTGACTCTGCGAACATTGCAGCTCTTGGATATTCTGAAGAGTCAGGCATACCTTACCAAAGTGGTCTTATACGTTCGCATTATGTTGGTAGAACATTCATTGAACCTGATCAAAAGATACGGGATTTTGGTGCCAAGATAAAATACAATGTGGTAAAGGAAGTGGTCAACGGAAAGCGAGTTATCGTCGTAGATGATTCCGTTATGCGAGGCACAACCAGTCGCAAAATTATCAAAATGATCAAAAATGCAGGCGCAACGGAAATACACTTTCGTGTATCTGCCCCACCCACGGTCTCCCCATGTTATTATGGTATTGATATCCCTACTCACAAAGAATTGATCGCCGCTACCCATTCTATCGATGAGATCAGAAAGTATCTAAGAGTAGATACGATTTCTTATTTATCTCTAGATCATATGCACAAGGCAGTTTATGACCACAAAGGTGGCGGATTTTGTGATGCTTGTTTTACTGCAAATTATCCGGTCGAGTTTCAAGATCATGCTGGGAATCAAAAGTCTCTTTTTTCTGAATATGCTACAGAAGAGTAGAAATGGAAGAGATCGAGCTTTCCAAAACTTTCGGATTTGAGGCGGCTCACTTTCTTCCTAACGTACCTGAGGGTCATAAGTGTAAAAGAATGCATGGGCATAGCTTTCGATTTTCCGTCTCGGTCAAAGGTGAAATCGATCCTGTTACTGGTTGGATTATGGATTTCGGTGAATTGAAAGGCGTCATAAAACCGCTAATTGAAGAACATTTAGATCATTATGTGTTGAATGACGTGCCTGGCTTAGAAAATCCTACGAGTGAGAATATTGCTGTTTGGTTATGGAATGTAATCAAACCTAAACTACCGCTTTTAGATAAAATTACATTGTACGAAACATGTACTAGCAGTTGCGTTTACCGTGGACCAAAAACATAATCTCAAAAATATGAAACCATCTTCTAAAGGTGCCGTCGTATTATTGTCAGGTGGACTAGACTCAACGACTTGTTTGTATATTGCGGCAAAGCAATATGGTTATCCCAATCAAAAAAATCTTCCTATTATTGCTCTTTCCTTCGATTATTCGCAAAAACAGAAGATCGAACTTCTAAAGAGTAAAAAAATTGCTCATCAACTTGGTATCAAACATGTGATTCAAAAACTTGATCCTAGTTTTTTCTTGGGGAGCGCGCTTACAGATCAAAAGATAAAAGTAAGAAAGAATGCAAAATTGGATCAAATTGGCGTGGAGTCAGAAATACCGAACACTTATGTACCTGGAAGAAATATCCTTTTCCTTTCCTTCGCTCTGTCATTAGCAGAGGGACATAAACTTGATACCATTTTTATTGGTGTAAATGCGCTCGATTATTCTGGTTATCCGGATTGTCGACCCGAGTTCATCCGTGCCTTTCAAAGAATGGCAACCATCGGAACTAGGGCAGGTTTAAGCAGGCAATCTGGAATTAAGATCACAACTCCTCTTTTAAAACTGAACAAAAAACAAATCATTCTGCTTGGACAAAAAATTGGTGCACCTTTGCATCTAACACATAGCTGTTATGATCCAATCGATTCAAAGCCTTGCGGAAAATGTGATGCCTGTCTTTTACGAGCAAAGGGTTTTCTGGAAGCTGGAATTGACGATCCTGCCTTAGTCTGATAACTTTTTTTCCACAAATCAAAGGATAAAAATTGTTTTCCAAAAAGCTCAAATTCTATATAACTACTTAAAGCATATGGAAATATTTGTAACTGCAGTCACAATTTTCGTTTTAGCGATTTTTGTTGGGTTTGAAATCATAACCAAGATCCCTCCTATTTTACACACCCCTCTCATGTCGGGCTCAAACGCGATTTCAGGTATCACCTTGATTGGTGCCCTTTTCGCCGCAGGCATTGAGAATAATAACATAACAAAGATTTTGGGAGTAATATCCGTTGTTTTTGCAACCATCAATGTAGTTGGCGGTTTTTTGGTAACACATCGAATGCTCGGTATGTTTAAGAAAAAGGATTAACCAGGCAGATGAATTTAAATCATTTTTTAAATCTTTCTTATCTTGTAGCTTCTATCTTATTTATTGTTGGCCTTAAACAATTGGGCACGCCAAAAACAGCTACTAGAGGTAACATACTTGGTGCGGTCGGCATGCTGATCGCCGTAGTGGTTACGTTACTCGATCAAAATATCTTGAGTTACGAGTGGATCGTTGGTGGAGTTCTTCTTGGATCAATCATCGGGATTATACTCGCATTGAAGATTCAGATGACTGCTATGCCTCAGTTAGTAGCAGTCTTGAATGGTTTCGGGGGCATTGCTTCCGTATTAGTTGCGGGAGCCGCACTCCAGATGTCGATCCCAAAATACGAATATACGGTCAACTATCAAGAAATCATATCCATCGTTTTTTCTGCAATCGTTGGTGGCGTTACATTCAGCGGTAGTTTTATCGCCTTTGGCAAGTTACAAGGTTTCATTACAGAAAAAGCAGTGCGATACTCAGGTGACCAAGTTGTCAAAATTATAATCGGATTGGTTTGTGTTGCCCTTGGTGTCTACAACGTGATTTACCCAACACAAGAGTCGGTTTATTGGATACTCAGTGCTGTAAGCTTATTGCTTGGAATCTTCCTCGTAATTCCTATTGGTGGAGCGGATATGCCTGTAGTTATCTCCCTTCTCAATTCGTATTCGGGCATTGCCGCTTCTGCAACAGGGTTTGTTTTAAACAATAATGTATTGATTATCGCAGGATCTCTTGTTGGTGCATCTGGTATTATATTAACGCAAATTATGTGTAAGGCCATGAACCGTAGCCTTACAAACGTTTTATTCGGCGGTTTTGGAGCCATTGCAGATGAAACGAAAGATGATGGTGATTTTTATTCAGGCAAAATCAAATCTACGAGTGCAGAAGAAGTTGCAATGTTGCTTGATGTTGCACGAAGCGTGGTAATTGTTCCAGGTTATGGAATGGCGGTGGCCCAGGCGCAACATGCAGTTCGGGACCTTTATCAACTTCTTACAGCCAAAGGTATTGATGTAACTTTTGCGATACATCCTGTTGCGGGGCGTATGCCGGGTCACATGAATGTTCTTCTCGCCGAAGCAGACATTCCTTATGATCGTCTCAAAGAGATGGATGAAATTAATAGTACATTTGAAAATGTCGACCTTGTCATTGTGAATGGTGCAAACGATGTGACGAATCCTTTAGCCAAAACTGATCCCAAATCTCCCATTGCAGGTATGCCAATTCTTGATGTAGGAAAGGCGAAGACCGTTGTAGTTATAAAGAGGTCTTTGAGTCCAGGATTTGCTGGAGTTCCTAACCCGTTGTTTATTGCTGATAATTGTTTGATGTTATTCGGAGATGGAAAGAAAGCAACACAAGAGATGATCAGCGCATTAAAAGAATCATAATCGAGCTCAACCATGAAGAAGCAGGTCTATATAGTAGATGATCATCCACTTGTTGTGGATGCACTTCAAAATCTGATAGCAAAATCAGAGGATTTGGAGTGTATTGGGAGTTCTGATAGTATTGAAAAAGCATTCTCAGATATTGAGACCATCAAACCGACGCTTGTTTTGATCGATATTCAGCTGAAACAAAATCAGAGTGGCCTGCAACTTCTAAAAAAATTGAGAACTGTATTTCCTGATTTGGCTGTAATCATTATCAGCATGCTGACTGATGATACATTTGTAGATAGAGCATTTAAGTTAGGGGCGATGGGTTATGTTTTCAAAGAAGATACGACTACCCAAATCGTCGAGGCCATTCATACTGTATTGCGAGGAGACTATTTTGTAAGTTCGTCCCAAGCAACACGACTTTTAGGACACCTTTATAAAAATTCTCAAAAGGAAGAAAAGGATCCAATTGATCGTCTTTCGAATCGGGAACTAGAGGTGTTTTTGATGATCGGTGAAGGTAAGCCGATCAAAGAAATAGCCGCAAATATGGGACTTGCAGCATCAACCATCGAGACACTCAGATCTCGAATCAAAACCAAGCTTAGTATCACTGAAAATGAAAAATTGATTAGAATTGCCGTTGAATGGAAATACACACAAGCAAAACCAGATGCACTCGCACTCTAATACCTCATTTTAAAATAATGGTATAGTAATGTTTTGCCTTCTCTGCTAGACAACAAATTTCGATACGCCTCAGCAATGGATGAATCATTTCGATTTTTCTTCTGGCTAAAGTGAAAAAAGTCATTCGCCTTTTCTTCCAGACCAAGATTTAAGAGGAGATTTAAGTAAAAACTTTGATCGTATTCATCAGCAAATGGTGAAAAGGCGATAGTTCTAAATAATGCCTCCGCCTCCCTCCATCGTCTAACTTCAAATAGACACTTTGCATAAACTTTTTTTTCGCGCCATCCTAGCAATTTTTCATTTTTTAAATACGTTAATGCCTTTTTAGGATCCTTTTCAATCTCAAAGATAACTCGACCATAAAGATGCGAAGCAAGTTGATTCTTTGGATCTAGTTCTAGGATGGACTCTATCTCTTGCCTTGCGTTCAAAAATTCGCCGGTTTCTAGGTAAATTTTGGCCAGTATTATCTTCGCCTCAGAATAATTAGGTTTATATTCCAATGATTTTAAAAGTGAAGCTATGGCCCTGTCATAATCACCTAGCGTAAAATAGGCTACACCAAGATTGAAGTGATAAAATGGGTTGTAAGGAGAAATTTTGTTTGTTTCAATCCAAGTATTTTTAGCTGATTGCCAATTATCTTCTTGAGCGTAAATCATTCCCAATAAATAACTTGCAGCTTCATGATTCGGTTCGAGTGCTAAAGCTCGCAGTAAGTGGTCTTTTGCTTCTGGCCATTCCAACCTCGAATATCCAATCGCACCTGCTAGATAATAGTACTCTGCCTCATTTTTATAGATATCGTTTTGTATCTTTTTCCATTCTTGATCTGCGAGGGAAAATTTGCTGTAACGCAAGGCATTTATAATTTTCCTGCCAACATTCTCCAATTCAATTTTTTGTTGGATTAGATCAGTTTGTGAAATGATAAACTCCTCTTCGGCAGTAAGATAAGAAGTGAAAATAAATTGTAGGATAAGTAAAACGAACGTTAGAATCGAAATGAGTGGGAATTTTAAATTCATGATATTATGTTTGGACTTCATATTTATTTTTTAATGGATTCAAGCCAATGAAAAATTTGATTCTGTGCATCTCTCTTTAAAACTAAAGAAGATTTCTGCGGATAGCCATTTGGAATCTGGAAATTAAATGGTTCTCCTATATAATCTATCTTTGCTAATTGAGAGAAAAAATTGCCAAGAGATTTGTGAACTTCAGTCATTCCAAAAAGCACAGTGTTTTTCTTCAAGTAAATGGATTCCATTATACTTTGACCAAAGTAGGAGACTAGACCTTCCGAGTCTGCTAATAGTCTATAAAAACCAATTTTCGTTACACGAACAGAGTGTTTGATTCTTTTTTCGAAATTTGAAGATGGTGGAGCTCCGCCTATCCGGTGTATATTTTGAATTTGCCAATTTGAAGTAAGTCTTTCAATAAGAAAACGGTCTAGACTCTCACATTCTTCGTGATTCAAAGAACCTACATAGACTAGCCAAGTTCCATTTTGTGACACACGATTTCGATAATAATCCAATAAAGGGGATGTATAGAATGAAACGTTTTCTGTTTTGGGATCTGTTAATTCATGGTGAGGCAAAAAATATATATAGTTCGAATTCAACGATTTTTCTGCCATAAAATCAATGTAAAGTGCTGGAGATTTCTTTCCAACGATTTCTCTTGAATCATATATGTAACCATCATATTGAGATGAAAAATCTGAATTGCATTCTACTAGAATATTCTTCATTTGAATTTCTATCGATAAAGATTTACACCGTTCAAAATGACCTGAGCCGAAAACTTTTGGATCTCCATACTGGATGTGTATCATTTGCTGTTCTTCCGTTTGTTTGGGAAGATCAAATTTGATTTGGTTGACCGATTGGTTTAAGGAAAACAGATCGGGCTTTTCATCGTAAAGTGACAAAACTTCATTCGCTCCAAAGAATTCATTTTTTGGAGAAAGATGATCCCATACCTGTCTCAACAATTGCAGATCCAAATCCTCATCAACTGTCATACGAATTTTAGTAGATATTTGAAATTGTTTTGGAGAGAGGTGAGGTGCGATCAACTTAATGATTTGATTTTCGGAAGGGTTTTCTTTGATATGCAGACTCACATGTTCTGTATGTCTCTTCTCATTATAAATTTCGTTCTTAAAAATCAAAGACTCATACGAAAAACACTCAACTCCCATTCCCAATGGAAGTCCTTGCATCGCCAAACAATAATAACGTGATTTTAGGTAGAACATCGCTTCCCATAAAAGTTCTATGGATGTTAAATCAATGAATGGATTATCTCCTGTTAAACGAATTATATCCTTGATTTGGAAATGTTCCGCCGCTTTAATATATCTATCTCGGACATCTTCTAAGGAGCCGGCAAAATAAAGATAATTACGTTCTCTAAGAAAGTTAGAAAGTTCAATTTCGTTTTCAGGGATAATAAAAATGATTCGCTCGTGTTCAAAAATATTCCTTAAACGAAGATAAATGTGATCAAGTAGAGTTGTAGTTGAACTTTGAGGAATGCATTGAAGTATTTTGCCAGATAATCGAGTGGAACCTAGCCTTGCTTGAATCAATGCATATGGATCAGGCGTTGAAAGTATACCATTCATCGCAGTTTAAACATGGTGCAGGAATTTTATCATGATTTCCATGGAGAGAGTCAGAAAAAAAAGCATGTCCTCTTTCCCAAATGGAAGATAGATCCTCAGTGAAAAGATTGCCAAGGATTTCCTTTGAACTCTGTTTACAAATCTGGACATTTCCATTAGAATCAATGACCAAATCACGATTTAAATGCCAACAGAAGTCTCGGTGGATAGGTGTTAGGTCGCTCACTCTTTTTTCAGGTAATTTTCCTGCAAAAGTATTGTATTTTTGGAGAATAACGTTTATGCCTTTTTTCTCAAAGAATGTAAAAAATGATTCTACTTCGTCTCCAACTTCGATCATTTTAATCATTTGTACATGTAAGGAACTTGGAGGCAAAACTTCTTTTAATCTTTCAATGTTCTTAAGTATTTGAGCATGATGATCCTTTCCGTATAGCTTTTTGTATGTGTCAGCCTTCAAGGTAGTCATGTTTATGATAATGCACAGTTTTGATTTTTGATTTTCAGTTAAAGATACCAAAAATTCAATAAATGGATCTACATTTTGATAGAGAGCCGATTCGATAATCAACTCTTGCAGATGATTGAGAGACAAAAGGGACATTATGATTTCATTGATTTCTTTATGAAGCAATGGTTCTCCATTTCCGCCTAAGCAAATTGTAAAGGGAGATGTAAGAAATTTGTCGAATTGCTCTGTGATTAATTTTACATTCTTTGTTGAAAGCGAAATAGGCTCATCTTCTTTGTCTATCAATTGCCTTGGGCAAAAGACACAAGAAAGTTCGCATCCTTTATAAATTTCCCATTCTATATAGGAAGGTGAACTTCTGTATAAATTTGGCGATTGTTGAATTGTTGGGAGAATTTCTTCATACTTTATGTTCTCATTTAATTTAAGTAAGTTAGAAATTAACTTGGCATTACGAAAGTTATTCAATCGAAAATCAAATCGATACTGACGCAAATCAGGCGGAACGAAAAAAATATCTACATCATATTGATTTATATTTTTGAGAAAGAATGAGTGCACGTCGGTCGTTAACTTATCTGGTAAGGTTGATAAAAATTCCCGTGTAATGATGGTCGGTATGATTCCTTCTGGTAAATTTTCGCTATAGGAGTATTGGCTAAAGAATTTTTTATGGCGATCCCATGATTCCATCATCAGAGAATGATCGAGCAGTGGTGCAATTCCCTTAAAATATAGAATACAAACTTCATCCCAGTCGGGGTCATTGAATCTAGATGGAGGAAGTGTTATCGCTAACTTCGATAAAAAAGTAGCTTCGGAATTCGTTTCTGTATCAAAAGTAAGATATGGAAATTCAGAAAGAAGACTTTCAAGGTTCAACTGAAGTTTCGCAGAGGTAGTAATATAAATCGGTAAGTCTTTACAAAATTCATTAATTTTGTAAAAAAATTTTTTCCAAAGGAATACATCGAAATTTTGTTCTAAAAATGAAATGGTTTCCTGATCTAAGAAAACTGCTGCCAAAGACGGTGTATAGTTTAATCTCGACATATTTTTGTTAGTCTGGATTGTACTTTTCTTCGGGATTTGTGATGCTATGTTCTTTTAAATATATAGGATCAAAAATAGTAATGGATGTTGTTTTTCTAGTAGCAGTTACCCAGTCTTCAAAGCTTCCTTGTTCTTTGTCTCTGAATAATAGTCCTTGTATACCTTTTCTTACAGCATCCAACGGTGTAGGTCGAGCACCTTCGACGTATACAACACAATAACGTTTGCGCTCGTCGCGGAAAACTTCAGATACTTTGCCTTGTTGCACCTGAGCTAAAACAGAAGCTGTAGTTGGCTGGGATTTGTACAATTCGAATGAGGGAACCCAGTTGACGAGACCACCGGAAGTACGGTGACGACTTTCGTTTCTTGGACCAGACGCAACCAAACGAAAGAATGAGGGATCTTTTAAAGATTTTGATCTAATTTCATTCATTTCTTGAAAAAGTTTGGATTCTTCATCGATCGAATTATTAGTAGGTGAAAGAATTAATTCACGGAATTTAAATTCAAATCCTACTTTCGCTTTATTTTTGTTATACCAAGACTGGATTTCTTGTTCAGAAGGCAATGGAGGTGAAATTTTTACCTGCAGGAGTTGTCCTTTTTTGATTTGATAAGGAAGATCGGCTAACCAAATCTCATACGGTAAACCGAATTGTTGGCTGACAGTTTTTTTGAAGTATTCAATGTCAGTAATCCCTTGTGCATCCATTCTCTTTTGAACTTCTGCTTCGACTCGTTTTTCATTGACTTGAATCGATTCTTCCTCAGCCGCAATGTCCACAACGGCTCGATCAATCAAAAAATCTAATACCTGTGAATGCAATGATCCTTTTTTCCTAGCCGCCGGAACAAAACGCGAGAAAGCCTTATATTTTTCCGCGCCTTTTTCAAAGTCGGTCAATGTAATTGCTTGATTACCAACAATTGCAATTACCTGATTTAAAGATTCATATGACGAAAGCGGAGAAAAAGAAAATCCAAACAGAAGTAAGGCGCCAGTAAGGATGATAACTCTTAGTCTCATGACAATTCTTCTGTTATCCGATAAATGCAGTATGCAGTGCCTTCACCGCTTGTTCGGATTGATCCTGTTTGATTACGCATGATATTTTTATTTCAGAAGTAGATATCATTTCAATATTGATTTTTTGATCTGCCAGCGCTTGAAACATGGTTGCGGCAACTCCCACATGGGATTTCATACCGACACCGACAGCAGAAACGATCGAAATGTTTTCATCTATTTCAGCGGTTCCATTCCCATTTGTTTTCGCATATTCATCAATGATCGGTTTTGCGGCTAGTATGTCTTTTTTTGCAACGGTAAATGAAATGGTATTAATTCCATCTTTTGGAGATGATTGAACGATCACATCGACAATCACATCTTTGTTTGCTAATTTTGTAAATAAATCTGCGGCAATGCCTGGTTTGTCTTTCACATCAGCAATGGTAATACGCGCTTGGTCACCTTTTGCTGTAACTCCACTCACTTTCATTTTTTCCATAATTTTATCCTCACTCATAACGAGAGTACCTGACTTTTCGTGAAAACTGGAACGAACATGGATTACTACATTATAGTTCATCGCTAGTTCGACACTTCGCGAGTGTAATACGCCAGCCCCTAGACTTGCAAGCTCCAACATTTCTTCATAGGTGATTTGTTTGTGCATTTTCGCTGTTGAAATTTTTCGAGGGTCAGCGGTATAAACCCCATCTACGTCTGTATAAATTTCACATTCATCGGCACCAAGGGCCGCCGCGAGTGCAACAGCTGAAGTGTCGCTACCACCACGTCCTAGAGTCACAATGTTATCTTCTTTATCAATGCCTTGAAATCCTGCAACGATCACAACTTTTCCTTTCCCGAAGGCTTCATCGATTCTAGTTCGATCGATCATCTCAATTTTAGCATTGGAGAAGTTACCATCGGTAAGAATTTTCACTTGGGAGCCAGTGAATGACTGAGCTGGCACCCCGATTTCGTTGAGGGCAATCGCGAGTAGGGCGATCGAAACTTGCTCACCAGTAGAAAGGAGCATGTCCATCTCCCTTTTGGGAGGATTTGAAGAGAGTTTGTCAGCAAGATCGACCAATTCATCCGTAGTATGTCCCATTGCAGAGACTACCACGGCAACTTTGTTCCCTTCATCATGGTATTTTTTGATGCGACGAGCAACATTCTGTATTTTGGTGGTGTCCCCAACCGAGGTCCCACCGTATTTTTGTACAACAATTCTTGAAGACATGGTTTCTAATGCCAGCGTTGCCTTCTTTGAAATGGAATCAAGTAGAATGAATTTTTTTGCAACCGGATAGCAAAACTTGGCTCCTATCTACTATAGGAAATTTCGTATGGATACAACTCACATTGCAGTCGAGCCAATTGTTAAACACAAGGCTCCCTTTCTTTTCTTGGTGCTCTTTTTTATGATTCAGGCTACTGTTTTGACCGTCTTTACAGTCCCATTTACCTGGGAGTTATTTTGGGTGGCGGTTACATCTTATTTCGTTCGTATGTTTGGAATCACTGCAGCGTATCATCGTTATTTTTCTCATGCAAGTTTTAAAACATCGAGAGTGTTTCAATTTATTTTAGCTTATATCGGTTCAATGTCGATGCAAAAGGGAGTTCTTTGGTGGGCGGCTCATCATAGAAATCATCATAAGTTTTCGGATACCGATAAAGACCTTCATTCACCTAGCAGAAAAGGATTCTGGTACTCGCATATGTTCTGGTTTTTGAGAAACGAATATAACGATTTTGAACCAAAATTGATTCCTGATTTTTATAAATATCCTGAACTTCGTTGGTTGGATCGGAATCATTGGGTCGCTCCGCTTTCACTTGCGATTGGACTTTATTCCGTTGGTGGTTGGGCATGGTTGGTGTATGGTTATGCCGTTGCTACATTTTTGTTAGGTCATGCAACATGGACGATCAATTCACTTTCTCATGTTTACGGTTCTGTTAGGTATGATTCACGTGATACAAGTAAAAACAATTTCTTTTTAGCGATCCTTACAATGGGTGAAGGATGGCACAATAATCATCATTACTATTGTTCATCTGCAAACCAAGGTTTCTATTGGTATGAAGTAGATATGTCGTATTATATCTTGAAAGTTTTGTCTTTGTTCGGCATTGTTTGGGATCTTAAAAAACCGCCAGTAAAAGTGTTAGATGAAGGTAGAAGACGAGACATGGAAAAAAAGCACTCTAAGTCACTATCAAATCAAAAAGATCTCATAAAAAACAAAACACCTAATAAGGCAGTTGTAGTAGCATAGATTAGGAATAAAATATCTAGATCATACCCCCAATCTTTTGCGGATATGATCTGGAATATCTTTCAAAGAATCGTAACGTTTCTTCTTCCCGCCTGGAAGTGAAACATAATAAAATCCATTTAATATTTCTAAAAAGTAATCTTTTCCTTTTTCTCCGAGCGAACGCTGGTCTAGCTCTTTCACCATCGTTTGGTATGTTTTCGGAAGAAAGTTCCAATTTGAATAATTTGTAACGACTCCTTTATCGTTTACAGTATAAGCTCCGTCTTGATGTAAAATCTTCGTTCCGTTATAATCAAAAATTTCCATCACTTGAAGTGCTGAACCCTTCTTTGAATTTTTAGTTTTCTCCCCATTGGATTTGGAAGGTTCTTTTAAATCGTTTGGATCTTGGTTTGATTGAGATTGATTTGAATGCTTTCTTTTAAGCAGACCGAACGTAAGTAATAACATACCAGCAAACGCAAGAACAGCGAAAAGAAAATACTCTGTTGGGGAAAGTGTAAAAAGATATCGTAACATTTTAAAAAATATAATTGATCGATTTACATCTTTGTGGGGTAGGATCGTCGACTTGCCATGCCTCACAAGGCGTGAGTTCGATTGCACGTAAGCAACCTTCTAAGCTGGAGACCTTGACTCTCCCAATTAAAATTGTTTTTACGTTATGTAGTTTTCCACAGCTAACATCTTTTATCGTATACGTCTGAAAAACTTTGGAGTTGGCCTCTGCCGCACTATAAAAGATATCATCCTTTCCTTCAACGCATCGAAAGAAAATAGCGAAAAAAAATAGAAATATCAACCGAGTAAAAATCATTATTTTTGCAATTTTAACTTTTGGGTTTCAGAGATCGGCAAACTTATTGATCCAAATGAAGAATTTAGCAGCATTTCTCCTTGTATCAATATCACGGACTCTGTGCCACGTGATGCAGATTGAATCAATTGTAATATTAAGGATATAAACTTTGCATCGATACCATTTTTTTGATCTAAATCCAACTGAAGATTAATTTCTGAAGATGACAGTTTTTGGATAACCAACATTTCAGAATTTGTAACAGTTCCGATCTTCTGTTTTTCATTCCCTGTCACAAGAAAAATGTCTAGATTGAATTTGTATATCTCTACGTCTTCATCATTTGGATTTGTGATCGAAACAACAGGTGTAATGCTCACCTTGGGTATCAGCGAAAATCCTAAATTGGGTTCTGTCCTTATTATCAAATCGATCAATTCAAATTTACATTTCTTCAGATTATCTAAGTTCTTTTTTGCATTCCAGAAACAAGAACTAGAAAATGAAATCAATAAAATTGCAAATATACGAAGTAAATTATGGGGCAAAGACAACTTTTCCATCCGACATATGATTTTTATAAAATTCTAAACCCTCTTCATATTGTTCGAGAGGATAACGTTTGTTTATTTTCGTTTGAAATATTGTTTTAAGATATTTCTGGGCTTCCTTTGCCTGTCTTTGGAATTCCTCAATTCCTAAAGAGTAAATCCAAGATGAGAGCCAATAGCCTTCTACTTTTTTGTTTTGGAAGAGTATGATTCCCGCATTGACCGGAATTGGTTTTTCCGAGAGCGCGCCATAACAAATGATTTTCCCGCCATAAGGCATACATTCCAAAACTTTTTGTGCTGTTTCACCCGCTACAGCATCTATCGCATAAGTTGCATTGAGTTTTTTTGAAATTTTATATAATTCTTTTTCAAAATTTGGATTTTCAGAATTTAGAATATTTTCAGCGCCGATTTCGCGTAAGGCGACTTCTTGTTCAGTCTTTCGAACTACATTTATTAATGGAATATTTTTTTCTGCACAAAGACGAACAACCATCTTTCCTAATGCACTTGCGGCGGCTGTTTGAATCATTGCAGGATGATTCTCATTCTGGCATCTTGTTACCATGGCCCATGCAGTCATCGGATTCACAAAAAAACTAGAAGCTTCATCCAAAGAAATACCTTCGATCAAGGGTAAACAATTTTCTTCCGAGGTGACCATATACTCAGCCCAGGAACCATCGTTATGCCCCGCAACGCAGGAGACTTGCATGTCTGGGCGTAGTGATTTGATATCCTTTCCCACTGAGATGATCGTGCCGCTTGCCTCAAAACCTGCAGATACCGGTGCTTTTTTTTTGATTCCATAAAGGCCTCGAATAAACATCAAGTCTGATGGATTGATCGGTGAGGCATGAATTTTGATTAAAATTTCGTTATCTTTTGGAGTGGGAATCTCTTTTTCTCTGAGCTCAAGCACTGGATTAGATGCATCGTATTTGAGGATTGTAACTGCTTTCATGACTTCCATTTCGCTAAACTAAAAACTACTTGCCAAGCGTTTCTTTGTAGCCGATGGATAAAGGGTGAAATCCGCTCAATACGTAAAAGGCAAACACTGGGAGCTTTTGACAGGTATTCTCTTTGTTGCAATGGGTTCATTAGCCTTTTTTTTAACGGTCATCAGAAGCGATAAACCTGCAAAAGATTTTCCCTATAGATTGTCTCTTTTTTACTCTCGTATTGACGGTATTCGTGAAGGAACTGAAGTACGCATACTTGGAATTACGAGAGGTTACGTCGCACATATTACTACTCGGCCTATGATCGATGTTCCAGATCGTAGGTTTTTAAATTCTAACGAGACTGAGGCGATTGAGCTTGTCATTGCTCTCGAAGAACCTTTGACCTTGTGGGACAACTACAAAATTGACTTTCAAACAATCACTCTTTTTTCGAATCGAGTGATTAACATCAATCCGGGTAGTTCAGATGGAAGGACTCCTTATTTTACTCCTACTTTTAGAGAAGGCGAGAATGTGCCAGATTATTTGCCATCGGCAAGGTACTTTGATGATTTTTTTAAGGCATCATCTCAAACCATAGAAGACAATCGTCAAGACTTACGCACTATCGTCAAAAATTCAAAATCTATTTCAGAGAAGTTGAATTCAAATAAAGGAACGATTCCTTTATTAATAGGAAGCACATCAATGTATGATGAACTATATGAATCTGTAACCGATGCTGAAACCATAGGAATTGAAGGTAGGCGTTATATGGAATCAGCTAGAAAAATGGAAAGTACGATGCCAATTCCATTTTTCGTGACTTTGTCTTTTTATGGAAGAACTACACTTTTGGGAAGAAGAATTGGTCCACAATAACCTTGAAGTAAATCAGAGAACTGGACGACATTACTAATAATGAAAATTGCGATTGTACATGATTGGCTTACGGGGATGAGAGGTGGAGAGGTAGTTTTAGAATCACTTTTGAAAGCCTATCCAGAAGCTGATCTTTTTTCACTAATTTATAATAAAGGGAAATTGAGCCCAAGAATCGAAAATCGTAAAATTATTACCGCATTTACTGATCGACTACCCTTTAAAGAAAAACTCTATCGCAATTATCTTCCATTATTTCCAACGGCTATAGAGTCATTAGATTTTCGCGGATATGATGTGATCATTAGCTCATCACATTGCGTGGCAAAAGGAATTATACCTCATCCAAATACCTTTCATCTGAGTTATGTTCATTCGCCAATGCGATATGTTTGGGATATGTATTACGACTACTTCCCAAAACGAAATGGATTAAAGTTTTTTTTACGGCAGATGGTCTCTAATTATCTTCGGACCTGGGATGCCGCATCTGCAAATCGGGTAGACCACTTTACTTGCAATTCGGATTTTGTTGGCCAGCGTATCAAAAAATACTACCGCAGGGATTACCAAGTCATCTTCCCACCATGCGTAGCTGAAGACTTTCGGGTCCAAGACCATTCAAAGGACGATTTCTATTTGATTGTTTCAGCATTTGCACCTTACAAACGGATTGACATTGCTATCGAAGCATTCCGTGCCAATGGCAAAAAATTGATCCTGATTGGTGGTGGTCAAGACGAGGCAAAATTGGTAAAAAATTTACCTCCAAATATTATCTGGAAATCCTCACTGCCACGAAACGAAGTCGTTGATTATTATAAAAAGGCCCGTGGATTCATTTTCCCAGGTATGGAAGACTTCGGCATCACACCAGTGGAAGCACAAAGTTATGGAACACCTGTGGTTGCATTTCGCCGGGGAGGTGCCCTAGAAACCGTTCAAGAAGGCAAAACGGGGGTATTTTTCGATGAACAGACACCAGAATCCCTAAATTCCGCCATCAAAGAATTAGAATCCATTTATTGGCGGAGACGAGATTTCCAGAAGTCTGTCGATCGATTTACAGAAGAAAAATTTGTAAGCGAAATTCGAAAGGCAGTCGATAGACATAAGTAGAAATCTCATAGGGGGATCTCTTGGTCATCCTACATCGGCTTAAAGGCGCAGAATTTATTCTCAATGCAGATCTCATTGAGACAATTGAAGCGAATCCTGATACGGTTATCTCACTTGTGAATGAAAAAAAGTTCATCGTGATGGAAACAGTAACAGAGGTTTTGGATAAAGTTTTATCTTACAAATCTCGCATTCATTCTCTACCAAAAACCGTTCAAAGGACTGAGGAAGGATAAAGCACAATCATGGATATAGCTACAGTTATTGGATTAGCTCTCGGTTTTGCGATGATGGGTCTCGGGGTTGTCTCGGGTGGTCTCGCCATTACAGACTTGATTGATATTCCCTCGATGTTGATTACGTTCGTCGGTGCGGCCGCGGCAACCATCATCTCATTCCCATGGACATCTACCACAGGGATTTCAGCAGTGGTGAAGAAATCATTCCAAAATCCTACATTCGATTTACCTAATTTGATTACAACACTAGTTAGTTTTTCTGAAAAGGCTCGTCGTGAGGGTTTATTGGCCCTCGAGGATGACATTAACGAATTGCCAGAAGAATTCTTAAAGAAAGGCATTCAGCTCGTTGTGGATGGAACGGATCCAGAGCTCGTAAGAAACATTATGGAAACCGAAATTGCCAATACAGCAACGAGACACCTTTACGGGAGAGGATGGCTGGATGCATACGCTGGTTTTGCACCAGGTTTCGGGATGTTAGGTACACTTATCGGTTTGGTTGGTATGTTAAAAAACCTAGGTGGTGGTGATGCGAGTGCCATCGGTCAAGGTATGGCGACTGCCTTGATCACGACACTTTATGGATCACTTGCGCAAAACCTAATTGCTGCACCATTAGTTAGAAAACTGACGAGAAGATCGGAAGACGAACTTGTGATTAAACAAGTAATGGTAGAAGGAACACTTTCCATTCAATCAGGAGATAACCCTCGTATCGTGAAGGAGAAACTTGCCAGTTTCTTAACACCTAGCGAACGTTCTGCTCTTAAAGAGGAAGGAGAGTAAGAATTAGTCATGGCAAAAGCAACAAAGTGCCCAGAGTGCATTCAAAAAGTGCCAGAATTTATGGCAACTTATGGAGATATGGTAACTCTTCTCCTTTGCTTTTTTATCTTACTTTATACGACGGGAAAGACAGACGCACGCGAGATGCAAATTATTTTGTCCGCATTTAAGTCTACGACAGGCTTTTTTACGGGTGGCCAAACACTTTCTAAAGGTTCCCTTGAAGAGATGGGAATGCAAATAGAATCTTTGCCATCGCAGGTTGTTGGAAGAAACCTATCCAAATCCAAAAAAGATGCCCAGGAAGTTTTTAAACCAGAAATCGACGCGGGTAAAGTGAGAATTTCTGAAAATGAACGAGGATTGGTCATATCCCTTGTTGGTGCGGACTATTTTTATCCAGGCTCAGCTATCCTAACCCCATCGATACGCGAAACTTTAAGAAAGGCGGCAGGTTTGATAAAGGGTCTAGAAAGGTTCGTAAGAGTAGAGGGACATAGCGATGACGATGCGGTGAACCCAGTGAGCCGACCTGGTAGGGAAGAACGAGAATATATAAATAACTGGGATTTGGCGGCGGCAAGAGCAGTAAATACGACTGTGTTTATGATCAATTCTGAAGAAATAGAGCCTAGCTGGTTTCAAGCTGTAAGCTTTGGTTCCTATCGACCCATGATCTTGGAAAATGATGGCACTCCAGAAGCCAAGGCTTTTAACAGAAGAGTAGATATAATTATTTTGACGGAAAAATCAACAAAACGAGCACCAGAAGAAAGTAAGTATAAATTACCGGAGTCTCGTTTGCCAAATACTGAAACAAATGTAGAAGGAGAAAACTAACATGGGTGACCGTGAAGTAGATGAAGAAGAAGGTGGGTTAGCTGAAGGTAGTCCTGCCTCGGCAGGGATGTCTCCTATTGTTAAATGGTTGTTGTATATTGCGGCCGCGATATTCGGGATCATCATTGTAACCGTTATATCGATGTTTGTTGCACAAAAAACTGCAACGAGTGTATTTAAGCAGCAAAAAAATATCTCGTTAGTTAAAGCACCACCGCCGCTAGATATTTATAGTTTTCAAGATGAATTTCGAGTGAATACAGCGGATATCGGAGAGTCACACTTTGTGAAATTAAAAATGTCGCTTGGTTTTGAGGCAGGACAGCCTGCTCTTTCGCAAGAATTAGCTACTCGTGTAGCTCAAATGCAAAATATTATAAACCTTGTGATTGCTAGAAAGACAAAGGATGATCTAAAATCGATCACAAATCAGCTAGATTTACGTGAAGAAATCAAAGCACACTTAAACCATATTTTGACTAATGGAAAGATAAAAGAGATTTACTTCACTGAATTTTTAGTAAATTAATAATGGTTAAAAAAGTACTCGGTGTCATTCCAGCCAGATATGCGAGTACACGTTTTCCTGCAAAACCACTCGCGCTTATTGGTAACAAGTCGATGGTTGAATGGACTTATATACATGCAAAACAATCCAAATCAATAGATCATCTTGTCGTTGCGACTGATCACATTGAAATTATGGAAAAGGTAAAAAGTTTTGGTGGAAATGTTGTGATGACGAATGAAAATCATCCGACAGGCACAGATCGTTTAATCGAAGTTTGTGGTATGTATCCTGAATTTGACCTTATCGTAAACATTCAAGGTGATGAACCAGGGATTGAATCAAATCTAATTGATGGCGTTGTTGCGTTAAAACAAAGAAATCCCGAGTGGCAGATGACGACGGCCGCTGTTCCCTTTCAATCCTCTGAGGATCCTGGTGATCCGAATCGTGTCAAAGTTGTCTTTGATAGAGAAGGTAAGGCTGGATACTTTTCAAGATCACCGATTCCCGCATCGTTCAAAAAACCTGCAATGTATTTTCGTCACCTTGGCATCTATTGTTATGAAAGAGCTTTTTTATTAGGCTATCACTCCTTGCCAACTTCCACCTGGGAAGAATCTGAATCATTAGAGCAACTTAGAGCGCTACAAGCTGGTAAATCTATCGGTGTACATCTAACGGAAAAGGCAAGTCTAGGAGTAGACACGCCCGAGGATCTTGAAATCGTTCGGGCGGAGTTCAAAAAAAGTGGTCTGATTGCCTAGACTTTTCTCATTCCTGTAGTTATATAATCGTAAAGAAATTCACCAGTAATCACGCCAGGAACGATCACTTTATGGGCACCATCCGATGTCAGTTTTTTTGCATCCAATGGTTCGTCCGAGGTCAGAATGATTTTGGCATTGGGTGCTAACTTAGAGAGTGTTGAGAGTAAACGTGTGTTATTCGTTCCCTTCAAAAAACTATCAGAAATAGTGCAGACTACCATCGCAGCATCATGTAAGCCAATATGTGTAAGTGATTCTGGGTGAGCCAAATCAGCATACGCCCATTTATAACCCTGATCCGTTAGCTCATCTTTAAATGCAGGATTATAATCTGCGATAATGATCCGCTTTGTTAGAGCAGGTGTTAAATCGTTTACGTAAGAAACAAAGGCTCTCGCTATCCGAAAATATCCTAGGATGATGATATCTCGAACTGCTCCATCCCCGTGGCTGTGCCCATGCGATCCATCCGCCTGTTTTTCTTCAGAACTTTGGTCGCTGATTCCCAGTTTTGCGAGGGAGCGAGCAAGAAATGCAGCAATCGGATGATTGAACATAATTACATACGTTGATACCACCGATGCAATGATGGTGGCAGTTAGAATAATGGCCTTTAGGGAATCTGTTACATGTTCAAAACCTGCACCTAGCGCCATGATTACGAGCGAGAATTCCGAAATTTGAGCTAAGTTGAGAGAGGTCAGGAAGCCATTTCTAACACCTTTTTTGAGTGAAATGACAACTGGTGCAATCGTCAAAAGCCTTACAAAAAACATTAAAACTATAATTGCAAATGAAATTGAAACAACTTGTAAATTCGGCATTGGAACTTTTAGTCCAAGAGTAACGAAAAACAGTGTTACAAAGA
This sequence comes from Leptospira sp., assembly GCA_027531445.1. Lineage (GTDB taxonomy): Bacteria > Spirochaetota > Leptospiria > Leptospirales > Leptospiraceae > Leptospira_A. Next base: position 69,459 of record JAPZRK010000019.1, read on the forward strand.
AATCGCGTATACCGATCAGCTTGGAGATAACATCGGCACCATAAGGGAATGCCGCAATACTCATCCCTGCTACTAATGCACCCATTTCTTTAGAGAGACCTACTTCGCCTGCAACGCCACAAATAACAAAGCACCACATAATTGAAGTTAAAAGGATTAGTTCAGGACTGCTGGAACAAGCATGATAGACACGCGCGAGTAAATATTTACTAATAGAGAAACTAGCTACTAGGATGACGATTATCTTACCAACAGAGCCTAATATTTTAAGTACCTCAGGGTTATTCAAATTGGGCTGTACGCCCATAAATAAGATCGCCCAAATATCTTGGAAAACCAAAACTCCCACTGTCAATTTTCCAGAAAGTGTGTTGATCTCAACCTTGTCCTGTAAAAGTTTAACAACGATTAGCGTAGAACTGAGAGAAAGTGCAACAGCAATGTACAATAAATCAAACTTTTCACTACCGATAGGAAGACCTAAAAATGGAAAAACACTATAGACGAAAGCAACTGAAAGTGTAAATTGAAGGATACCTAAAGTAAACATCGCCTTACCCATCTTAGCTAGCTCGCCCAGATTGATTTCTAGACCAATGATAAAAAGGAGTAATATTAGACCAATTTCAGAAATTAGTTCAATCGATGCTTCGTCAGTAACAAGCCCGAAGCCCATCTCTTTTCCGAGTAATGCTCCACCTATAATATAACCGAGAATAAGTGGTTGTTTAAGTATTCTTGCAATGTGACTTAATATAGTCGCAAATACTATACTTAAGCCGATATCTGTGAGTAGTGACGATTCGCCGTGCATAAAGGATTCTCTTTACGGAATATTTTTCTTAAAGGCATAAAGAGTCAAAGCTGTTTTTGTTTCTCGGTTTAAAGAATGATAAAATAGCTAATCTGATGTTTGGAGAACCGCTGCAATAGCGGCCTTATAATTTGCGATCGCAGAATGGTGGTCAAGCAAGGCTTTGATCTCTCGGATTGCCGCTTCAGAAGATGTCTGTTCCCTAATATTGACAACTAGTAATGTGGAATCTCCTAGGAAGAACCGTTCTCTTTCCAATTCTTCCAGCTTTCTTGCGAGTTCGACCTCTGCTTTTGTAACATCGACTCTTCTAGAAGATGCATTTACTTCTGAAACTGCATCCTGTACTTCAGTAGAAATTTTATCTTTCGAAAACTGCATCTCTTGGTCGAGTTGGGCAAGCTTTGCTTCAGCGGCTCCAATGAGTCCTCTTGGTCTGCGAGTTTGTAAGGGCAGGTTGAGGATCAACGAAGCTTCTAATTCTGGTTTCGCTCGAGTAGGTGAACCGGGACCAAAGTCTTGAGAAGTTGCAACAAGCAAATCAACCTGCGGTTTGGCGGCATTGTAACCTAGTGAACGATCGATACTCACTTTATCTCTTTTGAATTCGAAGTCCATCAATTCAGGACGGAATTTCCAAGCAATGCGTATCGAATCTTCGAGCACCAAACTACCCGCCTTCAAAGGGTTGGGGAATCCCTGGGGGAGTTGATCATTCTTAGGGAGGATCATACCTCCGTCAGGTGATCTCAAAAATAGTGACAAATCAATTGCTGATCTTTGTAACTCACGTTCAGCGAGAACCAATTGAGACTCTCGTTGCAATATAGCACGATCATTGTCCGTACTTTCCACTTTGGGCAGGTCACCCAATTTGATTCTTTCGTTAATTTGTGTTTGACGCACTTTTGCAATCGCAAGGAGGTCTTTGTAAACAAGGTATTCTTGTCCTGCGCCCACCCATTTCCAATACCTTTTGGTTGCTTCCTTAACGATTTCTAATTTCAACTTTTGAATGGACAATTCCGCCAATTTTCGATCCAGATCGGCCTTTCGCAAATCAGCTCTGTTTTTGTCGATTTCTCGATTGCGAATGAGAGGGACGAGGGCTCCTGCTCGAATTTCACCGTAGTCGTTCGTCTCTCGTCGACCATCATATGCAGGGAAATTTCCTCTACCAATGCGATAGCCGGCGAAAAACGAAGTACCGCCTAACGGTGTAGGCTTTTCGATGATAGAATCCGATGCATTGTTTTGGTAGAAACCCATGGGCTTTGTCGTTCCAAGGGATTTAAACTGAAGGTCGAAGGCACCCTCTGCCGCAAGATAGTTGTATTCTGCTTCCGTTAATAATTTTTCAGCGGCAAGTACCAATGGATAAGATTTTTCAACTGATTTTAAGAGAACTTCCAAACTGAGAACTCCAGGTTGGCGGTTTAGGTAATCCTCGGAAAATATATTTGGAGCGTGTAAATTTTCGAATGCACTCTTGCGTTTTGTATCTGTATCGACTTGGCTAAATAAAATGCTAAAAGGTAGAATAAAAAATGAATAAATAAGAAAACGCACAATCCGTATCATTTTCTCTCACCTGCGTCAAAATCGATCAATTCTTTCATCTCTGGGTCATCCATAGGCAGCGTTGGCGGGAAGTCATTGAATCTGCGCCATAATTCATATCCTACACTTACACGGTTTAAAAAAATCCAGCCCTTTGCGCGGACTCCTTGTTTTAGATAACGATTGGAAGGCCATTGTCTATCTTCTGGGTCGGGGACAATTAGAACGCGAAAGTTACCAGTTCCGTTATCCGTAACATCGACTAACTTGACAGTCCCTCCAAATGTTCCAACTGCAATTTCAGGCCAACCACTTAACTGAAGAACTGGGTAACCTTGGAATTGAAGTCTAACTTTTCTTCCCTCCGCCACAAGAGGTATATCATTTCCAGAAATAAATAGTTCCACTGCTTTATCTTCAGAATCAGGTACTATGAGTGCCACTCCGTCACCCTCTTTCACTTGTTGTGTGTCTGGATTAACGAGAATTCTCATTACAGTTCCATCACGTGGGGAAAAAATTTCTTGGTTTTGTTGCCTAGAAAGTCGTGCTTCTAGGCGAGGAAGTTCTTCTAGTACACGCGCGACTTCTGACTGCGCGGATGCAAGCGAGGCACGAGCATCGTTGATCCCTGCCTCGGCATCTTGATTGACTCTGCCTGAGTCAGAGCCGAAAGCCCGCTCTTCCTTTACAGCACCGTCGTATGCCGCCTTCGCTCGATCTAAGCCAGTGACTGCATTTGTATGTTCCAATTCTGCCAATTCAACATTTCTTTTAGAAGTTAATCCTTTCTCTAATAATTGGTGTTGTCTTTCTAAATTGATCGTAGTAGTTTTTAATGCCGCTTTAGCGGCATCAATTGCTTGTTCGCTGGCTCGTACTCTATCCCGTGCCATCATTTTTCTGGAATCTGCCGCATCGACTGCACTTCCACGTGAGGAGCGAAGCGACGCAATCCGTGAACGTAAAGAATCTTCTCTGGCTCGTGCCGCCTCTAGTCTCAATAGGAGAGCATTTTTCTCTTCACGGATACGATTGATAAATTCAGGATCGTTATCTGAAATATCTATGATCGGATCACCTTTTCGAACTTTACTTCCTTCATGCACATGCCATTTCATCACACGACCGTTGATCGGTGATTCGATAAGTTGTTGTCTATCGAGAGGAGCATAAGCAACTACTCTTCCGAATCCCATTGTGGTTTGCTGCCATGGAATCAAAACTAATATAACGATAGTTACAAAGAAAAGTATCGTAAGAATGTATGCCAATGATTGGGCCGGTTTGGCAGTTTGCACCAAACGAAAAGATGGTAGGGTATCTTTACGATGCCAGCGTAATTGATTCTTCATGACACTACCCCTTTATTTTTATTTGGTGTAAGTTTATACTCATCTGGCATTAGGTGTAAGATTTGATCCGTATAACCTAGAATTTGTTCAGATCTTGAAACAATGACAAGTGTCCACGGTCTATTCTTATTTAGAAGAATTTTAAGTGCAGATTTTTGAAAATTTGGTGGCAAGGAATCTAAGGTGCCATCAATTAAAAGCAGACGTGGTTTCCCAAGTATGGCACGAGCAATCTGCATCATACCGGTTTGAATATTATCAAATGGATGACCAAAAGTTAAAAGATGGGTGTGCAGGCCTTGAGGGAGTTTTTCCACAGTGGTCCAAAAATCTAGAGATTCCAATGCTTCTCGAATTTCTATCAATGAAATATGGTCTCTACCCATTCGTATGTTATCTAAAATACTACCTTCAAAGATTTCGTTTCCACGGATCAGAAAAGAATCATCGTGATTTTGATGGTAGTCTGTTTCATGGATATTCTGTTTGTCAAAGGAAACAGAACCATGACTTGGAACTCTGATTGCCGCTATTAAATCCAGAAAAACATTCGCATCGTACGGAGTGCTAACTCTAATGCCAGTTATCGATTTGGATGTCAACTTTAGAGATAAATCAGAAAAAACGGTATGTTTGTTGGCAAGAGAATAGGAAAGATGTGAAATTTCTACTTCTATTGGTTTGTCAGTTGTTGTATAAGGGGTGATTCCAGATTTAATAATTGGTAATTGAAATACTGTATTGATTTTGTCTACCGCCGAGATAAGGCTATAGAAACTATCTAAGTGTTTTCCAAATTTTGCAATATCACTTAACACCTTTGCAATCACCAATTCGGCGGCTACTAATTGTCCAATCGTTAATTGTCGATGAATCACAAGATAACCACCGATTCCTAATACAACAGCACTAGCCAATGTTTGAAGCACAATCAAACCAGCAATTTGACGAATTAGCTTTTTAAAATAATTTTCCCTGGCATAAAGGTAATCTCTAGCAATTGAGTCAGCCTTCTCTAACCCAAAGTTTGCGCCAAACTTTGAATGAAAGATAGCCGTATGTCGCGATATTTCTTCAATCCATGCAGCGATTCGATATTTTTCTTTCGAGACTTTGATATGACTTTCGCCTGCGGCTCTTCCCATCTTGTAAACGATGAAGTATCCACCAATAAAAAGTATGATCATAGCGAAGAGGAGAAAAATGGGATGATAAATACCAATAAGTGTAAACCCAATAATCGTTGTTAGAACAACGGCTAAACCATCAACCAATAAAGTGTTGATCGCTTTCTGAATCGTCACTGTATCAAAGAAACGATTTGCTAGTTCAGGTTTGTGAAATGAATCAAGTGCTTCTTGTTTAATTTTAGGAAATTTTGCAGCAAATTCCGTTGCGATTCGTACAAAAACTCTTCGCTGGAGAATTTCAATGACATACGTTTGAATGATTTGCATTGCACCTGCAAATCCTAAAAAGCAAACCACTAAAAATGTTAAAACAACAACAGGTTGAATCAATACACCAAAAGATACGATATTTACAAGGGAAGAAGTGGCTATTGGAATTACTAATGAAAGAATTCCGATTCCAATACCATAAATAACGATGATCCCAATATCTCGTCTCTCTAACCGTAAAAGCTGAAAGATTTGTTCAATTGCCTGGCTGATGTTAGACGATCCTGCCGATTGAGTTGAAGTTGAGGAAAATGGAAAAATCGGTTCACTGACAATCCAGTCGATCTGATCCGAACTGTGTTCTAAACCAAGTCTGATGATGAGATCTTTTTCAGAAATCCACGCAGATCCACTATGATCACCAAGTTCTTGGATATGGTAAGCACCAGCATGGTAACTAACAATCGAAAATGATTCCAAATGTAAATTTAGATCATTGATACGAAAAAAAATAAATGGTGAGTCTTCAGAAATATATGTTTGAATTTCTTTTAAATTTTTGCTAACAGTATTTAGTCGAACTTTGTAATGGCCAGAAATTTCCGAAAGATATGCGTCAATATTTTTAGAATCTAGGACAGGATATGTGTGCCTATACTGTCTAATAATCTCAAGGACTTGACTTGGAATTAGATGTTGATGATTGGATTCTGCGATATATGTTAAAACAGCATGGATGTTTTCTTCTAATGAGTTTGAGGTGAATACTTCTTCTTTTTTCTTTCGAAAAAAGCTCTCAATCTTTGATGAAAAAATACGGATTAATATTTTTAGCATGGTTTTTAAAAATCACCCGTTAGACAGGTCTTGACAGGTTTTGGTTCTATAATTCTATCTAACTAAAGGAAGCTACGTATGAATAAATTAGGGATTTTTTTGATGATTTCAGTCATTTTTTTGGCGCATAATTCTATTTCTGCTCAGGAAAAATGTCTCTACAGCTACGACCCTTCTCAGACCACTCTAGAATGGACTGCATTTAAATTCACTGAAAAAACGGGCGTTAAGGGTACAATGCGCTCCATTATTGTGAAAGAAACGAAAAAAGCAAAAACTCCATTAGATGCTGTAAAGAATTTGAATTTTAAAATACGCACCGACTCCGTTGATTCAAACAACCCAGGTCGCGACGAAAAAATTAAACAATTCTTCTTCGGTTCAGTCGCGAAAAATGAATTCATTCAAGGTCGATTTACCCAAATTACTGGAGCTGAATCTGGCAAAGCACTATTGAATTTAGAGTTTAATGGTAAGAAACAAACATTTCCAGTAACCTATACAATCGTGGACGAGACAGTAGAAGTAGTAGGAACGATTGACGTTTTAAAAATAGGTTTAGGAAATGGACTTCAAAAATTGAACGAAGCATGCATTGAATTACATAAGGGAACTGATGGGAAGTCAAAGTTGTGGCCTACAGTTGACATAAAAGTAGTGTCTAAACTAGCGAAGGAATGTGCATCCTAAAAGGAGATACCCTCCTTCTTTAGAAGTTGCAAAAAATCATTTTCATTGATAGTAATCACACCCAACTCATTTGCTTTTTCTAACTTTGATCCAGCTCCAGTTCCGTAAAGCAAATGAGTGGTTTTAGAAGATACGGACGAAACTTTCCTTCCACCATGTTTTGTAATTATATCCATTGCTATATCTCTAGGCTGGAAATTCTCAAAGCTTCCGGTAACACACCAAGATTGTCCTAAAAACGGTTGAATATCACTCTTCTCTTTTTCATCTGATGTGAATCTAACACCTAATGACATTAATTGTTTAACCATTTGTTTGGTTTCTTTATCTTTTGTATAAAACAATAGTGCGGCGATAGTTCGAGGGCCGATTCCATGAAAGGTTTCGAGTTCTTTTTCCGCCTCACTTTGATTGCACAAGTTCACCAATTTTTCCCATGAATCTATGGCCTGCTCAATGAGGATTTCAGTTACCTTGGGACCAATTTCATTCAATCCGAGGGATGGAAGTGTAAACCGAAAATCTTTTTCCTTTGATTTTTCAATACTTGCAAGTATGATTTGAACTGATTTCTCTCCGAAACCATCTAACGCTTGTATTTTATCCTTTAATTTATGTAAACTATAAAGATCTGGTATTTTTTTGATCCATCCCAATTCATAAAAAATTTCAATCTGACGTTCACCTAACCCTTCGATATTCATTTGTTTTTTGGAACAATAAAAAATTAGAGTGTTTTTCTCTCTCTCTGGGCAAGCTCGATTTGTGCAGAAAAAATCTACAGAATCATCAACCTTGGTAAGCTTAGATTTACACGAAGGACAATTTGTTGGAAGTTTAAATACCCCTTTTGGAGGTGCTTGAACTATCTTTTCAACAGCTGGTATGATTTCTCCTCGTTTCGAGATGAGCACCTTTGCTCCGATTCCAGCACCTAATGTATCTATATAATCCTGATTGTGGAGAGTTGCATATGTAACCGTTGTTCCACCGAGTGCAATTGGTGTAACTTTTGCTCGAGGTGTTATTTTGCCTGTGCGGCCGATTGCAAAATCAATCTCTTCAATCACCGTCTCCTTTAATAAGGCATCAAATTTAAATGCTCGTGCCCATCTAGGTGAGTGAGATGTCTCTCCTAAAGAGTCTCGCAAAGCCAATGAGTTAACTTTAATTACTAAACCGTCAACAGGGAATGGCATTTTATCTTTTCTATCATTGTACTTTTTGATTTTTCCTAATACATCTTTGCCAGAAAGGATTTCCGTATCTGGGGCTAAGGGAAAACCATCATCTTTAAGAATTTTCAATATTTCGAAATGAGTTTGAATTTTTTTTCTTCCTTTAGGAAGAAAAGCATCATATAAAAAAATCCTTAACGGTCGCTTTGCGACTTCATTGGGATCTTTCTGTTTGATTGAACCTGCCGCTAGATTTCTGGGATTGGCAAATTTTCCGCCAAATTCTTCATTAAACTCTTCGAACTCAGCGAAATTCATAAAAATTTCGCCTCTTACTGTAATTGATAACTTTGATTTTAAATTTTGGGGAAGAGATTTAATCGTTTTTACATTTTCGGTTACAACGTCGCCTATGCCACCGGAACCTCGAGTTACACAAGTTTCTAGTATCCCATTCTCATAATATAGAATCATTGAGGCACCGTCTATCTTCCATTCGACCGAATATTCTAAGTCGATACCAGTTTTTATAATCCAATCAGAAAGTTCTTCCAAATTGTATGTATTTTCCAATGATAGCACCGGAATTTGATGTTTGAACTTTGTAAATTGATTGGTCAGGTCAGAACCTACACTCTTTGTAGGTGAGTTTTTGAGGGAAAGATGCGGATGATCTTTTTCTAATTTTTTGAGTTCGGAGAAAAGACTATCGTACTCCTGATCTGAAATGGATGGGGAGTTATCTTTGTAATATCTTTCGTTATGCGAATTAATTTCTTTAGTAAGTTTTTTGATTCGCTTAGATATTGATTCTTCTGATTCCAATCAATAGATTCCTGATTGCATGTATTCTTCTGGGTCCAATTTGCCATCGTCGGAAACAAGTATTTCATAGTGCAGGTGAGGTCCGGTAACGTTGCCAGTTGCTCCAACTTCAGCAATGATATCTCCTTGTTTGACTTCTTGACCCATACGAACTAAGATACGGGAACAATGTCCATACAGTGTACTGAAGCCATATTCGTGTTGTAAGATGATATGATGTCCATAACCAACGTTACCGTAAGAAACTTTGACGACCTTACCCGGGGCAGTTGCATAAATCGGCGTTCCGGTAGCATTGGCAAGGTCAACTCCATCATGATACTCCCAATATCCTGAGGTTGGAGATTTTCTCATTCCAAAAGGAGATGTTAGATTATAAGAATATAACGGATTTTGGAGTGGTGTAGCAGATAAAATAGCCGCACGTTGTGATAGAAAATCAAAATTTACATCAGCTAATTTTCGATAAGCATCCATTCGGTGCTTTAAAGTCCTTAGATCATAGATTTCGTTCAAATATTTTCGTCCAACATCCAGTTGTTTGTCTTCCAATTCTTCTTTTTGAAGAAAGTCGTAAGCTGTCGTTTTCAGGCTATCCTCAGGTGGAATTTTGAGTAGTTCTTCATCTTGCCCGTCGATAAGAGTAAACATTTCGAGAAGGTTTTCATTTAACTTGGAATATTCTTCACTTAGCTCCTCAAACTGGTTTGTATGAGCAAGATAGCTATCGAAGTAATTTCCGTAGATTTCTGAGAGCTGATCAATCTGTGACTGGGTATTACTAGAGCGCACAATGGCAAAAATTGTGATTGTTAAGAGTGAGACGGTGAGAGCTAAATAAAAAAGAATCGTGAATACAGAAATTTGAAAATGAAAGGAGCTGTCATAACCATGCGGAATCACCAAAATGGTCATTCTTTGGTGTCCTTTTTCTTTCACCAAGTCAATCTGTTTCTTGATTTTAGGATTATCTTGTGAGAAAACAGATTTAAGGTCTTCTATTTTTTTCTTCATGGATCAACTCAGAATCTACATATATAGAACAAAGCGTTTCCTTTCTCTGGTCAAGTGGAAATCCCTGATCAAAGTATTGGGAATCCTGTTCTTACTCATAGCCTTGGTGGGTTTTTATGTGGATCACCAATTTGACCTAGCCTACGACAATTCTGTGCATTCTGCCGATCTCCAACAATTGCCTTTTGCCCAGGTAGCAATCATACCAGGAGCATCCGTTCACGGGAAAACTCCCTCCACCATTCTCTCTGATAGATTGCAGTGCGGTCTAGATTTGTATAAAGCCGGAAAGGTGAAAAAAATTCTTCTATCTGGTGATAATGGACAATCGGATTATAACGAATTAAAACCGATGTTAGATTTTATGCTTCGCAATCAAGTAAATCCAGAGGATTTATTCGTTGATCATGCTGGTTTTCGAACACTTGATACGTTGATTCGAGCAAAGGAAGTGTTTCAAGTCAAAGAGGCGATCTTCGTAAGTCAAAATTTTTTCTTGCCTCGCGCCATTTACTTAGGTCTAGAACTCAATCTGACTTTGTATGCGTACGAATGTAATCTGCGAGTTTACAAAAAAGAAGGCTTTTACGGCTTACGAGAATTTTTTGCCCGACAACTCGCACTTTGGGATATAGTTTGGGATACGCCTCCAAAGTACCTTGGAAATCCTTATCCTATCGAAGGAAGTGGAGTGGAAACTTGGAAAGGATCTATTTTTTAAACCAAAATAATGTCTAATAAATAAGGAATCAATGATGAACCGAATTAAACACCTAACGAGCATAATAGCTTTTATGCTAGCAACCAATGTTTTTGGTGCAGAGATTATAAAAAAAGAAATTAGTTTTTTTGTAAATCATACCACTGCCAATGTAACTGGTATTTGTAACGAAATTAATTTCACACCTGTAAATTTACAAGTAGTTGGCAAATCTGCTTACACAATAAAGTCACCTTTTACAATTACGATTCCTCTGAAAAAAATTACATCTGGTGATGATGGTCGAGATGCACATATTCAAGAAATCCTTGGGTTGCCAGAATTCACAGATATCATCATTAAAGTCGAGTCCGTAAAACAAGAAGCAGAAAGATATCTAATATCAGGAAAGATGACCATTCATGGCAAAACTAGGGAATTTGTATCTTATGCGAATTTAGAAACGAGCCAAACTTCTATCATTCAAATTGATGGAACTGCCACCGCAAAGTTTTCTGAATATGAATTGGAAAATCCTTCGCTTCTATTTATGAAAGCAAAAGATACAATCGAAATCAAATATTCGTTTCAACTGAAAAAATAAATTTACTTATCTTTGAATAAAATGACCAAACGATTGTATTTTAATATAATTTTTTTGGTCATTTCTTCCCCATTTTTATTGATATCTGGATGATACTTTTTAAGTAATTCTTTGAATTTCTTTTTCAGATCATTCAATGTACAATCGATATCAAGATTAAAGAAGGCCAATAATTCTTCGATCTCAAGATTAATCTTCTTTGTTTTACTTTTTTTCTTTGGTTTTTCCGAACGAATTCTTCCAAATAACTCATAATAAGTGCGGTCTCTAAATTCTTTCGTAATATCGCGAAAGTTTAGAATTTTTGTAGGCATTAAGGCTTGTAAATATTCTTTAAGGAATTCCTCGGCACCGTATTCTGCATGTATTTCGCGAGATTCAATAAAAAAGTAAATGGCTCGATTAATAAAAAAATCCAATTCAAACTTATCCATTAAATATGAATCTACTGCATCATCGAAATCAATTGTGGCAGTTGCTAGTAATAGTAAAAGTTCTTTGTCGAGTTTGTGGTTTTCGATCGTCCTTTGGATGAGCGATTTAAATGATTCACGAAGTTCATATAACGGACGTTCACCAAAAAAAACTCCTCCTCGTAAAAAATCACCAGGTACGTCATCCAAGTTTAAGATATCTTCCAGAAAATCGATAAGCAGATCTCCATCAATTTCATGGAATCCACCTGATAAGGACATCTGCGGCTTAGATGCTCGAAATTGATAAAGCTTTCGAAGACAGTCTTCCTTCTTCATTTCAAGAAGTTCTGCGAGACGGTCGTAAGTCAAAAACCAGCGCAAATCATCACTTTGATTTTGTAATTCAAAAATTACGTCGGCAAGAATTTGTCTGGATCTTGATGTATCGGTTTGGGATACCATCATTCTTGTTTTTATTATGAAACCAATTTAGCAAGGAGTTTCTTTTTTGCTAGTGAAACCTGTTCCTTTTTCTTTTCTGGAAGTATGAATCATCATATTTCGGAACATCCCTCATTGAGTCCTTATGATATCTCACTTTATAAAGGTTTGAGAGGAAATAATTTTTATGAGATGGATAGGGCACTGCAAAGAATGGTGAGCAGATACTCTGAAACGTTCTCGATTGAACACAAAACTGCTATGATTGCGCACATTCGGGGTTATGGGGATTTGGTTGGTGGAAGATTGGATGAGCTCACTGAAAAATGCCATAAAGAAGGAAAATATGGTGAGATCGTCAAGTTTGATCGGACAGGGTCCCGAATTGACGAAATTGTCTACTCTGCAGAACAGCTTGAGTCTCGAAAATTATCATTTGATTACGGCGTAGTCAATCTGGATTTCCATAAAGAATGGAAGTATTCTTTCCCAAATATACACCGTTATGCGTTGGCATATTTGATGAATTTGAATGGCGAAGGTGGAGTTGCGTGTCCTCTTGCAATGACGGATGGTATGATCCTTGCGTTGAAAAAAATAGGAAGTGAAAAACAAAAATTAAAATATTTACCGTTAGTCGCGGGCGAAGGCAGTCCTTCTCATTTTATGGCAGGACAATATGTAACGGAAAGAGTTGGCGGAAGCAACGTTTCAGCGAACAGAACCATAGCTAAAAAAATGGATAATGGAAAATGGTCTCTCACTGGCGAAAAATGGTTCTGTTCCAATCCGGGTGATCTTTGGGTCACTACTGCAAAGATTGAAGGTACAAATACGATTGGTATGTTTCTTGTGCCAAGATTCAAGGAAAATGGAAGTTTAAACGGACATCATATCCTTAGAAAAAAAGACATCATAGGTTCACGTGGAAAGCTAACGGTTGAAATAATTTATGATCAAACAGAAGCAGAAGAGTTTGGAAGACCAAGTCATGGTCTTGTCAACCTAATCAAATATATAATCAAAATATCCCGAATTCATGTAGGACTTGGTGCTTGTGGCAATTCTAGACGCGCCGTGATGGAAGCATTAGAGTATAGCAAATGGAGAACTGCCTTTGGAAAACAAGTCAACGAATTTTCTATATTTGCACGTCAATTGGCCGAAATGCAAATTTTGCAAACCGCTATGACGTTTGTGAATTTTCGATCCGTTGATCTAGCAGAAAAAGAACACCTAGCAAGCGAAATATATATTCCCTTGCTTAAATTTAAATCGTCATCGCAAGCTTCATGGATTACACAACGTGCGATTTTGAGTTTAGGCGGGAATGGAATTGTAGGAGATTTTTCACCTCTGCCTCGCTTACATAACGACTCGATTATCAATGAGACTTGGGAAGGTACACATCTCATCATCACAAACCATGTACTACATGCATTAAATAAATCTAAAATATTTGTCGCATTACAAGATATAATCTCAAATTTAACTTTAGAATCTTCACAGTTTCCTGTTTTAAGTTATGCAGTGCAAGTTCATCATTCAAAGAATGAGAAATTCAATCGTATCATTTTATCAGAGTCGAAAGAATGGAAAGAAATGAACAGAGTCTACATTGCTGAGTTGGCATATGAGGTGATAGCATTAGCCGAATTAATTGAACAAGCAGTTTACGATTTAAAACAACATTCCGCATCCATTTATGTCGATTTTGCTAATGCTTATGCAGAAATCATTGAAAATGGAATTGATTTTCTGAGAAATCTGGATGGAGTCTTAAACGATCCTCTGAAAGTGAATAATCTCCTAAGCTATTAATGTCGAATTTTATTTTACTTACCATTTGTTTTTCTTTAGGAATTGTATTTAGGTTGTCTAAAAAATTTCCGGAAAACACTCCTCAAGTTTTGAACGCATTTGTGCTTAATGTTTCTTTGCCCGCCTTGGTTTTGTTACATGTACACAATATACAAATTTCAGCTGATATTTTTTTGCCAGCGCTTATGCCGTGGATAGTGTTTTTATTTTCGTTTTTACTACTGTATATTCTTTATATTCTGAAACGAATAGATTATAAAACATTAATATGTTTGTCGCTTACATCAGGTTTAGGAAATACATCATTTGTTGGGATTCCACTTTTACAGTCTTACTTAGGAAATGGGGCTATCGGTTATGCAATCATATCTGATCAATTAGGTACGTTTTTAGTCTTAAGTTTTCCTGGATTGATTCTAGCTAATTTAGCGGAGAAAGGTACTTGGGATATCAAATTTTTAATCAGAAGAGTTTTCACTTTTACACCCGTAATTGCACTGTGTTTGGCTATTCTATTTCGATTGTTTGCATACCCTGAGTGGTTGGAGCTAGTCTTACAAAGATTGGGCGATACGTTGTCACCATTGGCACTTGTGTCTGTGGGATTTTTATTAAATTTGCGAACACTTAAAGGTCATAAATTGCTTTTGTTATTGGGACTTAGTATTAAGTTGATACTTGCTCCTACGATTATAATCTTAATATATTGCTCTATCACGCCGAATCGTTTGATGTTTGAGACCATTGTCTTGGAGGCAGCTATGGCGCCTATGGTGACCTCAACGATAGTTGCTATTGACAGAAACTTAGCTCCTCATTTAGCAAGTCTTATGTTGGGAGTTGGTATACCGTTTTCATTTTTGACCACTTATTGTTTTTTGTTACTATTAAAATCAGGATACATATGAATTTACGTTTTGTTTCACTACTCATTCTTGCGATGATTTCTTGGGGTTTTTCTTGGCCGATTGCGAAAATGATCGCTCACTCCGTTCCGATTCATGTTCTTGTATTTTGGCGTTTTTTAATGACCTTTCTTTCGGTGATTCCGCTTATGTTTTTTTTAAAGATTCCTTTTTCTCTCAAATCGGGGAAAGACTACTTTGACGTCCTGATCGGAGGAATTGTCTACTTATTATACAATCAATTCTTTTTCCTCGGTTTGGAGAAAGGTCTTCCTGGAGCTGGAGGAGTATTAGTAACAACGTTAAATCCAATCGTCACTTTTTTCATAGTAGCGCTTGTTTTGCGAAGAGGTATTAGTAAACGACAATCGATTGGACTTTTTTTTGGATTGATAGGCGGTCTAACAATTCTTAAAGTGTGGGAATTGAATCTTGAGAAACTTATTTCTTCAGGAAATGCATTCTTTTTAATCGCTTCATTTGTCTGGGCTTTACTTTCTTTAAATAGTCAAAGGTCAGGAAAAAGTATGTCTCCGATTGCCTATAGTTTTTATGTTTATGGCATAGGTTCATTGATTGAATTTTTGATATCGTTTAAAGATCCTGCTTTTCTTCATGTTTGGGATTTAGATGGTCATTTTTGGTTGAGTATTTTTTATCTTTCAGTAATATCTACGACGTTTGGAACGACAGTGTATTTTTATGCTGCAACTAGGTTGGGTTCGGACATCGCAAGTTCTTTCATTTTTATCGTCCCACTCTCAGCTTACATTTCGAGTCTTTTGATTATGGATGAGCTCTTCCAAATTCCTGTCATTATTGGAGGATGTTTTGCTATCATTGCAGTATACTTGATCAACTCCGGTAAACGCCAAATTAACATTGAATCGAGCCCGGAAAACTAGTATCGTTTATCAGAATCTTCCGGAATCATCGAACCATAATAATTGACTAAGGATTCTACTTTTGATTGAATTTGTCCGTTTGACTCTTCAATAATCTTTCTTTTTTCTAAAATCTTTTTCCCTTTGATCCAAATTTCATCGGCATCTTTTGTTAAATAATTCCCCGAATGACGAGCGATGAAATCTTCAATCAACATGATTGCTTGAGAAGATTCAAAATGGTGTTCATTCTCCATAAGAATCCTGGCCATAATTTGATTTGGTAACAATTTATGAAATTCTTTCCAACCTTTCGATATCCGATACGAAAGTTCAAGGGTTGGCTCATCATTTTGAGCATATTCGGATATTGGAATAGGATCACAAAATTCCACATATACATTTGATCTTTTTGCAAGAAATCCAGCCATACCCAAATCTTCAGGTATGTCACAAAATTGATTGTCCTCAGGGACTGTTTCATAGGAAATCGAGATAGGAACAATGATAATTTCTGTTCCAGAATTTCTGAATGCATTCACCGCAGTTGTTAGTAATCCAGTTTTTACTGGTACAATTGCACCAGTGCGTGACCTTGTACCTTCTGGATAAACTAAAGATGGTATACCTTGTTCCAACATTACTTGTGAATAAAGAGTTAGACATTCAAGATAAAGACTATTCCGCGTACGGTCGCGATCGACAGCATATGCACCCAAAGATTTAAGCATCCATTCCCAAAAAGGATTGGACATAAGATTGATGCCTGCCGCATAACGAGGCACAGGAAGTCCCAAATTGAAAATAGAGTAGGCAACCTCAACAGAGTCCAAGTGAGATCTATGTGTAGGCGCATACAAAATATTATACTTGGATGCAAGGGCTTTTACTTCCGCTGTTTTTCCACCGATATGAGGGATCATAGAACCCTTTAAAAAACCGCCGGAAAATAATCTGATAGGTGCTATAAATCTAAGTAAGGACTCTCGAACGGTTGGGCTGTAATTATCAGCAATCTCTCTTACATAAAAACGAACCAATTCTTTGATAAAGCTTGGATCTTCATCTTTACTGGCATGATGAAATCGTTTCCAGATGTCTAATTCGCTTTCAAACTTGTTTTCTTCTAAAGATATTTTTTTGCGTCTAGCCTTGATTAAACGTTTCTGAGTGGATTCAATGATTGCAGCGGCTTGTTTTTTGACCCTATGACTACTTCCTTGTGTGTTGTTGATATGTTTAACAATCCTGTCTATTAAAAAAGATTGAAAGTCAATGCCCGAAGTTAAGTCCAAACCGATTTTTTTCTGAACAACTATTGTTTGAGGTTTTATAGTTGGTTGTTTAGAACCGAGCAAATATTGTACCAATGCCATTGGCGGTTGTTTCCGTGTTAGGACATCAAACAATGTTCTATGTAAGGTGAAGGCTAAGTGGGATTCATTTGCAAGCTCAATCAATACACTGAGTGCATAGGTGCCTTCGATATTATCATGAGATT
This sequence comes from Leptospira sp., assembly GCA_027531445.1. Classification (GTDB taxonomy): domain Bacteria; phylum Spirochaetota; class Leptospiria; order Leptospirales; family Leptospiraceae; genus Leptospira_A. Next base: position 86,404 of record JAPZRK010000019.1, read on the forward strand.
TTTCTGCTTCGCGTTCAATAAAGCGTTTCGGAGAAAAGAAAATTTCAATCCGATCTGTGATTGATAATTTTTCTTGCCCACTAAGCAATTCGCCAACAATCTTTCGACCAAAATTACGATTACGACTTTTTTTGCATGTAGCTGTAGCCAAAAAATCAGCGAGACCCGATCGTCCCATAACTGTATCAGGTCTAGCTCCGTATTTCATCGCTAGGTCGCGAGCCTCTTGGAATCCTACTGATAACAATTCTCCCAATAGGTTTGATCCATAATCTGGTAATAATGAGACAATACCTGCTGCAATCGCCATCGGATTTTTTGCGACCCCAATGATCTCCATGCCATGAATGTCATCTGTGGTTGAAGTTTGAATGTTATTCGAAAGAAATAAGTCTGCTATGTAAGCGGCAGTTTTCTTTTCAGAGGATCCAACATTAAAGAAGGCGAATTTCCCTTCTAAAATCTCTGCTATCATTGATGGGCCATTGACGACTGCTATACTGGCAGAATGACAACCATTTTCTTTCAGTAGGTATTCCAAATACTGGCTGTAAGTAACAAAACCATGTTTTTTACGATACTTGCCTTCCAAAACTCCTTTTGTGAAAAAAGAGAAAACAAAGTCATTTCTTGAATCGATTGTATCAAGCAGGGAATGCAAGCTATCAACGAATGTGCGAGAAGGAACCGCGATATGAAAGGTCCAATCGTCACGTCCGAAGATTTCCATACTGGATACAATTTCAACGTGATCAGGAATATCCAACGTAATTCCCATAACTTCTGTTTGACGTCTTCGTTTTAATTCGTCTACGAAATCTTTATCTGGAATCCAAAGCACGACCTCGTCATATTTTTTGGCAATGAGTGTGGCGACGATCAAGCCTAGAGGACCACA
>JAPZRK010000030.1 GCA_027531445.1 Leptospira sp.
TTATTTTATACCGGATTCATGGAAAAAAGGTAGGTCTCTTACTATCTTCTTTTTAGTTTCAATTGTTTTGAATTTTATCTCAAACTTGGATGGATTTCAAAAGTATCTTCCTCAATGGTATCAATCCATCTCTATCTTCAACTATATTGGATTTTTCGCAATCGGTCTTATTTTAAAAAACATAAGAACTCATAAATTAGAAATGAGAGATATTACGTTTTATATTCTCACCATCTCCTTTTTGATACTGATCACTCTCGTTTTCGTGTTTAGTCTAAGTCAGATACAATTGAAGAATCATCATTTGACTTATCCGCTTGTTACTATCTTTTTACTATTTTTAATTCTAAATAAGGAACCAATTGGAATTTTGGCGAACACTTTGGAATTTTTGGGTAAACAAAGTCTTTATATCTTTTTAATTCACCCGTTCGTCATTCATCAAATGCATGTATTTGATCCGTTTTGGATGGGTCCCCCAGCTATCGCATATTTTGTTACTTTGGTAATAAACCTAGCAATTCCTGCTTTGATTGCATACTTGATTACAAACCGAAAGGAAATTTTTTCAAGTTCACAGCAGAAGAATTCCTAACTGAAGTTAATGCTTTCGAGTATTCGATCAATAGGCTCAATGAGTAATCTAATCTTTCTCTAATGTATTCATCTTCTTTCCCCACGGGTAGTTCACCATTTAAAACTGACTCAACATGTCTCACAATTACGTGATCAGGGATGTAGACGATTCGAGTATTCTTATAGCTGGACATCCTTAACTCTGCATTCGGATAAGAACCACCCATTCCAGAAGAAACTGTAATAATCAGTCCAGGTTTATGTGCAAAATCCGCACTTGACGCATAGAGAAACAGATTTTTTAAAGCGGGGCTAGCCATCCCAGCATATTCAGGGCTCAAAAAAATGAAACCATCTGAATCTTTCATTCCTTCTGAAAACTGATTCCAAGTTTGCTTTAACTCCGAATCACGTTCCCACATGCTGGGATCCCAAAGCGGCAATGGGTTTTCACCTAAGTCAAATATCTTTGATTCCTTTGCGCCTAATGCCTGTAATTTTGTCTTGAGATAATTTGCTACCTTACCGGACTGAGACGATACACGATGGCTTCCAACGATTAGAGAAAAATTCATTTTGCGCTACTCCCACCTTGATTTTTGTTACCTTTAAAATTATTTTTTTTCTTATTCTTCCATCTTCGGTTATTGTTTTGATTTTTATTTGACGCCCCTTCTCTGCCTTGTTGAGCTGATTTTTTGTAAGAATTTTCTCTCTGCTCTTGTTTGATTTGCTCAAACTTTTCTTTTTTGGCTTCCTTCTCTTTATTAAATCTAAGCCTTTCGTCACCCTCCAATTCGAGATAACCGAAAAGGAATCCACATAAAATGCTAATCTCACGCTCCCATTGCTTTTTATCTAATTCTCCATAGATAGGATGTTCTCCAAATGGGCCTGAATGTAATCGAAAAGCTGTGATGGCTGTTTTTAATCTTATTTCTGAAGATTTGTCGTCACCTGTTTCGGTTTTGTTAGGAAATCCGAATATCTGATTTGCTTTCGTATATGTACCGCTAGAAATGAGTTTCGCATATTTGTATTTGCCTACAAATTTATTCCAAACTCCCACAGCACTCTTAAGGCCTGCACTTTGGATTGACGTTTCAATGGAGGTAGCTAAAAAGTCAAAAATCTGATATATGGTTAAATCGTATTTTTGACTTTTTTTACAAGCCGTAATAATATTTAACTCCTTTTCTACCTCGTCTAAATTTCGCAATTTAATAGTATTTTTCATCTTCCCTCTCAAATTATTCCGTATTTTTTCTTTAATGATGTGAAATCTTTCTGAAAGTTTTCGCGGGCACGATTTGTAAGTGAACTCAAATCTAGCGAGACATTAAATCTAACTTGCTTCAAAGGTGAAATCGTTTCACCCCCCCGATTTTCTTTCTTTTTTAAGACTTCTTCTAAATTTTTCACCGAAAGTGGCTTCCCCGAAATCATAAGTTCCATAACGGATTTTTGATCTAATCTAGCAATGGAACTTAATTGTTTAATATAGCGCTCTGTATATCCTAAAAGCTTCGAGACCTCTTCTGCTGTCTTCTTTTTGTCCTTCCTCAGGTATTGGATTGCTCTACCTACCTCCCAAGGATTCAAATTTTTACGTTTTTCATTTTCTGCAAGAGACATCTCATAGCAGATATCTTCATCAGCATCAGTAATGATCGCCGGTATTTCTTTCCATCCCAGTTTTAAGGCGGCCCGATAACGTCTTTCTCCAGCTACAATCATAAACTTACTTTTATCTTTTCGAACAAGTATTGGTTCAATTAGACCTAGTCGATCCATTGACTGTACCAGATCTTCAACATCCTCCTTGCCAATCAATCTTGGTTGTAATGGATTTGGCTGGATGCTATTTAGATCAATAGTTGATGAGGGCTGTTTTTTTTCAGTGTAGGCTGAGATTAAATCCAGTGCTCGAAATTCACTTTTTTTTGACATTCAACTTCTCCTTCACTTCGTTTGCCAATTCCTTAAAATTTTTCAACGTTGCATTATCTATTTTTGACAATGACGTCATTTTTGCTTGGGCTTGAGGTATAGATTCACGTCGAGCGATAACAGTTTCAAAAACTGGAAAATATTTTTTTATCCCTTCTGCCAAACCAGACAAGGCTTTCTGTGACTCATATTGATTCAATACCGCTCCGAGCAATACCAATCTTTGATTCGCCTTCTTTTGAATCTTTTGTATGGTTTCATATAAGTCTTTGATACCTTGTAGGCTAAATGCTCTCGTTTGAATGGGAACGAGAATATAATCTGCCGCAATCAGTGCATTCTCAAGAATAAGACCAAGCGATGGCGGGCAATCTATAATAATATATTCATACTCAGATCGAATCGGAAGAAGAGCGTCTTTCAGCAATTCAAAATCATCGCGATCATACGGAGTTGTTAAGTTTGCAAGCTTCAATGTAGATGGAACCAAATGAAAATTTTCAGAAAGCTTCACAATTATTTGCGATAAGGATTTTGGTTTCACTCCTTGATAACCCAAACACTCCATAACGGAAGGTACATCTTCGTTCAGAAAAAGTTGGGTAGCATTCGCTTGCGGATCCCAGTCAACCAACAGAACTTTATGTTCGAGTGCCAACGCTTCCGAGAGATATAGGCTTATTGTCGTTTTTCCTTCGCCACCTTTTTGGTTTGAAATCGCTATTACATGAGATTCAAAGTATTCCTTGTCAGAAAAATCGAAGTATTTGTTGAGCACTGAACCTTTGATTTTGCCCGACTTAATTCCAGGTATCTTTAAATCCTTAGCTCGCTTTACAAATTCTTCTACTTCTAAATTTAACAATTTAGAGATTTGACCAATGGTAAAATCTTTTTCTTCTTCTATCATACTGTATCCTAATTAGTGTCCTTTTTACCTTCCCAATGTCAATTTAATTATGTCCCATCAGGGTGAAACCATTTCACCCATTGCGACATGAGAATGGATTTACATAATATAGTGTTTTTAGAACATCTATTTGGTGAAATTTTTAATAACTGGAATCATTTTTATACTAAACTTATTCGCTTTTTCTCCAATCACAGCGGAAGCTATCTGGGGCCCGACACTAGAAAGGGGAGGGGGGGAGTATGTATTTGAGACAGGAAACAGGTTCCCGAATCTCTCTGGGATACGCGGAGGATCAAGAATCACATTTCCAAGAAATTTTACACAATTTGGACTTTTTGGATCTTATTTTGATTCAAAATGGGAGGTTAGGGGATCAATAAAAACTACTGGTTGGAATCAAAATTCTGGGGAAGCTAGAGATGAAGATTTTGTGTTGGGAAATACCTCTCAAGAACGCACAACTCAAATAGCCACAAGAGAATGGAGTTATTCCGATTCGGGTCATGTTTTTTCCGGCTCAAGAAATTTTGCTGACGGAAAAGGAAAATCTACCATTAGACAGGATATCATTGAAGCATACGGAAGGTATTATTTTAACGGAGCCAGTCCAGATTATTGGAAAGAAAGTAATGGATTCTTTATCACTACAGGTCTTCGTTACAGTTACTTCAAATATCTTCTATACGATGTGAATCAATTTGTAGATTCAAGACCAATCTTCTATGCCCCTATCGGGATCGGGCTTTCGTTCTCGAATAATTTGTATGAATTTTTTTATGGTCTTGGTTATAGATATAGCGTAGAGAAATTTTATTTAGACGTATCATTTATGCCATCTTTAGGAAGAATCATCACCAGAGATTTCCATATTCAAAGGTCTATAAATTTTCTGTCAGATAATTATGGTGCTGGATGGCAATCTAATATCGAAGTAGGTTATGCACTTTCCGAAAGCTGGTTGAGTTATGTACGTCTTGGTCATAGACGATTTTTCTCCGAGGGACGATTTACTGCAAGAGGAGGCCTATCTCAGCAAGATCTTCTGTCTAATCTCTCGGGTGGTTTCAAATCTCATATTAATATTAAAGACTTTTCTATCGAAATAGGATTTTTAAATAAAGTAAACTGGAATGAAAAAGAATTGGTTCCCACTGAAGATCAGCCTGTCAAAAACAATGGTGAATTCAAAAATTAGTTACCCTGGATTGGGTTATCTTTGTGAACTGAGACAGATTCGTTCAAAAAATGTTTCATTAACTGTATACCCAAACAACCGCATTGTATTGCGATATCCGAGACATGTTTCGAAGAAGTTTATTCATGACTTTCTAATTGAACGAAGCGAATGGGTTAAGAATCAGTATGAAAAGAATGATTCGCAAAACCCCAAGAAGACCAGCTTTGAAGATGGTGAAGTTTTGCCTTTGTTTGGAAGCAAAAAAAAGGTAGTTCATACGAAAACCAATCAAAGTCAATGTACCGACACAGAACTGATTCTTAACGTAAAGTCAATTCGCTCCGAAAATGGAAGAATCAAATTAGCAAAAAAAATACTCCGGGATGAATTAGAGAGGCGTTCACTTCCAAAATTAAGGAAGTATCTTCAGAAAGTTGGAACGAGTAACTATAATACGAATTTTAAACTGATGAGATCCTTGTGGGGTAGCTGTACCCATGAAAATAAGATTACACTTAACTTAGCCTTAGTATTCTGTCCGGAATTTGTATTAAATTATGTAATTCTTCATGAAGTGGCACACACAAAGGAGCGAAACCATTCCAGCAAGTTTTGGAATCAAGTTGAAAGTTTAGATCCAGATTATAAAGAAGCGGAAAAATGGATAAAGATCCACGGAAAACGCATGTTATGTTATTTGTATTGACCCATGAAATTCCCAATTAAAATATTGTTCATTTGTTTAGGAAATATTTGCCGATCGCCTGCCGCAGAGGGTGCGTTTAAAAAATTGATAACAGAGAAAAAGCTAACAGATTATTTCGTAGTTGATTCTGCTGGCACTTCAGGCTATCATGATGGCGAACTAGCCGATCCTAGAACTAGAGAAGTGGCAAGAAAAAGAGGGATTAATTTAGACCATATTTCTCGCAAACTCAGACTTGCAGATTTTCAAGATTTTAATTACCTGATCGCGATGGATCAAAATAACAAAGCAGAAATTCAAAAACTTGCAAAAACGGATGATGATAGATCAAAAATATACTTATTCCGAGAATTCAGTGATACTTCGAAAGGTTTATCAGTTCCAGACCCGTACTATGGAGATATAGCACAATTTGAAAATGTGCAGGATATAGTCGAAACGAGCTCTAAAGACTTATTGGAATACCTAATTGCTAAGCATCAAATATAATCTGAAACATTTCTCAATTCGTCCTTAGATCATATTTATTCTTCTTCGCTTCTGCATTACACTTTCTCGCAACAAGTTCAGTGTTCGCAACATAGATAGCCTGTGATTGATCCCGATTGATACTTGCCGCATATCTATCTAGAATAGGAATCATATATAAATATGCCCTATTTCTTTGATCTTCACATTCCTCACGAATATTTTCCTCATTGGAAAGCATACAAGAGCAGAAAAAACAAAGCACAAATAAAATTCTCATTCAACTGATTCTTTTTCTAAAATTTGATTTAATTCTAAATAGAGTGCACGATACTCAGGAGTAAGCAATTCAACATCAGAAGTAACCTTAATTAAATCTAATTTTGCTTTTTGGTATTGAGATTTAATATACTCAGGTTTATGTGTCACTTTTAAAGCGATCTCACCTTTATATCCTGTGTCTCCCTGCGCTTCTCTAATGACTGAATTTGCACGTAGTAGATAGACAATAACGATTAAATCATTTTTCTTTGCTGATTTCTGGCCATTGATTGCTTCATCATAGTATCTTATTTTTTTTCGATGAATGTTCGTTTTCTCCGATTTTTCTAAACAATCCTTGATGTTTGAACAAATCTCTTTCGCTTCCAATGTTTTTGCAAATAAAGCACTGAATATAAGTAAAGACCATAAAACTTTCGAATAACTATTCATATACAAAATGTAATTCCGAAAAGGACTACATTCAATCATTTAAAATTGTTTTACAAAGTCAACCTTTACGAAAGGTTTAGAATAATGGGTCATTTTTCAATTCAAACAAAATTCAATACCATTGAAGGAATTGAATGGGGAAACCCAAACGGAAAAACAATATTGGCGGTTCACGGTTGGCTAGATAATGCAAATTCGTTTGCACCACTTGCTGCGCAACTATCTGACTTTAGATTCATTGCTATCGATTTACCAGGTCATGGAAAATCCAGCCATAAACCTGACCGAACTATTTACCATTTTGCAGAATATGTATTAGAAATTATTTCCATTGCAGAAGCGCTTGGATTGGAGAATTTTATTTTACTAGGGCATTCCATGGGTGGAGCGATATCAACTTTAGTTGCCGGTTTAGATATTTTGAAAATAGATAAACTTGTGTTAATTGAAGCATTAGGGCCAGTTTCAAGTGATCCAGAAAAAGCACCTAGTATTCTGAAGGATGCAATCAAACAGATTTTACATCCTAGAGGCAAAAAAGAAACATATTTCCCCAATTGGGAATCTGCGATTTCAGTAAGGATGAGGGCAGGGGACATGCTGAAAGAATCTGTTGAATTGCTAATGGAACGAGGTCTTGAAAAAGGACCCAAAGGTCTAAAGCCACGAAGAGATTTAAGGCTACATTTTAACTCACTGTTTCGCCTAACGGAAGAACAGGTTTTGGCTTTTTGTAAAAACATTTCAATGCCCACTCTATTGATAGTAGGTGATAAATCTATGTATCCAATCTCCTCGATTTATGAACAACGTAAGATAGCCGTCAGCAATCTTACTGAAAAAATTCTCTCGGGAGGCCATCATCTCCATTTAGATGACCCCAAGACCGTTGCTCATGTAGTAAGATCATTCCTTCAAGAAAGCGTTTGAATGAAATCATTTCACCCCTTCCGAAAAATTCCAAAAAATTGAGCACATATGAACGATATAAACATGAAACCATCGATTCACGGCGACCAGATTCATCATTCAACATGTTTCGGTTGTGGCAAGGATAACCCCATCGGACTTGCAGCAGACTTCACTTTTGATGATAATAGCGGGGAAGTAAAGTTTACGTATAATTTTAAAAAGTTTTTTAATGGGGCACCCACTTTCGTACATGGTGGAATTCTTTCTGCAATTTTGGATGAGGCAATGGGTGATCTTTGTTTTCACTTAGGCTATATCGTCATGACAGATACGATGAGTTTCAAGTTCCATAAAGCAACACCCGTCGAAAGTGATTTAATCATTCGAGCCTGGCCTATCAAAAAAGCAAAACGAAAGGTCTTTTTGGAATGCGAAATTACTTCCATGTCTGGAGAAATCTTCTACGTGAAAGGAGAGGGAGCCTTTCACATACTTCCTCCTCGTTTTTTCTCAGAGAAACTCACTGGCGAAAAAAACTCAGTTGCCTTTGATTTGTTATCCGTGAATAAATTAAAACGCGCACACTTATTTGATAGGATTAGTACATGAAAATTTTTCTTCTAACAATTTTTACTTTGACAATTAGCTTCTGCTCAACTCTCGGAAACAAAGAAGGTGGTGAGGGTAGTGATGAATTTTCTCTCGAAACAGTTGGCGGGAAATTAATTCGAATTGAAAGATTCAAAAACTCTGGCGGCTTACGAGCAAAAGGGGAAGTGAAGGCTGAGTGTGGTGGAGCAAAATGCTCTGAAGATCAAATTTCAAAATTCGCACCTCCAAAAATAAAATCCTTACCTAAACATGGAAAATGGGAAGAATACCTTCAATTCGAACAAGAAGGGTCGACTACCGAAAAACCGAAATTCAAATCAACTCTTGACTCATACGGTGAATTTCAAGACGGAAAAAAAGTTGGAATCTGGAGAAAGCCGGATCCAGATAATCTTTCAAAAACGATTGGTGAGGTGATTTGGGTAGATGGGAAAAAAGAAGGCATAGCAAAAACATTTGATAAATCTGGAATTGTGCTCAGCGAAACGGAATTCCGAGAGGATAAAAGAAATGGAGTCTATTGGAAGAAGAACAGTAAAGGTGAATGGATTGAGAAGGGGAGCTTCAAAAACAATGAAGAAGATGGAGCATGGACTTACTACTTTACTGGCGCAGATGGCAATGGGATCAAAACTACAGTTTCTTTTTCAAATGGCAAAAAGTCAGGTTTAGAAATTAATTACTTCAAAGACGGGAAAGTGGAGTCTCAAGGAAATTACATTGATGATGTCAGAATTGGATTTTGGAAATTTTTTGGGAATAAAGATAATGTGTTAGCTGAAGGCAATTACTCCAAAAAAGAAGGCGTTGCAGACGATGTTGAAATAAAGTATGAACGAACAGGCATCTGGAAAGAATACTATCCAGATGGAAAACTTTTCGGAACTGGCCCTAGGAAACACACTCGTACGGGAGCATGGAAATTTTTCTATAACAACGGTCAAGTGGGCTATGACGGTATAATGGCAAATGAAAGTATGTTTGAGTCTGCGAAAACATTTGATAGAGATGGAAAAATTTTAGGCGAAGGCAAACTTTTCTTTTCATTGGTGAAAATCGATGAGACTATCAATGACTTAAAATTGAATTACAAACCATCAATTCCTTATACATACTTTTATCCATCAGGTAAAAAAAGAATGGTCATTCGAAGCACAGATGATGCTACAGAATATTCAGAGGACGGTAAAGAACTTGGGAAGGGGCCCGTTGACCCTTCAGGTCGAAAAATGGGCTGTTGGAATATTTCTGGAAAAACAGAATATTATATGTTAGATTCTCCTAAACCAAAGTTAACCGCAACACAATGCAAATAAATGAATCAAAACTTCTGGAAACCAATCAAAAAGTTAAAGCGCTAAAAGACGAGCTAGCTAACGAAATTTCGGGTATGGGATCTGTTATAGATCCCTTGATAGTTGCACTGGTTGCTAAAGGCCATATACTTTTAGAAGGTATGCCTGGTCTTGCAAAAACGCTTTTAGCAAAATCATTAGCTAACTGCATAGATGTAAAATTTAGTCGAGTTCAGTTCACACCCGACTTATTGCCGGCTGACCTTACTGGAACTAATATCTTTAATCCAAAATCTACGAGCTTTGAAATCCGAAAGGGGCCCATATTTACAAATATCCTTTTAGCCGATGAAATCAACCGAGCTCCTGCTAAAGTTCAATCTGCACTGCTTCAATGTATGGAAGAACGGCAAGTAACGATTGCTGAATCTACATTTGATTTACAGTCACCTTTTTTTGTTATAGCTACTCAAAATCCAATCGATCAGGACGGAACCTATCCATTGCCCGAAGCACAGCTCGATCGTTTTCTCTTTAAAGTTCATGTAGGTTATCCTAGTGAAGCGGAAGAACAAAACATCTTAAATCTGCACGGGAATGTTTTTTCTAAATCAAATAAAAGTCAAAAAGTATTTAAGTCCATTGACCTTTCCAAAATCTCCGAGCTAGCAGACGAGATTTTTATTGATCCAAAGCTTCAGCAGTTTATCATCAAACTTATCAGAAATACAAGGCCAGAATCGTTACAAAATTCAGAGATAAAACAGTTCATAAAGCATGGTGCGAGCCCACGAGCGAGTCTTGCTCTCCTCAGAGTATCGAAAATCAATGCCTTGTTTGAAGGACGTGATTTTGTGATACCTGAGGATATCCTAAAATATTTCACTCATATCGTAAATCACAGAATACAACTATCATTAGAGGCGATTACGGAAGATGTGTCCGTTGACTCACTCATCAAACGAGTATTAAGTATAACAGAAGTTCCTTAGAAAAATCAATGTTAGATCCGGATCTCAAACGATTACTAACAATTTTGAAGTGGGAAACTAGTCGGAAATTTAAATCTTTAGGCTTAGGTGGCCTCTCTCCCACAAATCGTGGGCGAGGACTAGAATTTAAAGAGGTGCGACCTTATAATTTTGGCGATGACACAAGATACATTGATTGGAATGTAACTTCGAGAACTGGGGATTTATACGTTAAAGAATTTTACTCAGAACAAGATGTGCCCGTCATCATTTGTATCGATTGTTCAAAATCCATGGATGGCGCAAAAAGTCAGACGGCCTTTCAACTTGCATTTTTTCTCACTCTCTTGCATATAAAAATGGGGAACCGAGTTCGCTTAGTATTGTTTGCAAATGATGTTTTTCAATCGGGAAGGATACTCCAAAGAGAACAAGATGCTTTTGTCGAATTTAAGAAGGTTCTAGAAAATAAAAAAAATATCGATACAAAGGGAACTGCTTACGTCAGTACTCTGAGTACTTTATCTAAAATTTCACCAAAGTTTACTGTTTGTTATTGGTTATCTGATTTCTGTTATTTTGAAGGATTTGGAAATTTTAAATCTTTACTCAATCGATGGGAACATTATGGCATTTGGATCGAAGAGCAAGACGCAGAAATTGAATTGCCATTCTGGTTTCGTATCTTTAAATTTATCGATTCTGAATTCCAAAATTCAGTCACTAGAAATTCCAGGCTAAAGATTGATCAACAAAACTTTCAAAATACATTTCATAATAAAACCGTGGTCATTCGTCCGGAATTGAAACTCAGCAATCAAATACTAGCTCTCTTTATTGGAAAATCCAAATGAATCTTCGTTCTATTTTCATTATACTTTTCCTATCAACGAGTACATTTGCTTTTCCAAAAGAATCCATCAACCCGACAGATATATTCGTCGGTGATATTTTCGAGTATACAATCCAATTCGAGGGAAAACTTCCAGAAAATCTACAATATCCAGATGGAGATTTCATTCAGGAAGGTGAGCAGTTACCAATCTTCAAAACTCTCACAGCTAACAAATCGGAAAATCAACTACAATTAAAGATACGCTTTTATCAATCTGGCGAATACTTACTCCCTATAGAATGGGAAGAGCAAAATCAAATCTACAAATCTGAATTGAAAATCAAAGTAAACTCGAATCTTAGAGGGGATGAAACAGATATCGATGATATCGAACCACCCATCTCCTTCTCGGGTTTTTATTTGTACAGGTTACTCTTTGCTTTTATTTGTTTTATCATACTTGTCTATCTTATCTACGCTATGTATCTTTTTTGGAAAAAGCAAGTACGTGTAGTAGACACAAAATGGGAAAAAATTCCAGAGATAGAACCTCGAACAAAAAAGTTATACCAACTAGAGCAATCTTTGATTCAAACTGATCTTTCTCTGAAAGAATTTTGTTACATGGTCACGACTTATTGCAAAGAGGAATATTCATTCCGTTTAAACTCAAATCTATTGAATCTAACTGATTCCGAATTTTTAGCCTATCTTTATGACCATAGTGGAGTTGAGGAAAGCATCTTACGTGAACTTCGATCTATATTCCGAAATGCTAAATATGCAAACGAAGAAACAGTATTATCTCGTGAAGAAGCGAAATCGCTCTGGGATGATTGGAAATTGAAATTAAAACTATAGAAAAAATGGAAAATTTTCAAAGGCCGTATATTCTCTTTTTATTTATTCCATTGATTGGAATCCTTTTGTATTCCATTCATTCAAATACGTTTATTCTCGAATTAAAAGCACGAATGGATAGATTTGTAGTCAAAAAAATTCCTTTCCCGTTGCCTTTTGCTACCTCTATCCTCAGTTACGCGACAGCTTTTCTTCCCTATATCTCCCTAAGCTTTCTTATTGTTTCAGCCGCTGGCCCTGGCATAAAATATGATCTTATACCGGACGAAACGTTGGGCGTGGATATCATTATCGCATTAGATATTTCAGGATCCATGGTAAATAGTTACGACTTTCTACCAAACAATCGTCTCACCGTTTCGAAAGCTCTTCTAAAGGAATTTATTTCAAAACGTGTTGAAGACCGAATCGGATTAGTATTGTTTGCAGGCGCTGCATACCTTCAGTCTCCACTAACAAGCGATAGAGAGGCCTTAAAAGAATTGATCGAAGAAGCAGATGAGTCTAGCATTGAAGAACAGGGTACCGCAATAGGTGATGCAATTATGCTTGCCACTTATCGATTAAAAAGTTCCAAAGCCAAATCAAAAGTGATCGTTTTACTCACAGACGGAGTTTCCAATACAGGGAAAATGGATCCACTATCTGCTTCCTTTGCATCAAAAGCCTATAAATTGAAAGTATATTCAATAGGGATTGGAAAAGAACAAGGCCAATATGAGGTGAATTATGATTCTCTTCGAGTCATTTCACAAGAAACTGGTGGCCAATTTTACAGAGCAGAATCGGCAGATGATTTGGCACAGGTTTTAATTGAAATAGATAATTTAGAAAAAGATCCGTTACCAAAAAAACCCATCCAACTCTCACAAACACTCTTCCCAAATTATCTATTTTGGTTTTTTATAATATTAATGATAGATGGGATTCTCAAATTTACAATCATGAAGGAGTTACTTTAAAATGGAAAGTCTCACCTCATTTCAGCAATATGCGATATATACTTCCGTCTTACTCGTGACTTTATTTTCGTTCTTTCGTTTGGTATCCTTTTTTGCCATTGATAGGTTTTTAAAACCAAAGCCGGAACTGAAGAAAAAATTTGATTTTCCACGTTTGCCACTTTTAGTGAGCTCAATTATCTGTATCCTTGCTTCTTTATTATTTTCTCTAATTGCTCTTTACCAAACTAGCGCGAATGAGGCAGAAATTAGCGAAAATAAAAAATCCGTTGATATCTTATTTTTAATAGACGTTAGCTTATCGATGAATGCCGTCGATGTATATCCATCTCGTCTCAATCGAGCACAAGATATTTTACTCCGATTGGCACCTGATCTTGTAGGAAACCGAGTGGGAATTATCGTTTTTGCTGGCAGTGCTTTTTCCTTTTGTCCAATGACGACGGATATCACCGCATTTAGCGATTATGTAAATTCTCTTGGCGTTGACATGATTGGGAAGAAAGGCACGGACATCGCTAGCTCCTTTAAAAAAGCTGATCTTTTGCTTTCAAAAGATAAAATTTTACAAAATCGGATCATTGTTTTTATCTCGGATGGAGAGAACCATGAATCAAAAAGCATTCCTAAGTTAAATTCAGAATTGATGGTTTGGGGACTTGGGACGGAAGAGGGTGGTCCAATCCACTTTGGAGATTCATCATCAAAATCAGCGGGATTTGTAACAAACTCCGGCGGCTTAAATCCGAATGCGAATGCCCCAGATCTTCTCATTTCAAAAGCTAATCCTGAATTGCTGAATCAATTGGCAAAAGAACATAATGGTGATTTTTATGATCTAACTTATGAATCCTTGGGTGCCTACCGGCTATTGGACAAGGTTGATTCTATGCAGAAAAACCAAACAATTTTGATGCAAAAAATTAGGAAAGAGGATGGAGCCGAAACGTATCTACTGTTAGCGGTGTTTTTCTTTTTTATTGAGAGGGTCATCCGACTATTCTTTCAGAATAAAAAGATCCTTGCCGTCGCATTATGTTGTTATTTGGCAATCTCACCTTCAAAATCACTTTTTGCATGGGAATTAGATCCAGGTGGGAATCGGATCAAAGAAGGGGTACAATCTTTCGAAGAAAAGCGGTATGCGGAGGCAGAATCAAAATTTGAATCTGCAGAAGATTATTTGAAAGATGATCCTAGACTCAAGTTCAATCAAAGTGATGCAGAATACAGTTTAGGAAAATACAAAGAAGCCATAAAGAAAAACGAAGAAATTATCAATGATCCAAAGTCTCCTATGGATTTAAAGGCAAAGGCACTATATAATAATGGCAATGCATATTTTAAACTCAACGATCTCAAATCAGCCAAAAAAAACTATGAAGATGCACTCAACATAAACCCAAATCACCTTCCATCAAAGCGAAATTTAGAGCAATTACAAAGAAAACAAAACCAATCGCATAACGGAAACAACACTCCAAAATCCAAGCAGAATCCATCTGATTCAAATCAAAAACCTGGCAACGATGGTTCCGATCAAAAAACAAAAAAGAAACAAAACGAAGAAAAGACTGATAGGGAAAATGCAGATAGAATGATGGAACACTTTGCACCAGATTCCATTTTGCGAAAAAAATCCAAAGAAGGAGGCTCTTTTGATAATGAAAAATTTTGGTAATCTGCCTATCTTTGGTATTCTCAATCTAGTTTTCTTTTGCACCTTCCCAATTTTAGGCGACGAAGTTTCCTTTCAACTGAATGCAAATACGATGGAAGTCGGAGATATTTTGATTCTGGAAGTAAAACACACGGGAGACAAGGAGTTGAAACCCAAAGAAAATCGCTACCAATCAAAAGATGTACAAGTTTACTATATAGGGAATAGCTATGAAACTCAGATCATAAACTTTAAAGTTTCCAAAAGCCAAGTTTTAAAATATCAGATCTCTACGAATAAAATCGGAAGCCACTCTATACCAACTGTCCAAGTACTCGTGAACAATCAGTTGATTAATTCTCCTGAGTTAAAGTTTAGTGCCCTTGCCAAAACCAATAAAAAAACACCATTGCCCTCACAGGACTTCTTTAGTAATATTTTTGGTGAAACTCAAACTGATATAGAAGTTTCCCCGCCTGAAGTTATTTTTCATACAAGTAAGTCCACTTGTTATGTGGGTGAACCTATTATTGGGTATTATATACTTTATTATAATCAAATGAAACAACCGTTTCTGGAAAGAGATCCGAATCAGTCGATTTCATTCCCATTTTTCCTATCTGAAACACTTGATCAAGTTACGATTCAGATTGATCCAGTAGTTCAAAGAGATGGAATCGAAAAAAGAACCTTGGTGTACGGAAAGGAGATATACGGACTAACGCCTTTACGAGTCGGAACTTATACTTTGGGCGCAACTTATTTTATCGTAGGGGATAGTCTTCGATTTGGAGCAGGGCACGACGCTGTCAAAATAACGCCTCAAACAGTCCGCGTAAGCCCTTTGCCATCAGGTGCTCCCAAATCGTTTGATGGCGCCATTGGAGAGTATGATATTTCCGCAAAAGTGAACCCTCAGAAAATCCATCTAGGCGAAACCTATTACTTTGCGATTCGAGTGTTCGGCGAAGGTGTGGGAATAGGGATAGATGACCCTTTAAAAGAATATACATCTATCAAAGGCGGCAACCTTCACTTCATTCGAAAAGAAAAGTCAAAACAATTCCAAAGGCTAGCGGATGGCACGTTTGGATTTTATGCAACGATTGACTTCTTTTATAGCATCGTTACAAATAAGGAAGGGTATCTAGAACTGCCATCTGCTTCGATCGTATACTTCTCTCCAAAAACAGCAAATTATGAATCAAAAACAGCAAATATCCCCTCTATTTTTATCCATCCAAAACGCGATGTATCTACGTCAAAAAAAGTAGAAACTCTATCTACTTTTGATTACCAATCGTTGCCGATAGTTTGGATCATATTGATTGGTTTTATGACGATAGCAACAGGGTATGCGTTCAAAATTTTCAGTCAAAATTTAAAAGTCAGAGAGAGTATGATTCTTTTAAATGGAAAAACTGGGACAAAAAAAGGAGTAATTCTCAAAGACTACCTCATTCGAAATGGTGTAAGTGAATCGAATGCCACTGCCCTGATTGAACTACAAAATGGCTTCCCAAATGAGAATTGGTTAAAAATCTATCACTTTTGTGGCAATAATGACAAAAAAATACTAATGGATGTTAGCAATCATTTAACTAAATAAAGGAGCAACAATGACTACAGAAGAAAAAGGCAAAATTAGCGTCGAAACAGAAAATATATTCCCCATTATCAAGAAATGGTTATACTCGGAAAAGGATATTTTTATCCGTGAACTTGTATCAAATGCTTGTGATGCGGTAAGCAAACTAAAAAAAGTTTCCTTATCGGAGGAATTTGAGGGTGGAACTGATTACCGAATCGATCTCAGCTTCGACAAAGACAAGCGTGTGTTAATCATAGAAGATAACGGTATCGGTATGACAGGCGATGAGGTAAAAAAATACATCAACCAAATCGCATTTTCCGGAGCTACAGATTTCGCAAAACATTATCAAAACAATGAAAACAAAGCAGAAATCATAGGACACTTCGGATTGGGATTTTACTCTTGTTTTATGGTTTCTCAAAAGGTAACGATTGAGACAAAATCCTATAAAAAAGGGGAAAAAGCCATACTCTGGGAAAGTGAATCTGGAACGGACTTTTCTATTTCAACTATCGAAAAAGAAGGGAGGGGTACAAAAATATCCCTCTTTCTGGATTCAGAGTCTGGTGAATATCTCGACAAATGGAAGTTAAAGGATCTTATTAAAAAATATTGTGACTTTTTGCCAGTCTCTATCTTCGTAGATGGAGAGAAGGCGAATCGTGAGAAGCCACTCTGGTCAGAAGAACCTTCAAAGATCAAACCTGAGGATTATAAAGATTTTTATAACTATCTTTTCCCCTTCTCTGGAGAACCTCTATTTCACATTCACCTCAATGTAGACTTCCCGTTTCGATTGCAGGGCATTCTCTACTTCCCGAAATTAACTCACGAACTTGAAGCATCCAAGAATGGAATCAAATTATTTTGTAACCATGTGTTTGTTAGTGACAATGCAAATGAGTTAATACCACAATTTTTGACAATTTTAAAAGGAACGATCGACATTCCAGACCTTCCATTGAATGTCTCACGATCCTATTTACAAAATGATCCGCTTGTTAAAAAAATATCAGGCCACATCATTAAAAAGGTAGCTGATCGATTATCAGATGATTTTAAAAAGAATCGTGAAGAGTTTCAAAAAAACTGGAACGATATTTCGATTTTTGTAAAATATGGAGCGTTAACTGATGAAAAATTCTTTGATGCCGTCAAAGACATTTTGGTGTTTAAAAATTCAGAAGCTGGTTTTTACACTTTAACGGAATATTGGGAAAAGAACAAAGAAAAGAATAACAATAAAATCTTCTATGCCAACGAAACTGAGATGAGTTCAGTCTATATGGATTTACTCAAATCACAAGGATTAGAAGCCATACTTGTTGATTCTAAAATTGATTCCCATCTAATTCAGCATTTAGAAATGAAAAATCCTGAGATGAAGTTTCAGCGCGTAGATGCAGAATTAGCAGATCAAATCATTGACAAAAATGCAAATCCAGGAGTGGTTGATGCCAATAACCAAACGGAATCAGACCGAATCTTGGCATTCTTTAAAACTTCTGTACACAGAGAAGGTATCGAAATCAAAACTGAAGCATTAAAGTCAGCGGAAGTTCCAGCCGTGATTTTATTACCAGAGTTTATGCGACGAATGAGTGAGATGAATTCTATGATGAATCGTGATGATTCGATGAATCTACTAAAGAATCATACGCTTCTCATCAATTCAAACTCACCACTAGTAAAGTCCGCATTACGAGAGTTTGAAGGTGTGAATCCAGACAAAGGTAAAAAAATTGCCCAAATTGTCTATGATTTGGCTTTAATCTCGGCAAAAGCGATGAATGAACATGAGATATCTGAGTATACAAAGCGTACGACTGCTTTTTTAGAGGAGATTCTTTAAAAAAGCCGACCCTCTTTCTATATAATGATTTGGCAACGATTCTCGAATTTAGAATCGTTGCCAAAGAGTCATTTGTGATAAATATTTGTATTACCAGTCGGTTGTCTTGCCTTCCCATTGTCATTGCACACAAAAAGGGATTCTTTGATGAATACGAAGTTAATGTTGCTCTTCATGTAATCACACATCACAAAGCTATCCTTGCCCTACTTGAAGCAGGCCGTGTCGAAGCAGGGGAAATACCAACCATTGCCTATCTACAGGAGTCGTTTTTAAAAAAATCCAAGATCAAACGCATTTACAAAGGACTAATGCTTTATCATTCGCCCTTATCCTTTTATTCTAGATTTCTTTTCAAACCAGAAGAGCTCTCCAGAAAAAAAGGTTACTTTGTTCCCGTTCCTCATATTCATTCAGTGGAAAGACTGTATGCAGACAAATTTTTAGAGGAGTATGCGCCGGCAAATCCAATCAAAGTACGATACATGGATACACCAAGCTTTCTGGAAGAAAAGGAGTTCTTAAAACCTTCTTGTTTGGGTATAGTTACTGATCCACTTTTGAGTCCCTTTGTCAAAAATCAGTATGATTTTAAAGAAAAGACTGAAGTCAGGCTCCAGGCTGAGGATAGCATGTTTCCTTCCACATTACTTGGATTTAGCGGTGTTTGTGTCCAAAATATGGGTAGGGAAGCCTCGGGTGTTCTTCTTGCCGTAAAAAAGGCTATCGATTTTATCAAAGAATCATCGCAGAATCCAAATTCTAAAGGATGGGACGATCTCAACTTAAGTCAATACTTCCCACACCTGCGTACGGCAGACCTAAAGAACCTTATCTTCTCACATCCGCTGATTAAAAAAGGATGTTATTCCTATAAGGCAGATACGGAATCTTTAACACCTTTATTAAAAGACACATACTTTCGATTGATTCGCAGAGTAATGAAACCTGAAATCATAAGACCCCTCTTAGATTTTGATGAAATATTAGAATCTCTCGAACCTAAAAAGATTTTCGATGTAAGAAAGTTATCAAGCTTTCAATCTGCAGGTGCTCCAGAACAGTATGCACCTTCGCTGATCAATTATCGCAAATTAAATGCAATTCGCCACCTAATTGTAGATCTAAACTCAGTAGCCTTGGATGTTTTACATGGCAATTACCAATCAAGGCTCAATACGGATGACACCTTATTATTGGACAATCGAGTCAAAATGTTAGTCAATGCCATGATCGATACATTCAATTCAAATTTAGAATTACAAAAAGAAGAAATCGACGAACTTGAGAATCTTATTTCGATTTTAGAAATTAAATTGGACAGATCTGCAGTCGATTTGCAGTACTCCGAAGAAAAATATAGATACCTCTTTGAATTTTCAAGAGAAGCTATTGCATTAGTAGATGCAGATACAGGAAATATTTTAGAAGGCAATCACCAATTTCGTAGCTTAACAGGGTACACTCGAGGTGACCTTACAAAATTGACCATTGAAGATATCATCATTAGCGAACAGATTGCACCACAACTCAATTTTAGTAGTGATCTGTCTCAAGATACTATGCTATCACTTCCCGATATAGAAATCCTACTAAAGGATGGCGCTACAATCGGAGTTGATTTAAGTTTTGCATCTATTTTACTTTCACCAAAAAAACGATATCAGGTTCAATTTCGTCCGAATTTGGAGCGTAAGGAACAAGAACGCCTCCAACATGAGTTTATCTCTAATGTAAGCCATGAGCTCAGAAGTCCAATGACAAACATTAAAGGATATTTAGAATTTTTTAAATCGGACACCTCTCTGAAATATACCACCGAACATAAAAATATGTTAGAAGTAATCGACAAAAATGCAAAAAGATTGAGTTTTCTTATCGAAAATATGCTTCGCCTCACAACTTCAAGGGAAAAGGAAGAAAAAGAAGAAGTGATCGAAATTTTTGATCCTGTGCCTGTTATTGAAGATGTAATCCATATGAATTCTCATCTTGCGAAAGGAAAAAGCATCGAATGGGATCTATCTTTAAAGAAAGGTCTCTTCATTCGTGGAATTCGTTTCGAATTTTCTCAGATTGTAACGAATCTATATGTAAATGCTTTAAAGTATACCTTCAAAGGAAAAGTATCAATTACACTTGCAGACAAAACAAATCAAGTAGAGCTTATAGTTCAAGACACGGGCATAGGAATCGATCCCACGTTTAAAAATCAAATTTTCGATCGATTCTTCAGAATACCATCAACTGATAATAGAAAGATAGGTGGAACCGGCCTGGGTCTATCAATCGTTAAATCATTGGTTGAGAAACTAAATGGAGAGATTTTTGTGGAGAGTAAGATGGGGGAGGGGAGCACATTTCGAGTCCTTCTCCCGAAAGTAATTACTTCTTCTTAGTTGTTTTCTTTGCTTTCTTTTTGACTGCCGATTTTTTTGCTTTGGGTTTTGGAGTTGATTTACTTTCTTTTTGAAATTTATTTTTAATGAGATGTAAATCAGGTATCTTATGCGAATCCAGATTCATCGTCGAAATCAATTGCGAAAGTTCCAACATCTCTCTCGTACCTAATAAGTGGAGCAGGTCAAGTGCAGTAGCAATGCCCAATTTGTGAAATATGGCAAGCGTATTCTCTACTCCAAAGTAATTAAGAATCACTGGTAGTTCTTCAATACCTCGTGTTTTGATCCATCTTTTGCAGTCTGCAACGCTCATAACACTAACAAGAGAAATAATTGAGGTTACGTTGGTCTCTTTCACTAACCATAAAAAATCTTTCATCGGGATCTCTTTGAGTAGTGAAATTGATTTTTCTATACCTAATGTTTTGAGAATATCGATACTCGTCTCTTTACCGAGAGTCGAAGCAAGCATACTAACATCAGCAGGCGGTATACTTCTTGATATAAGTGCCAGATCCGTCATTGGCAAAGAGTGAATGAAATAAACCAGGTCGTCATCAGAATTCTCTCGAATCATGTCGACAAGAAGCCTCTCAGGAATCAGGTTAACAAGCTCGACAACGGTATTTTCGCTCAATTTCTGAGTGAGAACGATGAGTCGCTCTTTGGGTACTTTACCAGTCAAAGACAATAACTTTTCGTATCCAAGGTTTTTTAAAATTTGAAATGATTTTTTGGGACCTAGTTTTTCCAGGTATTGGTAGACGCTTTGGATGGTAACAAGGACTTCTTTCATATTTAGGAAACTGTTACACTAGTTTATGGAAACCGTACCAAACTTCCAGAGAAATTCCTTGCTTCTGGGTGAATTTTTTTAAAATGGAGGAGTGCGAGCATTCTGGTTTTCCATTCTTTTATTCTGTTTTAGCCTCCTCTTCCTATCTCTTGTGTTATGGAAGATTCATCCGTATCAGAATGCAACTTCCTCACTGATTGGCATTTGGGAAGGCTTTGCAGAAATCAATCCAAATATAGCAGAACCTGGAGATGTTATTTATAAAGACGGAGGATATGATGGTCAATTTTTTTATTATCTCGCCAAGTCAATGTTTGCTGACCTAGAATGGGATGTAATCGTAGATTCCTACTACTTTCGCCTCCATAGAATTGGGTTTACTTTGCTAGTCGGATTGCCAGCATCCATTATAGGCTTTTCAAATTACGCAACTATTGGATTATCTATCTCACTTTTTTTATTTCTTACTTCCGTCCTGTGTCTCTATCAATTGCTTCCAAAAGAGCACCGTTATTTGACCGTCTTCTATTTATTTTCTCCATATTCCTTAAACTCTCATCTACTTCTTGTAGCAGATGGAGTATTTACTTCATTATTTATAATTACCATTTTCCTATTAGAAAAACAGTACCATCTCATTGTTATCCTACTTGTGGCAACACTAACCGTGTTTACAAGGGAACTTGGTATCATATTGTTAATTCCGATCGTAATTTCAAAATTTTCTCTCAAAGATTATAAGTTTGCCGTACTTTATTTATTTCCGATTCTACTATTTATCAGCTTTTTAATTTGGACAAGATCCTTTATTCCCAACCATCTGGGTACAAATCCTTTGGGTTTTGGTGATATGATCGATTACCCTTTGTTTGGCTTTGTTAAAAGTTTTTTTGATAATGGTATTTTCCACCTTTCTCCTAAAGAAAGCACAAAGTTGCTTCTTTTTCTTCAAGCATCATTGCTTATCGCCTTCTTTAGTAATTCTTTTTTGAACAAATCTATCTCAATAAAAGATATTTTTTCAAATTCGAAAAATACAGGAATCCTGTTGCTTCCTATTCTAGCAAGCCTAAGCATACTACTTATCGCAGAACAAGGGTATTGGCGATCTTTTGACAATTTGTCAAGAATGTTTACACTCTCAGTACCACTTGTAATCCTTCTCAAGTCTCGAGTAAATTCAAAACTCCTGGATTACTTTTTGTATTTAAGTCTCATTCTGTTTTTCTTTTTGGTTCTACGAATTTTGTTTATTACCCAAATAAAGGATTTTTATATTTCGCCATGATTTCAATCGCCTATAGCCCATGCCCCAATGATACCTTTTTATTTTATCACTTGGTCCATCAAAAACTCATCGCAGATTTTGATGTAACCGAAGAACTTTGGGATGTTGAAAACCTAAATGAATTTGCAAAATTGGGGAAGTACCCTGTAACAAAGATTTCATTTGCGGCATATTTCACTGTCTTAGACAAGTACATACTACTTGAAACGGGATCCGCTTTAGGAAGAGGCTGTGGCCCAATCATAGTCCGAAAAAAAGGAAGCGGTGTAGAGATTTCTAACCAAACCAAAATAGCCGTCCCCGGCCTACTTACTACCGCCAATTTGCTCTTATCACTTTTCACCGATGGCAAACATATATCGAGCCCTATGCGATATGATCAGATTATACCGCAGATTCTTTCCGGTGAACATGATCTGGGTGTCATCATTCATGAAGAGAGATTTACTTTTGAAGATCGAGGCCTTGAAAAGGTGATCGACCTTGGTGAGTGGTGGGAGCAAACTACCAATCTTCCAATCCCACTTGGAGCCATAGCAATTCGAAGAGACATAGACCAAAAGATTGCCTTAGAATTCCAAAATGGCTTACGAAATAGTCTCAACTTAGCATACCAAGAACCAGAATCTATGTATCAGTATATCAAAGAAAACTCACAAAATAAAGAAGATACCGTTATCAAATCCCACATCAATTTATATGTGAACTCATTCACTCGCTCCTTAGGCGATGAAGGGCATAGGGCAATCGAATATTTATTTGATAGAGCAGTGAAGGCTGGCTTTGCTAAAGCCAACCACACATCATTGCCACTTTTTTTAGGCGAGGGAAAGTAAACAGAGAATGGAGCCCTTGTCTTTCTTCAACGGTTCAAGCGCTTTACCGATCAACATACCAGGTTTGATCTTTGATTGATCCGCCTTGATGGCATGTCCCGAAGAGAGTCCCGACACGAGCAAATCCCCTGGGATGATGGAGCCTTGAGTTGCATCAACATGAATACGAGTGATTCCCAAAATTGCAACAAGAGCATACTCCAAACCTTTGGCTTCCTTTCCAAAAATCATTCCGGCACTTCCAACACAAATGCCTACAACTCCAGTGGAGTAGGGGTGTTTGGATCTAGACAATACGAAAGACTCGTCGGTTCCCACCAACAAATCTCCTGGCGTCACAACATCGCGTTGGTCTAGGCGGAAGAAACGTGCAATACATTCCTCCTGCCCATCTTTGGACACACGCAAATTGCCTTCAAAAAGAGAATCACCTAACGCATAAACTGCTTTACCGGAACCTAACCACTCTTTTTCTGAGATACCGGATCCATTGGCAAATAAAGCATAGCCAGATTGTGAAATAAAATGACCGCCAGATGCCGATGTTCCGACACCCATAACACCAGCATTTTGTTGGAAGTCTTTCCCTTTGGAAAGCCCAAGAACACCTAACTTCTCAGAAAATCCAGTGACACCATTGCTTTGTCCAATACCAACAACTCCTGAGCCATCCGCTGTATTTTTTCCATAAATGACCGCATCATTTGATACTGGGGGAACATGCCCCTTAGAAGGGGAGGAGGCCTCACCTGAAACTCTTAAAAGACCTATATGAGAATCAAAGCTATGCAATTTTTCTGCATACTCATGCGTATGAGGAACGGCAGGTCGCGCATCGCTCAATCTCGGATCATCTGCCAGCACGACTTTGCCACTTGTAGACTCACCCAATCGAGATAGAGTGACAATACCCGGTCTGTCAAAATCAGCAGGCTGTATGCGTTTGTCATCACCTTGGACGACAACCCCAGATTTACTTTCACCGGAGTGGGCTAATTGAACGATTCCAAATTGTTCGGTGGTGGCGTGTTTTAGGCGTTTATCATTACCCTGAACAGCAGTATCAGCCTCTTCACCACCATTTTGCGCAAGTTTGACGATTCCTTTTGCATGGATCGTTGCATCTTTTAATCTCGGGTCATCACCCGTGACCACACGATCATGTGCCGTCTCTCCTAGTTCAGCGAGTTGCACTAGCCCATAGGATTTTTTGGTAGCTAACTTTAAACGAGAATCATTTCCCTGAACGACTACACCTGGCCGTGTCTCGCCATCTGTTGCTAGTTCGACGATACCCATATGTTCCGTGCTTGCAGTCCTAAGTCTTTCATCATCTGTTTGAACGACAAGACCCGGTCTTGCTTCCCCAGATCTTCCCAAACGAACCAATCCATGTGTGAGTTCTGTAGCTATCTTTAATCGTTTATCATTGCCTTGTACAGCGACTCCTGGTTTTTCCTCTCCATCACTGGCAAGTTCGACAATGCCACGGTATTCCGTACTTGCATCTCGTAACCTTCTATCGTTGGACTGGACGACAACACCTTCCTTGACCTCACCATCTACAGCCAAGCGAATGATCCCCGATCGAAGAACAGATGCATAGGGCAGGGGCTCTCTTGAAACACCACCGGTGTCTTTTTTATCAGGGCTTGAGTATAACTCAATTTCAATGATTTCTGTGATGTATTCTTTTTTGTTCTGGTGTTTCTCTTGGACAAATACCAATTTCATGAACCGTAGATTAACCGGCGAAAGGCGCCATTTATACCAAGTGCCTGCCTCAGAAAGAAAATTATTTTCCTCATGGAGTTGGTACCAAGTCAAATCATCTTCACTGTAATAGGCAATGAAACGCTCTGGAAAATTTGTAATCGGATCATTTTTCGTGAGCATGCGGATTTCTTCTACGCGATTCACGCTACCCAAATCAAAAATCAGATATTCGTCTTCTGGTTCTTCTTTTTTCTTGGAGGACCAACCATAATCAGGTCTTGTATCAATTAAGTTTTCTTTTACCCATAGTCTATCTAGTTCTGAACTTGCTTGGATATTGGTTATGCCCGTAATGAGTAATCTTAAATTGCCGAAACTGATTCGATTCTTTCCATTATTTGCTTTTCTTGATATTTTAGAAACGAATTTCACATAACGCGCGCTCGTTAAAGAAAAAAGCCATTTAGCAGATGTTTTGAAGGACTTTCTGAAAGCAGATTCTTGCAAAATCGGCTCCCAATACTTTCCATCATGTGAAAGTTCAAAACGAAATGAATCTGGAAAATAATCTAAACCTTCCTTTCCAGGCAACAGCTCGATACCATTGAAAAAAACCGGAGCTTCAAATTCAAAAACAATGGAGGACAAACCTACCTGGTCCCGTTCTTCAAAAAACGACAAAAACTCATCGTTTTTGATTTCAAATTGACCTGTGGTTTTAACAGAACGGATAGGGAGCGAGTAGGGGTGGCTGACCCGAATCAGATTATCTTTCATAATGTATTACGTTGAACTTCCTTCCAAAAATTACTGTTTTTCTCTCGAGTCTATCGAATTTCACGCAAGTCTAGATGCTTCTTCCTTTTCTTGAAAGAGGACAACAAATGTCGGATTTACCTTCTCGGTAAAGTATTTCTGTATGATTTGTTTTGCAAAACTGGAGACTCTGGATTCCACAAAGATGACTTTTCCATCAATGGCTATGTCTATCTTCTCAAGTTCCTTCCAGGTTGTTTGAGAGAGCTGTTGGCTCGCCCAATCTAAAAAACCCATCCACGAAGCTGGGTGTGTGATCGCCCCGCTAGTCTGTACCAATTGCCCATTATTAAGCACTTTTGATTTTTGAAGCATTACCTTTTCTTTACAGATCCCAAGTAGGTACCCCATATCTTTTTCCAATTGGAGTTGGCTTGCTTGGGAGTAAGCTTCAAACGCAATTTCTGAACCAAAAAGTGAAATGAGTCGTTCCAAATCAGAAGCCTCGTTCTCTTCCTTTTTCACCGGTTTTGCCGTAGGCTCAACTTGGTTATTATTAGAAATAGTTATATTAATATGGTTTGGGGATACGCCAGCACCCCCCTGGCTCAATGTTTTGTCCCCCTCTGTCTGGGCTGTTTGTATCCCTCCCCGAGGTATGCTTATATCCCCCAGTGGGGTAATTTTGGATCCCTCGTAGTGAAAGGAAAAATGATACCTTGTGGCAGTTTTTCCATTGCCTGGAACCTGGTAAAGAAGGCCGGCAGAAGTCAGTTCTTTCTTTGCTTGGACAATGGACTTTTTTGTTTTAAAGCCGGTCAGCTTCAAAAGCATTTCGGTACCAGGCCATACTGGCTTAAACTTGGAATCACTAAATTTGAGAAGAACGGGATATAGAGTCTTAGCCGCACTGGACAGATTTGCCCAGACGCCAGAGTCAATGATGTCCGTCATCAAGCGGATATAGGGATGGTAGTCACTCATCCGGCCTCCTGTAAAGTTTGCACAAAAAATAAACTAATTCTAAGCAAATTTTACGAAGGAGTTGACTTTATTTGACATAATGTTAATTATGTCTCATCCAACAACATTCCTTCGGGAAAAACCCGATCCCCTGGATTCCAGGGGATTTTTTTTACCTATCTCTTCAGATATAGGTTTTCCCGCGTTCCCTATATATTTTTGTGGGAACGAAGTACTTAAATTTCGTTTACTATATTATGTCACATTATTGGCAAAACCACTGTCTGTGTCAAGTTTTCCCTATGTTTTTAGGTCAAACCCTTTGATTTTTTTTGCTCAGTACTTGACAAGCAAGTACTTGTTTAGGTGTTGGCGGAATCTCCGAATTTTTTCGAAAGTTCCTTTTTGAGGTATTTCAACATTTCTCCAAGTAGGATTTCATCGTCGGATTGGATCATGATTGAGTTACCAGAACGTTTTAGCTTATATTGGGCAGGAATACGTCGTGAAGGAGTAGGGTTTGGTTCTTTCGTTTTTTTGTTGAAATCCTTGGCATCGCGAACTGTTTTCAGTTCCCCTTTGCTATACATTTCTAAAAAATTTTCTAGGGTACCGCTTTTAGCGGCTTGTGCTGCTTGTACGAGAAGGTTCTTATTTTGAATGTTGTATGACCGACATTTTGCAATTTCTGCTTTGTCCATACCGGCAATGGAAAGAACTTCCGACATATAGCTTCGGCTTTTTCCAAATAGATCTCCAAGGACTGCGTCGGTATAGCCGTGCGCGTTTTTCAAAAATAGTAAGGCATCCACTTCTTCATAGGGAGACAAGTTTTCCCGTTGAAGGTTTTCGATGACCGCTAATTTATAGATTTCTTTTTCGGGTCGATCTAAAATTTTGCATTCGATTTCGAGCCAACCCAAAGATTTCGCCGCATGGTACCGTCTTTCTCCAGCAATGATCCGGTAGTGATCTTCTCCCCGTCCTTTGGAGACGACGATGGGTTGAAGAAGGCCGTCTGTTCGAAGGGAGGAGGCGAGTTCATCGATCCCTTTTTTGCGTTCTTGTCTGGGTTGGTTTTCGGCAGGTTCTATTTTTTCTAATTTGATGGTTCGTATGGTCCCATCTAAGTTTTCCGATTGATAGATATCGGCAAGAGTGCCGAGTCTTTTACTTTTTAAGCTCACGGAGAACCTCCTCTATAAAACCTTCATATTCTTGCGATTGCCTAGAAGTTCGATTGTAGTCGAAGACTGACTTTTTTGCCAAATGGCTTTCGCCTATCGCGACCCCGTCGGAAATTGTGTGATCAAAAATTCGGAAGTACTTCCCTAACACTGGAAGGATCGTTTTGGTGAGAAGGGTTTGTGGTTTCAATTGCGTTATCAAAGCACCTAAAATTTCCAAATCAGGATTGATCCTTTTTTTGATGGAAGAAATGGTTTGTTGCAATCCTACAATCCCGTCCATTGAAAACTTTTCCGCCTGAAGGGGGATAAGTACATAATTGGAAGCCACAAGGCTGTTTACCGTAAATATAGAAAGTGAGGGAGGGCAGTCGATGATGGCAAAATCAAAATTTTGTAACGACTGCATGGCATCTCTAAGTATGTAAGGTGCCTCGACAGAGTTTACAGAAACTGTTTCCATTTCCGCCAAACGAAGACTAGATGGAGCGATCCACATATGCTCGTTATACGCTGGCAAAACGATCTCATTAAGTTTGGTAGAATTCTGGAATAAATGTGCGAGATCTTTGTCGATGGTTTCCGGATTCACGAAGATGCCAGTAGAGTTTGCCTGGGGATCCATATCAACGAGAAGGGTTTTAAAATTTCTACGAGCAAGACCCATGGCAAGATTCAGTGAAGTAGTAGTTTTCCCTTCTCCGCCTTTCTGGTTTGCGACTGCAATGGTAATCATGAATACTCTACATCCTTCTCTTTTGGTATGGTTTCTTCTGAAAATTATGTAAGCAATTGAATTTTAATTCTGAGCAAAAAAAAGAAAATCCATAGCTTACAGCTTCATTGTCGGACATCCGACATACCAAAAATTAGTAAAAAGTGTGTGATGGAAAATTGTCGGACATCCGACATTCAAAACGGTACGTACTTGACAAAGTGATTAAATCTAAACATTTTCATAGCATGCCTGTTGATCGAGGCGAAGCAGTTTATTCCAAAGTAAAAGGAAGGGAATGGATCGAAAAAATCCTTCCCCTGGCTTGGGAAGAGTTGTGTACAAAATATAGAATTCTTGCTGGCGTGGTCGTTCTGAAATCATGGAACGATGAGTCCTTTTATGAAAATGCAAGTTTTGGATTTGATGATGATGGCTTTTTTTATTCCTTTCTTGCACGCGGCGAAGAGGGGTGGGAGAGAATAAAAAGTGCATCTGCCCCGATACAGTTTTCTTCAGATGAGTATCCAATTTTCTCTTCAAATTCAGTTGCGACGGTAATGGGAATTCGAAGTTCAATCGATGAAAGTTTCATTGGTTTTGTGCTGGCGGAAGCTGATCTGAATCGCGTTGAGATTGAATCATTATTGTATCTTTTGTCTGAAAAAATCTCAAATGAAATGTCTCAGAATGAAAATTCCGTCGAAGCTAAGCAGACGGAAATGCGCAATATACCTCATTCGCAAACGCCTTTGGTTGTAAGCATTTTGCCTGCCATTTCCCAAAAGATTTTAAAAATGAGGGAAGAAAAAATCCTCACTATTTTCGGACCGAGGGGATCGGGGAAAAAGACACTGGCGAAATGGATACACCAAGAGACAAGACCAAATGCGACCTGTCTCTTTCTTGCTAATGTTCCGGATCATTTGGGCAAATTGGAGAAGGCTCTCTCGGTTTGGACAGAAGAAACGAAAGATGGAACTCTTGTTTTTTTGGATCATAAAAAATGGTCCTTAGGGCAACAAAAAATAGTTATGGATTGGATGGCTTCAGGCCTGAGTCAAAGCCAGGTTCTCTTCCTAAATGACGAAGTGGATCAGGCCGATTTTTTACCTGGATTCGCAAAATTGTTACGACGAAATTACGTCCAAATCCCTCCTTTTTCTTATATAGAAAAGCAAGACTTAAAAACAATTATCGTTTCCCTTTTTAAGGATTTATCACTCTCACAAAATCGCAGTGGACTGGAATTGGATCCATCAGCTATCGAAGTACTTTTGGATCGAGGATTTCCGTCAAATTTTACGGATCTAAAAAATGCATTACTTTCAGCTATTTTGAAAGGAAAAGGGACTTTAGTTACGTCAAATGAACTCGAGAGTGGTCATTCCAACCTAAATTTGGACGTTCCGGATGCGGAAGATTTAGACTTGCGACGTGGGATTCAAGCATTAGAAAGGCAAAAGATATTGAATGCGATGAGAATATTTTCTGGGAATCAACTTCGAATGGCCAAAGCCCTAGGAATCTCGCGCGGCGCTCTGCAAAACAAGATGAAGCAACTAGGTTTATAACATCCAATTATGGAAGACAATGTATACGAGGAAAGGAAGACTCCAGGCGGCTTTTTGGTCAAAGTTCGTCTTGCCAAAATGACATATGTGGTCTTTTCCGAATCGGGACCCGAGGTACCTAAAGGAGCCAAAAACAACTCAATCGTAGCCATCGTTCCCAAAGTTGGTTTTTTTGGGGAAGATTTTGATCTATCGCATTTCCATTTGGGGGAACTTTCCTTCGTGAATGTAAAAGCTGGCAAGCTTGTGATCCCTTACCAGCACGGATTTTCTAATGAGATCAAAACAATTTATCTTGGAACGGGTAGCCAAAGTGATGCCTTGCCCGTGGTCATCCAACATTTCAAAAACAAGGATGAATTGATGCATGCCTGGGAAAGAGGGGACCAAGTACAATTTTTGGTCGTGGATGAAGAAATACCAAGGGCTGAAATGGTAACCTTCAAAATTCGTTACCCAAGCTTAAATATTTTAGTCATCAAAAAGAAAATCAATACTTCCGCAGAATCCAGCGTCGCCAATTCCAATACGGGAGCTCCTCGGGAAGGTGGAAAAGGGATTATTGACTATGACAAGGTCAGGGCAACGGATGTTGCAAGAAATTCAAATCTGAATGTCCACAGCGAAAACCCTGTCTTCCTTGCTCGGATCCACCTTAGAAACTTTGAATTAGATAAGGTCAAACAAATCCTGTTGGATTATCATCTTGCCTCTCAAGATGTCATTTTTATCCGAACGTTTTTGGAAGTAATGATCAAAAATGTGGACAATAAACAGGAACTCACAGATGCAAAAGACCGATTGATTGCATTGAGCGAAGCATTCCGTTTATCGGTTCTCATTTTGGAATTTCGAATCGAAGATTTCGAAAAGGAATTGGACCAAGGGTTCTCTTCCGAAATTTCAAGTATGATTTACGCCATGCTTGCCAAAGAACAAGAAGCGGTCACCGAAATCGAAAAAGAAATCATACTCTGGGAATGGAAACTTCGAACTCGGGCGATGATGTACGCTAAGAAATAAATTCTAAAAAAACGCAAAAAAAGCTTCCATTTTGAGTGAAAACCATCATATTTGATGGAAATAGCTATGAATTTCCTTCAAATTCGACATTTTTTGGCACAAATCTTGCTAAGTGGGCACCTGTTCATTTTAGCACTGCTTTGCCTTACCAATGTGTCGCTTTCTGCCGAGACCGCTTCAGGTCCGATCGTACTTCCGGCAGTCGAATTGATAGCTCCAGTCCAACTTGTTGACGGGATCGTGAGCGAGGTTGTGGTCACACCGAATGAGAAAGAACTTTCAGCCTCTGACGAGTTTCAAATCAACATCTCGATGGGGAAGGCACACGCAGAGTACGATCAGAATCTCACCACGATTTTTCCTAAAAATACGGTATTGGGAAAACATAGTCAGTTAAAATCGATTGCCAACCTAGCTCAAATTGCTTTTTTTGAAATATGTCTCAGCCAAAGCGAGTTGCCTTTCAAAAATTCATCAACGCCATGCGTAAGCTTTCTATCGAAGTCAACGATACCGAGATATGCAAACGATTGGAGATCCTTATGGCAACAAGTAAGGATGACCTACCCATTGCCCAAGTCAATATGCTCCTTACAGACCCTCGCACATTTGACCCCCGTGCTATTTCCGAACCATTTACCCAGTATGTCCGACACTACATCTATATGGTCAAAAGAAGCGATCGTATGCCCCAAGAGTCCAATTCTGACTCAAATCAGGGCTCCCCAGCGCATTCGTCCGGAAATACAGCAGAATCTAGCTCTAAGCTAAAATCTGCCTCAAAGAAATCTTCTACCCCTAAAAAGCGACCATCAGCCAAAAAATCCTCAAAGTAGTCCTTTTTCTCTCGATTCTATGTCTTCCTGTAGGTAGCACAGGGGGATTTTACCAATTTTACACAGATTCATCACCTCGAATCGTAATGATTAACTTTGGGCATTTAATTGCCTAAATTGCAAAAATTCGATTTCTGAGCCTATCTCCAGTCCACCCTGTCACTTATCCGATATTCCAATTAAACATTATGCCTATTTCTAGGCATTTAAAATAAAATCGAAACAAGGTCGCCCTCTTTTTAAACGAAAAGATGATCTGACCAAAATAGGCCAATTTCCATGGGCAATTGCACGTACTGCCGAATTTCAGGCGACTCTGGAAAGGAGTGGTCTGGATTGGGCAGACCAGAAACGGACAAATTTTCAAAGAACAAAGACCAAAAGACGACATTTAGGCCCTTGGCGTTGGATTTCAGATTTCCAATCATCCAGTGTAATATGATCCACATTGGAATGGGAGAGTGGGTCATCTCCAAAGAGTATCTGCCCTTTCTTGGGCGGATAAGTGAGAGATTTGCCTGGCGGCTGCAGGAATGATTAAAATAGAGAGGAACGCCTTTCAGTGCTATCCCAAACGGAATCCCAACAAAGAAGATAGGGCAAAATGCCCTGCTTTCGGAAATAAAGGGTGAATGTAAGTGGATCAAAAACAAATCCCCTGCCGACCCCTGGTCATTTAAGGAATCCAGAAAGATCGGTAGCATTTTTTGCAATATGAATCCATTGCCGAGAGTTGAAACCGGCGGATAGGAGTAAAACCCAAAAATAAGAGCAAAAACCTGCCATTATGGCATGTGTATGTAGATTTCCTGTGTCTGATATTTTGGCAGGTTTCGAATATTGCTTTACGACTGTGGATGAAAGCATGTATCGTCGGCTTATGGCCGAAACGATCCGATTGCGCGTGAAATGCCACGCTTGTTCCAATGTCATTGAAGGGAGTGCCAAATATGGCTCTGGACATTTTGTTCCAGAAGGGATTCAATTTGAATTTGTGGCCACAGGCAAGGTAGAAGGTGCACAAGGACGCCGAGTTAAGGCGGAAGTCACCTGTGTATGCCCCAATTGCGGGGTTAAATGCAAATATAATGTTTAATTGCTTTTATTTAAGCAATAATATGCCCTCTTTGATTGAATAGCTGGCTTGTGACTATATTGCTACTTTTATTTAGGCAGATATATGATATTTACTTCCCCAATATTTATACTTTTTTTCAGCGTATTGATGATCATTTATTGGTCAATAAAATGCCTTAAATCAAGCGAATATTTGCATAATTGTAAAATGCCTGTGCATGAGCATAAAAATGACTCACCAAATGTTGTAATATTGCTTATATTTAGTCTTTTATTTTATGCCGCCTGGGATCCGAGGTTTTTATTGCTATTGGGTTGGGTTTCACTTTTCGATTACGGGATCGGTCGTCGCATGGAGCGGGAAATAAGTGAGAAGGCGAGAAGGATATTACTTTATCTCTCTCTTTTCAGCAATTTGTCTATACTCGGCACCTTTAAGTATCTGGGTTTCTTTCAAGACACACTTTTGGCTTTCCTCGAAGTCCTCCATTTGGATGCACATTTTATGGTCCTTCGTGTCATTTTGCCGGTTGGGATTTCGTTTTATATTTTTCAGTCCATTTCCTATGTGGTGGACGTGTTCAAAAGGGTCATTCCGGCAGAACGGAATTATGCACATTACTTGTTGTTTTTAACCTTTTTCCCCCAGCTCGTTGCAGGCCCGATTGTAAAAGCCAAGGAATTTTTGCCTCAGATACGCAACCCCCTCTCCTTTTCGCAGGTCCCTTGGAAATTTGCAATGTTTCTGATTTTACTTGGTGCATTCAAAAAGGCGGTTCTTGCAGATCATTTGGCGGTGACTTCTGACTTTTCCTTTGGCAATCCATCGGTAGTGAATCGGGAATTTTTGTGGCTTGGATTACTCTCCTATGCTGGGCAAATTTATTGTGATTTTTCAGGGTATACTGATATTGCCCAAGGCGCGGCACTTATGTTGGGGTTTCGTCTTCCCGAAAATTTTCGTATGCCCTATCTCTCAAAGGGATTTTCCGAATTTTGGAAGAGATGGCATATTTCCCTTTCCGATTGGCTACGCAATTATCTCTACTTTCCTTTGGGTGGCAATCGAAACGGAAAACTGCAAACCTACCGGAATTTGCTTCTCGTCATGTTGATCGGTGGTCTTTGGCATGGGGCCAATTGGACATTTGTCTTTTGGGGATTTGGTCACGGTATGTTACTTCTTTTGGAAAAATTGATGTTTGAAAGTGATGGGATGAATTATTGGGAAAGGTCCAAACATTCGCCAAGTGTAAAATTTATTTTGGATCTCACCTATCGGCTGTTTACATTTATAAATGTTCTTTTTCTTTGGATTTTCTTTCGAAGCTCCAATTTTGAGGAATCCCTGTGCTATCTACAGGGGCTTTTTTCCAAAAATGGGGATATTTCGATACCGTATGCCCAACTTCAGGTGACGGGTTACTGTTTTGTTGCCCTGATATTGGGGCATGTTTTTGGTCAGCGATACTTTCAAACCAACGAACAACTTATGAATTCATTTGAGTCGGTGAAGGATTCTCCATTTAAAGTGATTGCATTTGGAGCCTTATTTTCATTGTGTTTTATCGTTGTTGTTCTTTTGTCGGGAGATACGAAACCCTTCGTATACTTTGTATTTTAATGAAAAAAGTATATTCACAGATTCTGCTAATTGTCTCGGCCATACTATTTGTTTTTCTATTCGACTGGGCATTCTTTCAAAAACTTCAGTTTCGAATTCCGAATGAATCTCCTTGGAATACAAATCACTTTTTCAATTTTTTGTATGAATACGAAAGACTTGCAAGGACTCCAAAAACCAAACCCAGAATTTTGATCTTGGGTAGTTCCATCGCCTATTATTCCTTTGATGCAAAATTATTAGAGAATTCTCTTAAAGATAAGACTGGTAAGGATTTTGAAGTTCTCTTTTTGGCTTATGCCGGTAATAGCCCTTTGTACGTTTATTTATTGTTAGATTGGCTCTATCCATTAGAACCTGATCTCGTCATTTATCCGATCAATTTTATCGATTTTCGACTCCACCGAACATATGTATTGTTTCCTGAAGGCAAAAATGAAACGGTAGATGAAGGGGTAATGATTCAAGATGCTCTTACTTTTGGAGAAGCACCTCAATCCTTGTGGATTTTTCCATGGGAAACACTCAAAGAAGTGGGTGGAACAATGGATTTTTCCGTCCAGGCTCGCTATTTTTTGGCAGGGATATTCCGCTTTTACCAAACTCAGGATTTCTATTTTACCAATTTGCAAAATATTTACCAACATCGTTTTGGAAGAAATACAAGTTATCATGCCTATATGGGTGCAGAGATCCCAGAGGG
Source organism: Leptospira sp. (assembly GCA_027531445.1). Lineage (GTDB taxonomy): Bacteria > Spirochaetota > Leptospiria > Leptospirales > Leptospiraceae > Leptospira_A. The sequence goes on from JAPZRK010000030.1 coordinate 35,555, forward strand.
CGTAAATGCACTTGGTTGGACTGGTAAGAAGTTTAGCTTCTTCCCTCTCATTTCTATGTGTAAAGGTAAGTCTGGATTTTGGATCGAAGTTACCCCCTTTTTACTTCGGAAAGGAGAAGCGACGATTCAATTTCAAAATGAACGGGGACGTTTACAGGTAGTGACCCTTCGCAAACCCGGTTGGACACAAGTCCATCTGGATACTGGTTTTTATGAAGACCAAAAGCAAGTCACCGCAGAACTTTCGCAAGTTTGGTACGCCTTTGAAGCAGAAGGAGCTTATTTGGATTACCACCGTGATCCCATGGGTGTGCGACTCCAGCAAACTTTTGGGTTAGAACGACCTTTGAGTGGACAACAGTACATCCGACCGAGGCGCACGGAGGATGATCGCTATATTGGGATGAGTGATCGCGAGTATGAGTCTTACTTTTATTATAGACTGCTAGAAGGATTGGATCGAAGACCAGGAATTGGCTATTTAGTCGCACTGGAAAGGGCAAAAAAAAGAATCGCAACGGAATCATTCAGGCCTTTGTTTCACTTGTCCTATTTGAAAAAAATTTCCCAAAAAATGAATGAGCGAAACATTCCCATAGCGATCATCAATAATCCTGAAAACCCTATTTCTTTGGGCTGGTACGAAAGATCTTTATGGTATAAGGAATACCTAAACTATCTACAATCTTTAAAATCGGAACATGTTGCTGTTTGGGATTTGAAAGATTCCCTCGCCATGCAAGGATTTTCGGACTTTCACCATTTTACGTATGCAGGAATGGAAGAAATGAACTCGATTTATGCAAGGGAAATCGTAAATCTCTTTTCTAAATAGAGTAAATTTTAGACCTTACGAATAGTTAAGGTATTTTATGCAAAAAGTCAAAGTGGGCGTCCTGGGAGCCACAGGTTCCGTAGGCCAGAGATTCATTCAATTACTCGAAAACCATCCTTTTTTCACTGTCTCGCATCTGGCGGCATCGGAGAAGAGCGCTGGCCAAACATATGGCGATGTGATGAAGTCAAGATGGAAGATTTCCGCGGATATCCCCGATTATGCGAAAGGTATTGTGATCAACCTACCGAAACCGGAAGATACAAAAGGTGTTCAGCTTGTTTTCAGTGGACTCGACTCATCTATAGCGGGTGAGGTGGAGACTGAATATGCAAAAGCTGGAGTAATGGTCATCTCAAATTCCAAAAATCATCGAATGGATCCGAATGTGCCCATTCTTTCTGCGGAAGTAAATACAAACCATCTAGAAGTACTGAAGGCTCAAAATACACCCGGTAAAATCATTACCAACTCAAATTGTACGATTATGGGAGTGACCATTTCCTTAAAACCTCTCTTTGATCTATTTGGTCTCGAATCTGTTATGTTATTTTCTATGCAGGCGATTTCTGGAGCTGGTTATCCTGGAGTGCCGACGATGGACATTTTAGGCAATGTAGTTCCTTACATTAGCGGAGAAGAAGACAAAGCTGAAGAAGAACCACAAAAATGTTTAGGCACTGTTGAATCCGGTATCATCAAGTCTGCAGATTTTAAAATTTCAGCCCATTGCAATCGTGTGCCTGTGTTCGATGGTCATACCGTTTGTGTGAGCGCGAAGTTCAAAAAAAAGCCATCCAAAGAACAGATATTAAAGGCTTGGAAGGATTTTTCAGGCGAGCCTCAGAAACTCAATCTTCCGTTAGCACCGAAACAAGCGATTCTATATCGAGAAGAAAACGATCGTCCCCAACCAAGACTCGATTTGGATACTGAACGAGGAATGGGTACGGTGATTGGTCGTCTTCGCGAAGATTCTATTTTGGATTGGAAGTGGGTTGTTTTATCGCACAATACGATCCGCGGCGCCGCGGGTGCTGCTTTGCTGAATGCAGAATTACTCTTTGAGAAAGGTTTGATCCCAAAGGGATAGCGTAAAGCAAATGTTAGACCCGAATCTCCCCGAATTACGCGTTATGGATTACACTGCCTGCCTCCAAAAGGTGCAGGCGATGGATTCACGTGGAGATTTTTCGTATAAGGGTGTTTATAAAGTCCTGCTCGTGATATTCGAGTGGACGGATAAATTTTTACAAAATAAAGTTTTACCAAACACCGAACAAATTGAACGTGATAGTTCGATTGATCGAGATCGTACTGAAGCGTATGTGGTCGATTTGTGTTTCAAACAGAATCCTCCGATTCTCAAAAAATTGAATGTTCTCGAATTTCATCCGAATGAATCGGGAGATCCTGAAAATCCACGAACTTATCTGAAACACAATGCAGTATTTGCTAGGCCAACCACGAGTGATGGTGGAACTGCATTTCGTTATGCGTTGGGTTTAAACGAACTTTCCACCATAGCGATCAAAAGTTGGTTTAATGAAAAAAGAAAGTACGCTGGCAAAGAAAAGTTAAAAAAAGTAATCAAATCGGCTGTTGATTCCAATCGATTATTTGATACATACGCATCCACAGAAGTAGGCAATTTATTTCAATGTCCGTACGATAAAACAAAGCCTCAGAAAGATGCAACGATCGTGATACATCTTAAGCCCATACTCAAACAGCTTGTGGATGACAAGATTTTATTTTTTTTCAGAAATGATAAAGCAAGTCGGCCAGGGAATAAATCCGTTTTTATTTATAACGTTCCAGAAGAGATTGCGGATCGTTATGATGCTTACTTAGATTATACGAAGAATACGATCCATCCCATGTTGAATAAAATGGGAGTTGTTGGTGAATTTTCCGAAGCCGCTTGGACCTCTCCAAAAAGTATACTTACTGAGATTTTGGGTTATTTGAACGAATCCTATGGCGATCAGAAGGCGTTAGTGGAAGAGTGTATTGTCCTCAATGAAATCATAGAAAAAGATCGAGAGAGGGACGAAAAAAACAAACGCAAACAACAGGTAGAAGATATTATGCTTTTTCTAGCTGAAGCTGGTCGAATCGTCGAGCTCAATCAATTGAGGGTGTCGGGTGAACCAATCACAGATGAATTCCGATCACAATTGCTATCGCAACCTGATATTCTTTACGCTGAGTACGCAGATCGGAAAGTTTTTAATGAGTTTATTTTACATAAAGGTTGTATACCACTTGCCATTGAATCAGCAAAAAGAAGTTTTGCGATAAAAAAAGTAGATCTTGAAATTCGTGTTCTAAATCTTATGAATGTTTCTGTTCATTTATTAGAGGAAGGACCGAAACGTATACTGGAAGAAATTGAAGCGCAAAGTTTGTTTCCTTTTTTACCTTTGTTTACAAAGCTTTGGCGGATGATCATTGGCTCGATGACTGTGCACAAACATGAAATTCCTGCAATTAAGGCTCGTTTACAACAGCAGTTAAACAAAGATCTTGCGACTCAAAAAGCTATAAAATTAGCTCAAGAAAAAGATAGAATTGTTAAGGCACGAATAAAAGAAAAAGAAGAAAAGGAACGAGAAGCCAAAGCAAATTCCGGCAAACAAAATTCAGATGATGAAAGCTCTTCGGAGACAGTTAAGGCTGGTACACCAGAAGAAGAGAAAAAGTGGAAGGAATCGATCGAAGAAATCATCAAAATATTAGATGAAGCTTGGGAATTCGGCGTTTTACCAGACAGGGAATACCTCCTTTCAAAAATGAATGGAAAATATACGGAAGAGAATTTGATTTTTTTCCTTAAAAAATTTGGTGGGAAAGAAATTTATTCTTATCCCATTCGTAACCAAAAAGAAAAATTTCCATGGCCGATATTGGTATCTTCATCCTATCTAAAGAAACATGGGAAAAAACTTTTGGAAAAAGTAACAGAAGATAGCAATCGCCAACGTGCTGAAAAATTTCCCAATCAGGAAAAATTTGACATTGCCGAATCCCAATTAGATTTTCTTAATAGAATCTTACCTCGCTTAAAACCATAAACATGCCTGCAATAGAAGATAGAAGAGCCCGAAAAACCAAAATCATTTGTACTATAGGACCTGCAACGGCTTCCAAAGATATGTTACGCCAATTGGCAGAAGCTGGAATGAATATTGCCAGAATCAACATGTCTCATGGAGACCATGAGTTCCATCGCAAGATCATTCGTACGATCAAAAGTCTAAATAAAGACGAATTGCACAAACAACCGATATCCATTCTGCTTGATACGCAAGGGCCAGAGATTCGGACTGGAGATGTAACAAGTGATTTGCACCTAAATGTGGGAGAAACATTCACATTTCATATTATCCCAGGTATGGAAGCGGAAGCACAAAGTGTTTTTGTCAATTATCGAGACATTGTTAAAGATCTTAAAGTTGGAGACAAGGTAACAGTTGATAACGGGCTAATCAATTTGTCTGTCCTTGAAATCCGAGAAAACGAACTCGTCTGTACTGTTCTTGATGGCGGAAAGCTAGGCTCTAGAAAACACATCAATCTACCCGGGATACGTGTCAATTTACCTTCAATTACTCCAAAAGATCTCAAAGACATCATATTTGGATTGGAGGAAGAGATTGATTTTGTCGCTCTATCGTTCGTTAGATCACACGAGGATGTGATCCAACTGCGTGGAATCATTGAAGAAAGAAATCACCATGCTCAAATCATTGCAAAAATCGAAGACCAAGAAGGATTAAAAAATCTCGATGAGATTATAAAACATTCAGATGGAATCATGGTAGCACGAGGCGATTTGGGAGTTGAAATCGAAATCGAAGAACTTCCTATCGTGCAAAGACGCATTATCAAACGTTGTCAAGAGGAAGGAAAACGTGTTATTGTTGCGACTCACTTACTTGAGTCCATGATTCACAATCCATCCCCCACACGTGCAGAAGTAACAGACGTAGCCAATGCTGTTTACGAAGAAGCAGATGCGATTATGCTGTCGGGCGAAACCGCAATGGGAAAATTTCCTGTGCGCTGTGTGGAGATGTTGGACAAAATCGCAAGAAGAATGGAACGATCCATCAATCTTGGCATGGCTGCAAATCGCACACCCAAAGATAAAAAGGAAGAGATGGCAAGATCCGCCGCAAATCTTGCAGATAATCTCCAATCGCCCGCGATCATTGTGATCACACGTAGAGGGATAACGGCCAATAACTTAGCTTCCTTCCATCCAAAATTTCCGATCATACACGCGTTTACTAACATGACCTCTGTTAGGCGAAAGTTATGGATGACGAGAGGTGTGATTCCTTACCGAGTTGATTTTTCTTCTGATCCTGAAAAAACGATCAAACTTGCGATCCAAACCTTGCAAAACAATGGTTATTTGCAGGTAGGCGAAAAAGTGGTTATCTTATCGGATATCATCGCTGGTGAAGATCGGGTAGAAACCATACAGGTAAGAGAAGTAAAATAATTAGCTTAAGGTGAAACGCAGGAAAGGAAAATCAAAATTTTATCCTTTTCTGAAGAACACTGTGATCAGTTATCGTTGGGCATTTGTTTTTACTTTCGGTTTGTTCCCTTGTTTTTTTTCTGTTTTACTTTCCCAACCTGTAAATAAGAGTCCTAAGTCAGAGAAAGATCTAAATTTGCCACCATGGATTGGCGAATTTAAAAAGTTAGACGATGAGGAGTACGAACAAAAGAAAGAAGGATGGTATGTTACTGGACTTCCATTGTTTGGAAGTGATCCTGTTTCAGGAAGTGGAGCCGGAGTTCTGGCCAATATATTTTTTAATGGAAATAAAACTTCGCCTTCATTCGGCTATGTGCCTTATGAACATTTAATCTCCGTTGGCATATACCAAACCAATAGATCTGCAAAGTCTTACTATGTGAGTTGGGATGCACCTTTTTTCCTAGATTCTCCCTTCCGTCTGAAATCCTACGTCGGATTCGATGCCAATCAGCACAATCAATACTTCGGTGTAGGAAAAGAATCACTCTCTCCTCTATCTTATTTGGAAAGAAACCAAAGAGAGGGACGCACAGTTCGAAATGCCGAATATGGTGACTTTGAAAATGCAAATCAGTATGTTTCCAATAGAGGTATCGGACGTGAGGCTGTTTCAACACAAAGGAATCATGAGTATATCTTTGAAACAACGTATGCTCAATTTTCACTAGATAAAACCGTTCAGAAAGTATTCCGAATTTGGGGTGGCACAGAGCTTTCAAAAAATATCGTTAGGCGATACGATGGAAAATGGACCGAAGCGAAAGATCCAATTACGAGTATAAATGTGCCTGTCGTTGAAGATACAACTCTTGTAACAAAAGATGCAAATGCGGGAAAAATCATAGGCGAAAGAGGTGGAAACATCAATTACTTGCGAGCAGGAATCGCATACGACACTCGAGATTTTGAACCCGACCCAGATCGAGGCTGGCTTATAGAATACAACATCAATCGTGCTGAAAAGACCATCGGATCTGATTTCTCTTATTTAAGACATTTTTTTCAGGTTAAAAATTTTTATCAGCCTTTTCCTAAATTATTTGAAGAGCTCGTCATTGCCCAACGAGTTGCACTCACGAAAGTTGAAGGGAATGTTCCTTTTTTTGAATATAGATATCTTTATTCCATTGATGGGCCGTTTGGCGGAGTAGGTGGCCAGAACACATTAAGAGGATACCGGACGGAAAGATTTGTCGGTCCTGTGATGGGTTTTTATAATATAGAATTTCGTTGGCGATTTGGAAGTGTTGAAGCATTTGATTCATTATTTCAATTTAGTCTAGTTCCATTTTACGACATTGCCAATGTCTGGGACAAAATGAAAGAGATCAAATCCACCGATTACAAACACTCGCGTGGACTTGGCTTGCGGATCGTTTGGGACCAGGCAACAGTGATCCTCTTGGACTATTCACGTTCTCGAGAGGATTCACTGTTTTATCTTGATATAGGTCATACATTCTAACGTATCATTGGAACTTCAATACAAAGGATTTCGCTTTTTACTTCGGCATTGATTTCAAACTCTTTTATATCCCAAAGACCAATGGCGTCCCTTCGTTCTAGGGTTTGACCTGATAGAGTTATTTTTCCACTAATCAAAAATATATAAACGCCATGATTCGAATTTGTTAAAGTATATTTGAGTGGAGAACCTGGTTCAAGTGAGGAAAGCGAAAAGGTAGCATCTTGGTTGATCCATACCGCCTGACTATCGTTTGGAGAAACAACAGTACACCACTTATTTTTTTTATCATATTCCTTAAAAGTTTTCTGCTCATATCGAGGCTCGATGTTTAATTTTTTAGGTAGGATCCAAATTTGTAAAAAATTTACTTTTTTCGAGCTACTATGATTGAACTCTGAATGTCTTATCCCACTTCCTGCTGACATGATTTGAACATCACCCGTGAGGATAACTCCATTTGTACCCGTGCTATCTTTATGTGCAAGCTCCCCGCTGAGAGGGATAGAGATGATTTCCATGTTTTCATGCGGATGCGTTCCAAAACCCATGGAAGCCTCTACGACATCGTCATTTAGTACACGTAACATTCCGAAGTGAACTTTATTCGGATCATAATAGTTGCCGAAGCTAAAGGAATGATAACTATCTAACCATCCAAAGTTGGCATGGCCTCGCTCGGAATGCGGGAAAAATATCTGTTCCATAAAATGCTCCTTAGTTTGATATTGGATAGTTTAATATTAAACTATAATTTGTCAAGTATTTTAGCCAAATTTTGCCCGAGGGAAGTCGATTGACAATGCTTACTCCACCAAAAAGGCTTTCATAGTTGAGGTCGCATATGGATTTTAAAAATAAAGTAGTTTGGGTCACAGGAGCATCTTCCGGAATCGGGGAAGCATTGGTCAAACAGCTAGCAAAACGTGAAGCACTCATTGTACTTTCTTCCAGAAATAAAAAAGAACTAGAAAGAGTAAAAGTGGAAGCAGGCCTCAATGATTCCAATTCTTATATTTTGCCTCTAGACTTAGAGGACTACCATCAAGTTCCGAAATCAGTTCCTCTGGCTCTAAAAAAATGGGGCAGAGTTGATGTTCTCATCAATAATGGAGGCGTTAGCCAAAGAGATTTGGCTGAAAATTCTAAAATTGAAGTTACAGAGAAATTAATGAATATAAATTTTTTTGGAACCGTAGCTCTGACAATGGCATTGTACCCACATTTCAAATCTAGAAAAAGTGGCGTGGTTGCTGTTGTTTCTAGTGTCGCAGGAAAAGTTGGAACTAGAATGCGTTCGAGTTATTGTGCAAGCAAACATGCGCTACATGGTTATTTTGATAGTTTGAGAGCAGAAGCATACCATGATGGCATTCAGGTGACACTTATGTGTCCTGGTTTTATCAAAACGAAGATTTCCATCAATGCACTATTGGGTTCAGGTAAGTCTCAAGGTTCGATGGATGATGCCCAGGCAAATGGTTTGGATGTCGATATCACCGCAAAGAAAATGTTAGATGCTATAGCGGCAGGTAAGGATGAAGTGATAATCAGCGGAATCAAAGAAAGATTTGCTGCCTTTCTGAAACGTTTTGCACCAGCTCTTCTTTCCAGGTTACTTCGTAATGCCAAAGTGACGTAAATAAAATGCCATGGTCTGATGATGGTAAATATGGTTCATTCAAGAAGGTATTGATTGAACCAAAATGTTTGGAAGAGGAAGCTCAAGATATTAAGGATCAAATTCTCCATCTAAAACAACACTTTGAAGATCGATCGTTACCAGAAGCAAGTATCGCATTTCAATTTGTAATTCTATTTTTGAAAACACGAGTTGGAAAGAGAGCCTATCTGAAGATGGGCGTTCCATTACCTCTCGAAACAGAGGAGATAGCTTTTTTAGAATCCGTTCGTTTTTTTGGAATACCAGATACTGTTCGTTGTGCCCTGCTCAATTGGATGCAAGGGAAATGGCAAATTAAGTTGGTAAATTACCATCCGACGGGAAAGGAAATGTTGTATTCACAAAGTTTGGGCACTCGTCTAACAACGATTGATTGGGATGCTTGTCTAAATGGTGAACTTATTGAAGACAAACGAGATGCATTTGAACATTTGCTTCATGATTTAGCCCATGCGTTTATGTTCTTTCGTGAAGATTATGATTTTTTAGGACAGGTGCGTTTCTTTCAAAACATGTATGAAGATTTCCATCACTTTGAGCGTTATTTGCATTCGAATGATACTTTTAAACAAAAATTTGAGTATTGTATTTCAGATATGAACTCTCATCCAGCTCATCTAGAGGCGTATTGGAATGCAATTCGCCGTGAAGCAGGAATTTCTGTTTAGATTTGTGAACTTATTTTTTTCTACTTTCATTCGATTCGTTTTTGTTTTAATTGTTTTTTTGATTTTTAACAATGGCTCTCTAGAAGCTGAAAATTTAATTGAAGTACAATTCCAAATTGTTCGCGCTCAATCGGGTAAACCATTGTCGGACGCTACACTTGTTTCAAAACAGGGCAAAACTTCTGGCGTTACAAATATCGAAGGCATCGTAAAATTAAAATTTCCAAAAATTGGGTTTTATGAAATTAAAATTGTAACTGCTGGCAAAATCGAATCGATAACAAAAGAAATACGATACACTGGCCAAGTTTTTTTGATTCCTATTTCTGAGGCAAACCCAGGTGGAATTTTTGTAAGTGGTGAAAGAGACAAAACCGTACTTTCGAGGTATGGACTAGCCCAGGATGATATCAAACGGATTCCTGGTGTTGCTGGTGATTCCCTCAAAGCGATCCAAACAATCCCAGGTATCGTCGTCGGGGTACCGATCGGAGTACTGCCCACAGTTTTCACAAATGTCGGTACAAATACGATCACTGGGAACCCTTATTCCAATAGTGAAAGAGGGGATCTTTCCTTACGAGGTGGCGGTACAAGACAAAACCAATTTTATTTTGACGGATTCCCATTGCCTTATGCATTTCATTTAGGCAATCAATCATCTGTATTGAATAATAATTTGATACGATCCTTTGATGTCTATAGTGGAGCTTTCCCATCTCGTTACGGATTTGCAACTGGAGGAATCATTGCAATCGAAGGAACCGATAGAGTTGATGAAAATAAAACAATACTCAACATTAACTTCTTTCTAGCGGATATCTATAACCAAACACGCGTCTTGCCATCTTTGTCGATGGTTACATCAGGTAGGAAAAATTATCCAAACTTTGTTCTCCTCCAGGCATATCCTGCAGGTATTCCGGAAGATGCAAAGTTCGCCGAATATCAGGATTTTCAATGGAAGCTCATCTGGGATCTAAGTGCCGACCACAAATTGACATTCCAAACATTTGGAACAAGAGATAGACAAGCTTATACAAAACAGCAAGCAAGTTTTGAAAGAGGAGGGCAAGATCCTAGGCCACCGACTGGATTGGATCGAAATTTTAGAACGGATGGAATCCGTTATGTGTGGAAAGGCAAATCATTTCGGAACACGATTTCATATTCAAGGACAGAGTTTAACGAATTTTTTGAATTACGAATTACAAATCCTGCAACAGCTGAAAATATTTTTGGCTTACAAAATCGGACATCCGACTTTCTAACTTATGCGGAGCAGAGATTTGAATGGGAAATCATTGAAGAGCATCTAAAATTTGAATCAGGAATTCAATCCCGTTCACGAGAAACAAATCTTAAGGGCGAAAATATTACTTCAACAAACAGGCTATTTGGCGATATATTCAATAATTTACTTAACTCAAGTCCTCAGTTCCGTTCAGTGATAGATGGAGATCGCATTCGTTATACGGAAACTTCGGGTTATAGCGAATTCCAAGGGAAATGGCATGGATTTCGACTGAATCCAGGTGGACGAGTCGATGCTTATAGTGGATCCAAAGAGGTCAATCTCTCACCGCGAATTACTGGAGGTTATGTTTTTGAGGGTACGAAAACAAGTATCTTGGGGGGACATGGAATTCATTATAATGCACCGGTATCAGTGGAACAACTCTCAAGTCGATCGGGCAATCCTGGGCTTTTTATGGAAAGGTCGGAACACAATTCGATCGGAGTCCAACAAGAACTCAATCAAGGTTGGCTTATCAAAGTAGAAGTATTTCGAAACATATTTCAAAACATAATCGTTGCAGATAACTTTATAACGGATCCGTATTCGCCAAATAATGATTTGCGTGTCATTGCAAATGATCCGATTCGAGCAGTAAACCAGCCAGTAGGTGCTCGTAATCTGTTTTATTCAAATGCTGGTTATGGTCATTCCGATGGTATAGAATTTTTTATTAAAAAAACAAAAGATCCCAGAGAAGATTCAGGTGCTTACGGATGGATTTCTTATACAAACTCAATTACAAAAAGAATCAATAACCAAGCAAGAAGAACCAGTGATGAAAATGTAAATAGAACTCTTTTGAACGGAACCAGACAATTATTGGCACAAACGACAGTGGGAACCAATTACGTAAACTATTACGATGATAACCAGTTTGAGATCATTTACAATAATGACCGTGAAGAGTTGTATGATTTAGATCGTAGGCATATTTTAAATTTGGTTTTTGGATATAAATTCAATCGGGATTGGCAGGTTGGTGGTCGGTATCGATATTTTTCTGGAACTCCTTATACACCGATTATCAATGCGAACAGAGCAAATCAAGCATCTACATTTGGCGTAAACTTATACTTCCCTGAATATTCAAAGGAATATAACAGTGATAGATTGCTCCCATTTCACCAATTAGACATACGCATTGATAGTTATGACCACTACTCGTGGGGCTATATCAACATGTATTTAGAGCTTGTTAACTTCTATGGTCGTCAAAATCAAACAGGATTGAACTTTGATAATCTAGCCGCCTACCAAAGAGGCGTCAATCCATCCTCCACTTTTGATACTGTCAATTCTCCATACATCCAATCGCAAAGACCCAATGGTAGTCCGATCAATTTGCCCCTTATCAACTTAGGTATTGAAGTAAGGTTTTGATTATGGCAAGTGAAAGCAATGTAATGATTTATACAAAATCGAAAGTTCTAAATATCCTTTTTACGTTTTTTTTAATGCTATATTTCTTATCCTGCAACGAAGGATCTGATAAAATACAAGCGAAGAATGAAAGAGAACAGACATTGATGATTGTGTTATCTCGTTTTAATGAGGAAGGAAATTGTAAAAGAACAATTTTTAATGAGAATACCCAGACAACAAGTGTTACTTGTAATCGCTACCCAAGAGGTATTTGTAATATTGATTTATCTATTGTAAGTAGCGGTGAAATTACCTTTCAAATCAATGAAGGAAGAAAGTTAGCGGAAAGGGTGGTAGAGTGTGATTTGAGTTTTTTACAATCGGGAATTTTGTCCACCACATCGACGAGTCAAACAGATGAACAGTCGCTACGAAAGAATGTTACGTACATTACAGTCGCAAGTTGTGAAGCAGATGGATTTTTGATTCCTGAGGGCAAAAGACTCACGTTGGCCAGTGAATTGACATTTTTAGAATCAGCTAGGGGAAAGATCGGGCGGACGGCAAGTATTCTACGAGATAATGTTTTTCTCACCCAAACAATAAGAGATAGAGCAAGAATCTGCCTGTCGAACGAATTCACGTTAGATGAAAGATCTTTATTTGATGATTTGAAATCAGGAAAAGTGATTACTGAGATTGCGAAGTGAGCTTCGGATTGTTTTTATGACGGTCTTTGTCTCTCAACGTGTTTTTTTGTAATGTCTGTTGGATACAATCTTCAAGTGATAGCCCCATCTGATTTGAAAGGCAAGTCAGGACAAATAATATATCACCAATTTCCCCAGGAATCGCTTCCTTTGATTCACCTTTTTTGAAGGACTGGTCACCGTAAGTCCTCGCCATAAGTCTCGACAGTTCACCAACTTCTTCAACCAAAACGGCTAGGTTTGTCATTTCAGAAAAATAACGAACGCCTATCTCTTTGATCCATTGGTCAACGTCTGCCTGTAGTTGATTCAGTGTTAGATGAGTGGTTTGTGAATTGTTATTTTCCAAAACGAACCTTTAAATCCTTTCCCAAAATGCGTGAGAATTTTTGCATACCTGCGTTGTTGAGGTGAATTAAATCGTAACAGTACTCTCCATTATCGCTTTCTCCAAGTGAGTTTTGATAATCCATTTGATCCAAAGTCTGATAGTTTCCAAGAGCCAAAGTCAAACCATCTTTCCACACTTTCATTCTTTCTATACTATTTAAGCTGCGAATGGCAGATGAATAGGGTGCAAAAACGTCGATGATATGTATTTTTTTATCACCTATCATGGAATACATTTTTGAAAGTCTTGTAAAATATCGTTTTGTATTTTCAGTGACGACTGGTTCCTGAGGTACGGTTTTAGCTACTGCACAGGTTTCATAAATCATTCGCCGATGATCTTCATTCGAAGCAGGCGGGATCGGATCTGTAGAGGAGGGTCCCATAGATTGTAAACACTGATCAACAGAGTCGATACGATAAGGACCCATGGATTCCATGTTTTGATTTTCATAATCCCATGGATTGATGTTCGGATTTTTATTTCGGCGGGCGATGGCTTTAATTCTCTCATTAAAATTGATCACCATATCTGCCAAATCCTTTCGATAGGCGACCGATTTGGAAGATAAAAACAAAAAATCAGATGGTGTGACGTCATATCCAAAATCTCGAACGAGGGAAAGAGCGCGGAAGTTACCAACTTCGGAAAGCATAACAAGCGTTGGATCGACGAGATGTTTTCGGTCTACCCAAGCCATACCTGGTTCTAGGACATGAATGATGGTGTGAACTTTTTGAAAGTCTTCAAGATGCTTTTCAAGAAGTTGGTGTTGAACTATAAGCTCTGATCCTCTGATCGCAATTGATTGGACTTTTTCATTCGTAGAGGCTAACTCCTCATTTAATATTCTAACGCTGATTCCCTCAAAGGCAACAGACGTACCTACGATCAAAATGGTAGGATCTAAGTTCTTTCTCTGTTCTAAAATATGATCAGTGACTCGATTGATATTTGCCGCATAAGAGTTTTTTTTGAGGTATGTTCTATATACTCCAAGCTGTAATAAGATTTCAAAAAAAAGAAAGAATCCCAAAGCAAAGAGTAGTCTTTTGTCGAATAAAAATTTGATAAATTCTTTAATCATCGTTGCTCCCTAAAATTGAAAGTATAAGAAGTTTTGACTTTCAGTAATGCCAAAGAAGAGTAGTAGGTAAATATTGACGATGATGAAAGCCGTATATTTAAATCGATTCCCTTGAAACAAGGTCGGGATCTGTCGTTTCGAAAATATATAACTTGCTACAAAACAAATAAGAATAAGAATTCCAAAACGATAGTTTGCCCATCGAATCAACGGCAAAGAATTTTCATTCAAGAAAACCAAACTCTTCATCATATAGACTGCCTTATCCATATTTTCTGCTCTGAACATAATAAAGCCAAAACTCAAACAGAACATGGTGAAGACTCGGGCAATGACATCATAAACCCAGCCACCTTTTTCGTTTAACGTTTTGCAAACATTGGATTCGCTATATTGTTTATGAATTAAAAGCATGACTCCTTGCCAAATACCCCAGCTAACATAGTGATAAGCGGCGCCATGCCAGAGTCCTGCAAAAAGCCAAGTGATCATTATATTCCGAATATAGATAAGCTGAGAAACACGTGAGCCACCGAGTGGGATATAAATATAATCTCGTATCCATGTTGAGAATGAGATATGCCATCTAGACCAATGATCAGCGATATTTCTGCATGACATTGGAAAGTTGAAGTTCGGATTGAATTGGAACCCGAAAAGTCTTGCCACACCAATAGCGATATCAGTGTAGCCAGCAAAATCAAAATAAATTTGCCATCCAAATGCGAGGGCTCCTGTCCATATTTCAATGCTGTTTAGGTTTTGATAGTTGAGAAATGTGGCATCCACCACCTTACCGAGATTATCAGCAAAAACAACTTTTCGAGTGAGCCCGATCAGAATCAGAGCGAATGCGGCATCAAAATGTTCTTTGTAAACAACCAATCGTTTGTCCAAATCACGGAAAAACGTCTCGGCTCGCACGATGGGTCCTGCGACAAGTTGAGGGAAAAATGCAACGTAAAGTGAGAAGTCTAAAAATGATTTTCGAGCTTCAATTTTTCCAAAAAAGACATCGATGGTATAACTCATAGACTGGAATGTGTAGAACGAGATTCCAACTGGTAGAATGATGTTTTGCGGTTGGAAACGGAATTCATTCCAAAAATTTACATCGTTAAAAAGTCCGAGTAAGAAGTTTGTATATTTGAAAAAAGCAAGCGTTCCAAGATTTACTAACAACGAAATGGTTAAAAAGAGTTTCCTTCGCGATGCCTTATCTTTTGAACTTTCAATAATTAAGGCAGAGTAGTAGTCCACAATCGTTGAAAACAGTAATATCAAAATGTAAATATTGATTTTAAAGTCACAGAATAATGTATCGACTATAAATCCAAAACCATCAGTGTTCCTCGCATCACACTTGATGGAACTTGGTTGCCATGCCATATAAAAATAGTAACTTGCGAGAAGGAAAAAAAGCCTCTGCCACTTATTCTTAAGAAGATTTCCAATAACTAGTGTTATCGGAAAAAAGATTAAAAATTCGAAAGAGTTGAACAACATCTTAATAATTTACCTTTGATAAATTGATTCGTCTGCTAATTTTAAAACAGGGCCTTGGATACCTTCAATATATCCAAACTTCGGGCCAATTGACCTTGGCAGTGTTGAAAAAGCAAAATTAGTTAAAAAGAAAAGACCACCTACTGTAATGTAGATGGTATGGAGAAGTGACTTTGAAAATACAGGGAAGCTGGAAAGGGTCATGGATTGAAAGATATAAAAATTGAGAATCCAAAGTGCAATCACAGTCCCAACCCAAAATTCAAAAAAATATCCTTCCCACCAAGTATAAAAACAAATGGAAGGAGGTAGCCAAAATGCCATAATTATCAGCTCTGATCGATATGTTTTCCATAGTTTGCGAAAATTGATTAAACCCATGGTCATTGTAAACATCCAAAATAAAGCATTCAGATTGTATAGAATATGATTCTTGGAGAAGAAATTAGAAAAATCCACTCTAAATTTTGGGGTAACATTTTGGAACACCAGAAAGGCATCTCCTATACCGCGATAAAAATAATGAAAATAGTTTTTTTCTCCTTCGCTCATGCCCCATCTGTTGATAGCGGCGTACAAAAACATCCAGAAACTAAAGTGTTTTTCATCAATCGGACCCAAACCACGTTTGAGAATGACGAAGCCAACAAAAAGGTAAGATACAATCGTCGCGACTCCAAGCAAGGTTAGGTAGATAAAAATGGTACGAAGTTTTTTTCCAAAACTTCGATTTTGATTCAGTAAAATCGCCGAAGGCACAATGCCGAAATGGATTACATTGGATTGATGAAAGTAAATGGAAAATAATTGCAGGCACCAAAGAAGAATGAGATGCCAATGTTTTAGTCCGCCTCTTAAGAAGTATACTGTGAACAAAAAAAGCAAAGCCATCAAACAAGAATGAATGAGTGGCGTATCATTATGTAGGCTATAGAACCAAAATGCTTGGCTAAATTGAATGCACATAGCAAGAAGGATTGCTAAAAAAAAGTCTTTATAAAGTTTTTGAAAGATCCAAATGAAAATGCCCAGAAAGATAAGCGAAGAAACAAGGATCCTCAATCTCAAAAAGAACATGATATCGGTCGTTGGATAAATGGATTGGATCCACTTCCAATAGAGTAGTCCTGAGGATTCAAATCCAAGATGATGAGGATTAAAAAAGGCAGATTCTATCCTATTCTTTTGGATATTAAGAGCATATACACAAGAATCCCAATCGAAATTTCTGGAAAGAAATCGCAAGTGGAACAAAAATAAAAAAACTAATATGAGAGATATAATTAGAAAACGAATCTTCTTCAAGGAATAGATCCCTTTATCTCTTCAAGATTTGATTCAAGATGGATCTATTCTTTCCATAAGGGAAAAAATAGGGTGACGTTCCTAAGATATGATCATCTTTTTTCCATACAACTTGATTGAGTCCAAAAAAATCTAATACACCAGAGTGAGACCAATCCACTTGAGTTTTGTCAGGTGAACAATCAAATTTGAATAGACTATGACCAAATCCTTTTTTTCTGATAATCCAAACTTCATTCCGAATCAAATATACGCTTACATTTAGCTTAGACAATAATCCTGCGAGATCCCAAAGCAAGGAAAATGAAAGATAAAAGTAAACAAACAGAGTCAAGTATTGGTAGTATTTGAGATGATCAAGGAAAGGGATTTTTAATACTTTAGTGATTTCTAAAATGCCAACAAACCAAAATAAGAAGTCACTTAAAATGTGTATATACTGATAAAGAAGAAACAAAAAACATCCAACTGCGATAACCAATATGTATTGAGGAATCAAATTTGGGGTAATCTTTTCATATAACGAAGTTCCAAAAAAAGCGTTGGTTCTTTTTGCCTTATATTCGGTTATTTTGAAGCGTAATTCTTTTAGCTTTTGTTTCATTTGAATAATTCCTTTTGCAGAAGATCTGCAGTCTTGTTCCAGGTCCAATTCTCTTCATTAAACTTCGGCGATCTTTCAGTTGTTAAAAATTGAGAGGCTGAGTGGAAGGCATTTTCCCAGGCTTTTTCGCTTGAAGCACTCACATACAAATCGTTCTTTTCTTCTAAGATTTCTTTAAAGACAGGAATATCAGAAGCGATACATCGTTTGTTTTCAATCATCGCTTCCAGCAGTGGCAATCCAAATCCTTCGTGCAAAGATGGAAAAAAGAAAGCTTCGCAATCTTGAATGGCTTGCCCTAAGGTGTCGTCATTTGGATTTTCAAAAAAGAAAATGTGATTATTTTTGCTTTCGTTCGATTGTAAATATAGATACAACTCATCACCTTCTGTTCCCCATCCTTTTCGTCCCAATATAAGTAGAGAGTGGTTATCATTTGGATTTAAACTTTTGAAATTTATAAAAGCGTTATTGTGAGTTTGAAGGTTTTTTCGCGGTTCCAAGGTTCCGATCGTTAAATAAAAGTTTGGTGGAAAATTTCGATTTTCTCTTTTGAATTTTCTTCGAATGACCCCGGGATAAATGACAACACATTTAGATATTTGCTTTGGGAAGTGATTGCCTATTTCATATTGAGTATTTTGAGAAAGGCAGAAGATTCGATCTGCATTTTTTAAGGTGCGTGGCGAAAATAGTTTATGCTGAAAATAATTCCATTTTGCCATGGTTTCAGGAGCAGAAATAAAATTTAAATCATGGTAATTGACGAAAGAAGGAATTTTTAGCTTGCGGAACGGTAACAGTTGCAAGGTGGCCCAGAATGAATCTACTTTTTGTTGGGTGATCCTTCTTGGAAGAATGAAGTGTAAGTAGAAGGGGCCAGGAATTTTCCGAGTTTCAATCACTAATATGATATTCGAGTTTTTCAGTAGGTCTGAAAAGACAGGGTGAATGGGTTTATTACTAAAGAAGGTAAATTTGATATTCGGAAACCTAGGTATCAAAATTTGCAAAGTTTCCGCGAGATAACGTGAATTCCCGGTAATTCCGTATGCTAAAGGTCTTACATCAATTCCGAGATTCATTAGGCTTCTTGATTGTTTCTTTTAGAATGATGAGATATAAGGATGCACCGGTATAAAAAAGAATTGAGAACATTAAAAACACGTTCTCTAAAATTTTACCAACAAACATACGATGTGTGATGAGTGGTAAAGCAAGGACAATGAGTAAAAATGCGTTTTCTTTCTTTAGTATTCCTTCCTTTTGTTTTTTGCCTAAAAGTAAGTAAATAGGGAAAACGCAAATAACAAAACTATGAATCCAGCTTATTCCGCTAAACAGTGCAGAAGCTAAAAAAAGCAGGGAGGTAAGTTCCCACTTTTTATTTTTGAGAGTAAGAACATAAAGAAGGGGTAAACCAAATAGGAATGTAATGAAAAGCTGAATGTATTTTACTGTTTGTAATGTCAGAGTAAAGAATGGCATACCATACATTGGTTGGTTCACGAAATCAGCACCAGAGACAAAATATTTAGCAAGCGTGGAAGGAAGGCTCTGGTTGTTTTTCCATGAGCGTAAAAGCGGATTCGAGAGCGCGTTGCCCAAAACTTCTTCTACCCATAGCTTGCTCATTGCGATCGTATAATCAGCATTATAGACCATCGGCAAAGTATTCCAAAGAATCATTGAAATAAAAAATGAAGCTAACGCCTTCCATCGCTTTTCATAAACAAAAACAACGATGAAAACGAGAGGTGTGATCTTGATGCTTGTTGCGAGTGCGAGGATGAGGCCAGCGATAAAATCATTTTTGATCGTAAGTGAGAGCAATACGAGAAGGATCAAAAGGATTCCAACTTGGTTGTTTTGGATGTGACTTTCTATATAACGATAATTTAGAAAGAGCACCAAACATAAAAACCATTCAATATTTGGAATATTCAGCTCAAAACGTTTTGGTTTTAAAAAAAGATATAATATACCGCACAGAGCGAGAAAATTGATAAGGCCAAACAAACCAGCGGCAGTTGGTTCTGATAAAGATGTCAGAGGTATGAGTAGAAATGAGAGTAGTGGTGGATAGATGTAAGTTGCTGTTTGGTTTTGTAAATCGGAAAGGAGATTTGCATTCTCTGGCAAAAAGAGATCTTCCCATTTTTTGATGGAATTTTGTAATTCATATGCCACATCGAATTTGTACAAATTTTCACCACTTTTCCATCGCTCACTTGCGTGGTAGTAATCTAAAAAATCTGATTTTTGTCCCGATTTTGAAAAACCGTTAATTAAAAAGATCACGAGGAAGATACCAAGAAGGATCCGACCTCCCACCGTTGACTTTTGAAGATGTTTCCACATGGTTTCCTACCAATTTTTGGTTTTTCCTAATTCTAGCAAGATTTTCCTGACAGTATGGCATTGGATGATCTTCTTGCAGAGTATGATTTCCCTTTGGATGAAAGTCGGATCGCAAAGTTTCCCGCAAAAAATCGGGATGAATCAAAACTCCTAGGTGTCGACAGGGCTACAAATCAGATCCGGGAATACTCCACCTTCAAAGAGATCAAATCTCTTTTGAAACCTGGAGATCTTCTCGTATTCAATCAGACAAAGGTTTCCAAAAGAAGAGTGTATCTCAAAACGAAATCTGGTCGTGTCCATGAATCAGTCTTTATAGAGAGTCGAGATCCACTAGCTTGTGAATGGGTCTGTATACTTAAAAATCGCAAAAAACTAAAATTAGGTGACGTGCTCTTTCCAGAAACGGTAAACGATATATCTTTTACCTACCTTGGTGGAGAAGGAGATTTGTCGATTCTCCGTTCGATTCGAGGAATTGGCGAAGAAGACTTTGAGCGGTGGGGGAATGTACCCATTCCACCGTATTTAAAACGAAAGGCGACAAATGAAGACAATGATCGCTACCAAACGATCTTTGCGAAGGATCCCGGCTCTGTTGCGGCTCCTACGGCAGGTCTCCATTTTACACATGAATTGCAAAATCAACTGATACAATCAGGAATCGAATTTGTCCCCGTGAATTTGCGCATTGGTTACGGAACATTTCAGCCCTTTACAGAAGAGCAATTCCAAGCAAAAAAATTGCACGAGGAATCTTTTTCTGTACCGCAGACTTCTGCTGATGCCATGAACCAAGCCCGTGCTGAGGGTCGGAGGATCATTGCGGTAGGTACCACAACTTTACGTGTTCTCGAATCTATTTTTGAGAAAGATTCTCAAAAATTTATGTCAGGCGATGGCATAACTGACATTTTTATGTCACCTGGCTACTCGATTCAATCCATCCAAGGACTGATCACAAATTTTCATTTACCGAGATCAAGTCTGCTCTTACTTGTTAGTACATTTGCAGAGAGAGAATTAGTTTTGCGATCTTATCATTATGCATTGGAGCAAAACTTCCGATTCTATTCTTATGGCGATGCAATGTTTATATACTGAAAAAGGATTTACAATTTGAGACTTTTCCCTAATCTGATAAGGAGATAGCTGATTTACAAAGCATGTTTTCCCCACAGTCTTCAGTCATGATCTCACTCCTATCGGGAGTCGGATTGCTCGCAGTTGTTTCCATTGCACCTGTCAAACAATACGATGCTCCAGGGCCACTTGTGCCTATCAAGTCGGAGATCACGCCGTCTGAAAAATCTTATCTTCCATCTAACTCAAATTCTGATCTTGCTGTTATAAAATCTAATTCCATAGCTCAAGATGAGTTCAGCTTGAATGCATCTAATATCAGTTCTATGCCAGCTACATCCAAAGAGTTAGCAGATATTTTCTCTCGTTCCGGATCTGAACTCAAATTCAACACGGCATCAGCCCAAACAGATTGGGATCTTTACGAAAACAGGATTGGTGAGAAAAAAGTTTTCTTCCAAAAAGATGGATTGGTACTGCGTTCAATAAATGACCAGCGTACTTTTGCTCAAAATCCTCAGTTCTTTCGTCGTGATTTCAATCCTTTGGATCGATACTCGGCACGTCGTTTCGATACTATCGAAGTTCAGTATGCCATTACGCCTAACATTGGTGCAGTATTCCAGGGTGGAAATTATGATCATACTGATGACCGCTCACGTATCCAACGCAATGTGGCGATGGCTGGGATCTCTATCAATTCAGGAGATTTGTTTCAAGCAAAGGTACTGACGGGAGATTCAAGTTATGTTCAGACCCCACTGGCAAGTTATAATTATAATCCTTTAAATCCATCACGACCGAATGATATATCACGTCGCGAAAGAGACGATGTGAGACAGCTTTACGAATGGCAGGCAAATTTTACGCCATCCGAATATTTTAAATTTCAGACTTCTCTTTACAATCAAAGAGCTGAAAATTCTTTGAATATGTCATCGCCTGATGGCGGTAAGGTATCAGTATTTTTTGGTGGTAAAAAGGTACAGCTAAATCTTCGTTATAACTACCTTGCCAATAAATCAAATCCGGGCTCTCAACAATTTTTCAGCCCTAGCCAAGATTTAGCATCGCTTGGTGTGATCGTTTTTCTTGACCAGTCACAACGTTATTCTCTATACGTTGGTAACAACTATCATAATGTGTTAAACGATCCAGCCAATCAGGTAAGAGATGCAAGCGGACGGTCTCCTTCTACTTTTACTGCTTCCTTTCGAGGAAAGAATCCATCATCTAGTAGATCCAGTTTTTTCTTTAATGTCCAAAATCAGTTTTATAAAGATGGAGCGATTCTGGGAGTTCCAGGGATGATACCCATTGGATCACAGCAAGGCAAATCATTCTACGAATATGCAACTTCACTTGGCGTAGATGTTTCTTTTTAGGATTCCTTTCCTCATCCTTTTTCTTTTTTGTTCCTGCTTTTTTAGTGATGAAAAGGAATCTCGCCCCAAAAAAGAAATCCTTCCCCCTTTGGAACAATTGGCAGTTTCACTCTCAGAAAAGGGATTCCTAGTAAACAAACAAAGGATGATCGTTCTTACCTTTACGTCCAGCGATGGGACCAGTAATATCTACGGAAGTATCCTGTCCGAAAAATTGACCACGGAGTTAGTCAAAAAAGATCGATTTCATATCTTAGATCGGATGGTGAATGAGAAAACCCTAAAAGAAAGGGGACTCAGTTTGGAATCCTCGCCAGACCTGGAAACCTTACGTAAAATAGGTGATACACTTCGGGTGGACGTGCTTGTAACAGGTATCATAAGTTCCTATCAAAATGGGGTTTTCGTAAATACCCGTCTCATAGAAATTAAATCAGGGCTTATCCTTAAGGCGGAAGAAGTATTTGTTCGCATTGATGGATAAATAACTAAATTCCATGAATTTACGATCCCTGAATCCAATTTTGGATTGATTCCGCATTTTAATAAAACATAAATGTATCAAGAGGACAAGATGGCATTCGATATAGAAATGATTCAGGCTCGCTACAAGAAAATGGAAGCGGCAATAACTGCAGCAAAAAAGGTAGTTGGGCGACCCCTTACACTCACAGAAAAGATTCTTTACTCCCATTTATGGGACGGCAACGCACAACAAGCGTTTTCCCGCGGTAAAGATTATGTAGACTTCGCGCCAGACCGCGTCGCCATGCAAGACGCTACAGCGCAAATGGCATTATTACAATTTATGCAAGCCGGTCGAAAAAAAGTAGCGGTTCCTTCTACCGTTCACTGTGACCATCTCATCACTGCGAAAGTAGAATCGGGAAAGGATCTTGGTATCGCTCTCGACGAAAACAAAGAAGTATATGATTTCCTTTCTTCTGTATCCACAAAGTACGGGATCGGATTCTGGAAGCCAGGTGCAGGTATCATCCACCAAGTCGTTTTGGAAAACTACGCATTCCCAGGTGGAATGATGATTGGTACAGATTCACATACTGTCAATGCAGGTGGTCTCGGTATGATCGCCATTGGCGTAGGTGGAGCTGATGCTTGTGATGTGATGGCAGGACTCCCTTGGGAGCTCAAATGGCCAAAAGCCATTGGTGTCAAACTCACTGGTAAGCTAAATGGCTGGACCGCGGCAAAAGATGTGATCTTAAAAGTTGCAGGTATCCTTACTGTAAAAGGTGGGACAGGTGCGATTGTTGAATATTTTGGTCCTGGTGCAGAATCTCTCTCTTGTACTGGAAAAGGTACAATCTGTAACATGGGTGCTGAAATTGGTGCCACTACTTCCACATTTGCTTATGATGCTTCCATGGAACGTTACCTAAGATCCACTGATAGAGCAGAAGTCGCTGACCTTGCAAACCAATACAAAGAATTTCTAACTGCTGACAAAGAAGTTTATGCAGATCCAGCAAAATACTTTGATGAAGTCATCGAAATCAATCTAGATACTCTTGAGCCATATGTAAATGGTCCGTTCACACCTGACCTCGCGACTCCGATTTCAAAAATGAAAGAAGAAGCGGCAAAGAATGGTTGGCCTACAAAAGTAGAAGTAGGTCTTATCGGTTCTTGTACAAATTCTTCTTATGAGGACATCTCACGTGCGGCTTCTCTTGCAAAACAAGTCTCCGCGAAAGGTCTCAAAACGAAAGCAGAGTTTACGATCACTCCTGGTTCGGAGCTAGTTCGTTATACGATTGAAAGAGACGGGTTTATCGATTCTTTCCATAAAATCGGAGCAAAAGTTTTCTCAAATGCATGTGGTCCTTGCATTGGGATGTGGTCACGCGTTGGTGCTGAGAAAAAAGAAAAAAACACGATCGTTCACTCTTTCAATCGTAACTTCCAAGCTCGCCAAGATGGAAACCCTAATACTTATGCATTTGTTGCTTCACCTGAGATTACAACTGCACTTGCCATCGCTGGTGATTTGGGCTTCAACCCACTAACAGACACACTCACAAACGAAAAAGGGGAACAAGTCAAATTGGATCCACCTTCTGGCGAGGAATTGCCACCAAAAGGTTTTGCAGTGGAAGATGCAGGATACCTCGCGCCAGCGGCAGACGGATCCGGTGTCCAAGTCATCGTCGATCCCAAGTCCACTCGACTACAGCTCCTTGCACCATTCCAGAAATGGGAAGGCACAGATCTCAAAGGTCTAAAACTTCTTATCAAAGCAAAAGGTAAGTGTACGACAGATCACATCTCCATGGCAGGTCCTTGGTTAAAATTTAGAGGACACTTAGATAATATCTCCAACAACTTGTTGATAGGTGCGACCAATTTTGCGAACGGAAAACAAAACGAAGTCAAAAATCAGCTAACAGGAAATTACGAGCCAGTGCCTCAAACGCAAAGAGCTTACAAAGCGGCTGGTATCGGATCCATTGTTGTAGGTGACGAAAACTATGGAGAGGGTTCTTCAAGAGAACATGCCGCAATGGAACCTAGACATTTGGGTGTTCGTGCCGTACTTGTAAAGTCTTTTGCTCGAATCCATGAAACCAATTTGAAGAAGCAGGGAATGCTTGCGTTGACTTTTGCCAACAAAGACGATTATGAAAAAATCCAAGAAGATGATGTGATTGATATCATCGGGTTGACTTCATTTGCGGAAGGCAAACCACTCACCTTGGTTCTCAACCATAAAGACGGTAAAAAAGATGAGATAGCTGTAAATCACACTTACAATGCTCAGCAGATTGATTGGTTCAAAGCAGGTGCCGCGTTGAACCTCATGAAAGCGTAAGAAAATTTCTCTTCCTTAAACCAAACACTGGTAGTCCTATCAGATAGGATGCCAGTGTTTTTTATTTTGCAATCATGCCCCAGATACCTAAAAAACAAACTGCAAGAAAAAAAATAGATTCAACCGATCAGGATATGGTTTGGGTAGGTGTCGGCTCTAATCAAACAAAGGCCCAGAAAGAATTTAATGATGCGCTCAATAAACATAAGGAAACTCAAAGCAGAGCAAAAGAAGCCGAAGCACTTTTTACTTTAGTCAATCAAAGGTATTTGAATGACGTAATCCCTGAGATTGAAAAACAAAAGGGTATGATCAAACGAAGATATACGCTGATGTTTGAGATTTTGACAGAAGAGCGATGTTCGCTATCGGTCAACCAACGTGAGTTCATTCGTCGTTATCTGTTGGAAAGTGCACATGAACTTTTATCTGAGGATACTCCTTTTTATATGGGTCTCATCGAAGCATTAGAAACAAAAATGGAAAGGAAGGAGCGCCTTGCACATAAACTTCGAGCTGAGGCACAAATCAAAAGACAGTTTGGGATGGAAATCGATTTGGATGAATTGAATCAAACTGAATTTGAAGATGAAGAGGCAAGGCAAGCACATGATGAAAAGTTCAAAGAATTTCGAGAGAAGTTTGAAGAATTTAGAAACAACCACTATAAAAAATACAACCAAGGCTTCGGATCCGATCAGCGAAAAAAATCCAAGGCTCAAATTGAAAAGGAAAAGAAACTCGCAGACGCAGAAAAGCTCATCAGTCTTGATATCAATTCGTTATTTAAAAATCTTGCTAAGCTCATTCACCCAGACACTGAACAAGACCCGGTTCTTCGTGAAAAAAAATCTCAGCTGATGCGAAGCCTCTCCGGTGCACGAGACAATATGAATATAGCTGAGATTCTCGAAATTAAAATGCAGGTAGATGATCTCATCCCGGATAATCAAACGGATGTTTCGTTTAGCGATAAAACCATCAAACGGTTTGTCTCAATCATCAAAACAAAAATAAAAGATTTAGAAAACATGATCGCAAGTCGATTGTTTTCGCATCCACTTTTAGAATCCTATCCTGGAAGGAATTTGAATCCAGATTCTTTAAAAAAATATGTAGAAAAAGTTATCAAAGACAATCGATCGATTACCCAAGTTGTCAAAGCAGATGTGGATCGACTAGAGAGCGATCCAAAATATATCAAAAGTATGATCCGGTCCATGCAGGCTTTCTAAAAAAATGACGATCAAATCCTTTTTAACTCCCAAAAAGAAAAATATCGACCTTCCTTCTGCCAAGATGAAACATTCTGGCCAAGGTAAAAATGGGAAGGCATTCGAATCAGAATATTGGACTGAAATTTATGGTAGTGGACTAGACGTAGACGGGTCATATAACGCCAAACAACATGCAAATTACTTGCACTCGTTATTCGCTCTAATGGAAATTCCAGTTTATAAAATGGCTGACTTCGGATTTGGGAAGGGGCTCTTGCTTCGGGAATTTGTAAAGGCATTTGCACCCGTTAAAGTGTATGCGGTGGATGCCTCCGAAGATGCCTACCTCGAACTAATTAAAAAAGATTGGGTCAAAAAATCAGATAAGTTTCATACATTCCACTCTCCCTTAGAGGACTTTCATTTGCCAAAGTTGGAAAGGGAACCTGTTGATCTAGGCATTTGTAATTCAGTCATTCAATACATCCCCGATAAAGTATTACCGGAAGTATTGGAAAAACTTGCGAAGTATTGTAACTATTTGTACTTTACGGTCCCTACAAAAACGGACTATGATTTGATGCGCAAAGAGATGAATTTTTCCGATCCCTATGCTTTTGAAAGAACAGCAAAGCAGTATCGAAAACTGATTTCCCGCGATTTTGAAGTAGTTGGATATAATTTACTACAAAGTAAATGGTTAGGCGAAAAGGGTTTCAAAGAAGAGTTCTTTCGAGCTTAAGAAAGATTTTTCTTTACAATTTTCGGATCTTTCCGAAGTATAAAGAGGAAGCGGAGATTCTCAAATGCGGAATTTAATTACAATTACTTTCCTTGTTATTTTTTCCTCTTGCAGTCTACCTTCTCTCGTCAGAAGCCCATTAGAATTTTTGGGTTTATTCCGTTTTTTCAATCGCACTACAACAGTCTCAACGGAGTTCTCATTGGGAGGATCCGTATCTGGCCTATTCTCTGGATCTTCGGTTGAAGTATCATCCAGCACTGAATCTGCTCCGGTGAGCGTAAGTTCAGACGGAAATTTCGTTTTCCCTACCAAATTAAAAACAGGCACGTCTTACAACGTAACGATCAAGTCGGTGAGCACTCCTTCCATGGTATGCAATTTGACCAATGGGTCGGGAACGGTTCAAACAACGGATATCTCTAATATAACCATAGTATGCGAAGGCTCTCCCGATTACAAAGAGATCGGTGTCAATGTAGCTGGAATCACTGGTTCACTCAGCGTCCAATTGAACGGAACTGACACTCAGGTGATCACCTCAGACGGACTTAGAAAATTCAGTTCCAGGTTACAAATTGGAACGAGTTTTACTGTATCGATTGCTAGCCAGTCAGCTGGTTCTGTCTGTGCATTTGAAGATCCCGCTCTCACCTTGGGCACAGTAGCGAGCACAAATATCACACTAAACATCCGTTGTTTGACTGGTTATTTAAGTGGTGGAACGATCCAATCTAGTGCCGCCGCCAATCTTGTGAACCCATCGCCGCAACATTTTTACCTTCGTACAATGGTTGGAACCTATCCTGGTATATCGTCAGGCTTTGCTAACGGTCCGCCAAATACGACCTTATTCGATAGCCCTACTGGTATGGCGAGTGATGGAACGAATGTTTATGTGGCTGATTATTTGAACCATCGAATCCGTAGAATCGTGATTGCCACGGGAGTGAGTTCCACTCTGGCGGGTGGCAATTCAGGTGGAGGAGTTACTTGTCCGGGAACGGTCACCACTGCATGTAAAGATGGGATCGGAACGGCGGCTCAATTTAATGGTCCCTATCAGCTAACAACTGATGGAACATCTCTTTACGTTTTGGAATTTTTGGGCAATCGGATTCGCAAAATCAATTTAGCCACGGGCGCAGTCACAACTCTTGCCGGCGATGGAACTACCTCCTTTGCAGATAATGCCAATGGACTACTTGCTTCATTTTCGAATCCCCATGGAATCACTCTTCATAATGGAATGTTGTATGTATCGGATCGTTACAACAATCGGATCCGTTTGGTGAATCCCATCACAAGTGCCGTGACTACCTTTGCAGGAGATGGTAGCGCGATTACTGTTGATGGAAATGGAACGTCGGCTTCATTATTCAATCCCGTCAACGCTGTCGCATTAGGTGGATACTTATACTTTACTGATCTTGGCGGTAATCGGATCCGTCGTATAGATCTGTCAGGTGCCAATGCAGTCACAACAATTGCTGGCAATGGAATGACGTTGTCTGTGGATGGTTATGGATTGAATGCACAATTTAGTGGGCCGTTTTCCCTTGCAACCGATGGTACGGATCTATTTATCGCTGATTACAATACCTATAAAATTCGCCACCTCAGGATTTCCGATACAAAAGTGACAACGTTAGTTGGCGGTGGAACGAGTGGTTATGTGGATAACGCAAGTGCCAATGCGCGGATGAACCAACCAGTTTTTTTGCTTTCCGATGGCAGTCATTTGTATGTTTCAGATGCAGCTAATCACTCTCTGCGCCGACTGCAAAATGCAGAGCTCCTTCGTTATACGTTTGATACAAATATTGATGACTCGATTGGAACGAACCATGGGACCTTTGTAGGATCGGTATCTACACCGGTCGCTGATGAAAATGGAACCACGAATGGTGCTCGCGAATTTGATGGCATCGCGCAATACATACGGACGGGAGGTGGGATCTCTTGGGAAGGAAGTCCAGTTTCCGATTTTTTGACGATTTCACTATGGGTTTTCCCTAGCAATGCGGCAACGGATACTGCCTTGTTTTACAATGGAACGGAAGGGGCAAACGGCTATGGTCTATTTATGCAGGCAAACACGAGAGCCCTTTTTGTAAAATTGGACTCTGGAGTGATGAGTGCCATCACCTCTCGCACACTTCCGCTCAATCACTGGAGTCATGTAACACTTTCAAGGAATGGTGGAGTATGGCAAATCCATATTGATGGTATCAACCAAGCTCTCACTCCTACTTTTTCTGCGTCTCCTACCTCTCTCCCCAGTGGTCCCCTCAGAATAGGAAGTGGGGGTGCCACGACATTTTTCAAAGGGAAGGTTTCTGATCTTCGTTTTTTCAAAGGGGCATTGGATGACGAAGCCATTGGGCGGTTAGCCGTACAAGTACCTTCAGGTCTGGTCGCATATTATCCTTTCAATGGCAATACCGATGATTACAGTGGTAATGGGAATCACCTAACTGCAACGGCAACAATTCCGAGTGACGATCGCTTTAAATTTCCATTCGGCTCCTATTACTTCAATGGCACAACTGCTTTTATGGAAAGGACTTCGCCTGCACCAATCGTTGGTTTGCCGACTGGCACTACCGCAAGGACTCATTGTGCTTGGCTCCGTACAGAGAGCAATGTCACTCAAAACATCTTTGGATATGGAACTGCATCCGTTGGAAATGGAAGTGGAATCGCAATCGATGCTTCCAATTTTATAAATGACGGATACTTTAGTAATTTTAATTCCAGTCACTATGGTCTTCGTTTGGAGTGGGTACATTTTTGTGCTACATCTGTTGGAACAACTGCGGCAAACTATGTGAATGGAGTGTTGCAAGATAGTGGAACAGTCAGTAGGTCTACCAATACCTCTGCATCTTTACAAATTGGTCGAAGGATTGACGCTGCGGATCCTTTTTTTGGTGCGTTGGATGACATACGTATTTATAACCGAGTGTTATCTGCGGCAGAAATCAGAGTTCTTGCTGGCAACCATCCCACCCAGGTGAGCGTATGGAATTATACTCCCGCTAGCAGTAGTTTGAAGTTTTATCTCACCCCAGAGTCTGCATCATACGGACCTGCTGCCTGTGGTGGAGGTGGGACATCTTGTGTTAGTCTTTGGAGCGATCGGAGTGGAAATGGAATCAATGTCTTCCAAGTGACACCTGCCAATCAACCTTTCTTTTCTATAGGAAGCATCAATGGCCAAGATGGCGTACGATTTGAAGCTGGCATTGCTCCACCAAACCCCGACTATTTGACTACGTCTTGCCAACCAAGTTTGATCGGAAATACAAATACGATTTTTGCAGTTTTCAATGAAATTTCCCAAGCTGCGAATAATGGGATCTTTCAAAATGGAGATTATAATGGTGGAGTCGGTGGTAAATTACTATATCTAACGAGAAGTGTAGGAAGCAATCCAACATTATTTAATCTAAACGCAAATGGTATTTCTGTAATCTCAACGAGTAATTTCAATTCTATTAACGAATCAGTTATCCTTGCTTTGGATTATAATGGTACTTCTGGCAACTTAGTTAAAAATGGGACGGTCCAGCCTTTTCTCTCTAATGCTCCTGGAGCAGCACCTATTTGTGATGTAGGTAGTTCCCTTCATATCGGTAGGTACTTCTATAATGGCCCCGACAATCATTTAGATGGACATTTGGGAGACTTTCTCTATTTTGATCAAGTGCTTTCCCCTTCCGATAGAAATATCGTTAATTGTTATTTATCCAGAAAGTACAACATTCCCGTGTCTCACTCTTGTCCTTAAAAGTACCAGTCTAAATGTACGATTGGCTTTCGCTTAACTTTAGTGTATTAGTAATTTTGAATTATCCGATTTCCTTATTGGAATTTTTTGGGATTCTATCTGGTCTAATCTGCGTTTATACAGCGGCTAAAAATTGGATCATCACATGGCCTGTTGGCATCTTCAATTCCATTTGTTTTTTCTTTTTGTTTTACCAAGTCCAATTGTATTCGGATATGCTGTTGCAAGTTTACTTTTTTGGTTCGAGTGTGTATGGCTGGATTTATTGGAGCAAACGGAAAGGTGTGGAAATACCGATTACAGTGCTTGGTGCTAAGCTTTTCATTTTGCTTCTTAGTTTAATACTCTTGTTTAGTTATTTGTTAGGTGAATTTACAATTCAGCTGCCAAATCTTATTCCCAAATATTTTGCACTGCCACCATCCTATCCTTATTTTGATGCATTTACAACGATCGCAAGTATCGTTGCAAATTTTTTATTGGCGAAGAGAATCTTGCAGTCTTGGTATTTGTGGATTTCAGTTGATGTTGTTTGTATTAGTCTTTATTTTTTGAAAGGTATTGATTTGGTTGCGATGGAATATGTGGTGTTTCTTCTCATCGCAATTTATGGTGTAGTCTTCTGGAAAAAAAATTCCGAAGTTAGATCAACTCACTAAGCGGAATTTCTTTTGATTTTTTCTGAGATAAACGCTTTATATGCCGGTGATCCAAAAGATACATCCATCCTAATGATTTCAGGGGCAATGTAAGGATGTTTTTTCATTATGTATTCTTCGATCGCCTCATACGTATCAGCCGTAGCCTTGAGTAAGATTTTATTTTCTGTATCGACAGTGATTTTGCCATCCCACATATAAACTAGTTCCACTTCAGGAAAAATGGTTCCAGATTTAATGATGCCTTGTTCCAACATTTCCGATATGTGCTCTTCCGCCATATCTCGGTCACCAATTGTCGTAAAAACTAAGATTTCTTGTTCAGCCATAAATGCTCCTATACTAGATCTAACAGAGTCGTATCTTTTGGAAAGTCGTATTCCATTTTAAAGATCATTCTTTGTTAAAGCTAAATTCGTTATTTTCGCCTAAGTCCGAGATCCCCACAAGTTTTACGTTTGCATTTCCTTCCATTTCCCTTGAAAGGTCCAATAAAAACCCATCCGTTTTGATACCAGAACTACCGGGAGACCAGGAGCCTTGGTATTGTTTGGCGATCTTGTCATTGATTTTTAGCACTGCTTTAAAGTCTTGGTGTTCTCCGTTGATTTCTAACGTTAAATTTTGCGGACCCAATTTTGGATTCCAAAACATTCCAGACCAGGTTCCGATAAATGATTTTGGTAACTCTTCCAAGCTGAGCGCTCGTTTTTTTACCTGGCTTGGAGCTGCGTTCAAAAAGATTGAAACAGGTTTGGAATCCTTAGATTCGGAGCCAAACTCTGATTTTGATCGAATACTATAAAAATAAAGATCACCTGGATTTCCTTCAAATACCTCAGTATAGAATGTTTGTTTTGCCGGAATGGCATTCACAAAAGCGAATTTTGCATTTTTGGGGTTGGATCCTTTTTTTATAATCTTTCGATAAACATAATATTCATTCGAATCTTTGACTGCCTTCCAACTGATTTTTAAATTTTTGTCTTTTTGATTTAGGACATAACTAACGTTTTCTGGTGGGGGAAGAGTGGCACCAGCTGATCTTTTTGAAAGCCCAGGATCAACATTTCCAATGGCGACTTCGCTTGGCTCCGAATATCCTGTGCGGTTCGCTGAAATAACGGCATAGGCAAATAGGTTACCGTTTTGGATCACTTCATCACTATCTTCAAATGAAGTTCCATTTACTTGATATTGACCAGATAGCTCAGCATTTTGATCGAAACGAAAAACGAAGTAAGTGATGGCACCTGGAGCTTCACTCCAGCTCAATTTTACTTTATTTGCATATTCACCTGAAGAGGCAACTAAGTTGGACACTTGACCTGGAGTGCTATCGTCGGATCCAACGTTTACTCCATAAGTCTCACTCCATTCGCCGACTTTTTTCCCTTTTTGAGACGCGGCGATTCGGTAAATGTTGGTTTCAGTTTTTGATGGATTTGAATCTACAAAGGATGCGGAAGATACGTTTCCAATGTTTTTCCATCGTTTGTTGGATCCCATTTTTGAAACAATATACCCAGTGGCACCATCTACATCGGACCAGGTGAGAGAAATTTTCGGAGAATTCCCAGCCATATATGACTGTCCATGGATTCCTACGACAGATTCGAATTGTGACATTGTGTTCACTTTGGCCGAAGTGTAACCTTCCACTTCCTTTGAAGCGACGGAGCTTTCTTCTGCGGAAAAGCTGATAACGCGGTAATAGTATGTGGTACTTGGGGTAACGTTTGAGTCTGTCATCGTGGATGAATTGACATACGCAAGATCTACAAATTGATCTGCACCATCACTTTGTTCTCGCCTTTGGACAAGATAGGTCAAAGCGCCAGAAATGGCATCCCATGTTAAGACGATCTTTGAATCAAATTCGCCTCTTGAAATTTTGATCTCGGTAGGTGGAGAAAGTGGGCGAACAGGAGTTTGAGTGACAATGGTTGGGGTAGGTGTGGTCTTTTTTTCGTCGATGATCGAATACGCTTCTTGACCTGTTTTTGCAAGCATCGCATAAGAGATCCAACCAAAGCCTTTATCACCCCAATTCGGTCCCCAAGAGTTTTGAAATTTAAAGGCACCCTTTCTTCCAGAACTGGATGTTTTGTTATCATCATAACCAACAATGGTCATGGCATGGCCACCGTAACTTTTCCCTCCATTTGCATCATAGACAGCGGAGCCTTTCAAATTGTAAAATGCATCGTCGATGATGACTCCAAAAAGTACAACATTTCCTTGAGCAAGCACCCGTTTGATGTCATCTGGTTTTTTAATATTGAGTCTTGAGTAAGATTTGATTCGGTAATTGAGGGCTTCTTGTTTTACTGAGTCTTGTGGCTGTTTGAGATAATCCTTATCGGTGTATGGCATACTGCTCCACGGTGCCACTCCACTTTTTTGTAAGAATTCCATGGTTTTGTAATAATAAAGTCCTTCGTCCTTGCCACCATTCTGTTGGTTATATATAAATGCTGGTGAAAATACATTCTTTCCGGAGCCTCCAGCAAAAGGAGGATCATAATCAGAAAAATTACCGCTACTTTTTGCTAAGTATGATTTGATTGCATAGCCAGATGCCCACGCCACACAGCTGTTTTGTTGGCCTTGGTTTCCGACTGGTGGCATTTGGGATGAGAGATCCACTTTACTCGGTAGCTCTTCAAAGCTATTGAAGTCCCGTTTGAGTGGGATAGATTCTTGGATTTCTTTCGGTGCGGGTTTGTATCCACAATTAAAGACACCCGGTTTGCAATCCTTAGACCTAACTGAATTGGGATCAAACGCTTGACCAAATAAGGAAACGAAAGATAGATGGAATATTACACAACTGATAAACGTTAGTTTGTGGATCTTTGTTTTAATTTTCATGGTTTGATGCCTCTCATAATCTCAATGATTTCATTCTTTTGATTTCGCTTTTCTTTTCCCAAATCTTGAAGTAGATAGTAATAGCGTTTTTTTATTTTACCCAATCGAAAGTCGATCGTGTTGTAATTTACACCGAGTAGTTTTTCTGCAGGTAGGATCTCATTTTCCAAACTGTCGATGCCGAGTTCAAAGAGCTTTGTCATTACCGCTTCATAATCTTCTTCGGAGATGCGACTTCTGTTTTTTAGAATTTGTGCATCTGCTTTTGTTTCGACTCGGCTAATAAACAATCCATCCTTTGTGGCTTCGATGGAAGTCATTAGTGAGTAACGAAATTCCGGCGCAACAGAACCGGAATTTTCTTCAATGGAGATATGGAGTTCACGCCATTCTCCGTTTTTATTTTTATAATTAGGAAAAGAAGTCTTTTGATTCGTTTGAGAAGCCAATCCAAGCGAAAAAATAAATAGAATCATCGCAGGGTAGCTTCGCACGAGGGATCATTGGAAAACAATTTTAAAAAAACACAATGATTTTATCTAAAAGATTGGGAATTAAGAAGAGTGGACTAATCTGAATTTCTATTGGATTGATAGGATTGAAAACCCTCTTTGATTCGATCTAGTATGCCTGATTGTTTGATCGTTCTGCCAACTCTCTGCCAGAACTTTACTTTGCCTTGAAATTCGTTCCATTCAAGTTGTAAGTCTTGACGTTTGATAAGAAGGAGCATACGCAATTCATCTAAGGACATATCTCGTGGATCTTTATTTGCATAGAGTTCGTGGTCTTTAAATGGATTGAACATGTTACTTTTTCGATTTGAGAACGATTTCTATCAATACGAATGCAAAGATCAAAAAAATGCCAGCAGTTGTAAAACTAGAAAGTATTGGATCACCGTTGAGCAAAAACTTTTGGAAACTTAGAAAGATACCGTACGAAACGTATACAAAAGCTATGAAGATAAAGAAAAGTGCGGAAAAAATCCAAATAGAGGAGAGCACGAGGTTTCTGAGAAAAAGATGAATGTTCTTTTCCACATAAATCGCCATGATCTCCCAGTATGCGATGAGCTTTTCTAATAAGTCATAGAAAGCGGACTTGATGCCTCCCTTTTTTCGGGGAGCATCGCCGCTATTTTCTTTTGAAGAACCAGCCAATTGCCATACCTAAACCAAGACCTACACCAAAACCGATCACAGCCGCTTTTTGTGGATTCTCCTTTACGTAAGTGCCGACAGTATCTATGACTTCTTTTGCTTTTAGGGTCGCATCTTCACTTACTTTTCCGAACTTTTGTTTGATATCTGATACTTGTTCCATATATTTTTCCTTAGCTATCCGCTCAATTTCCTTTGCTTTCTTCTCGTATAACTTAATTTCGTCGATTAAACTTTTTGGTTGTTTTGCTTCTTCCATATATCAATCAGGGACTACAATGTTTTCATAATTATCGGTAAATCGGTATCCAATTCCCCAAATGGTTTCGATCCATTCTGGTTGCGCAGAATTTTTTTCTAGTTTGGAGCGGATGCGTTTGATGTGACTATCGATCATCCTTTCAAATCCGTCCCATTCTACTCCCCAAACAGATTCTAGAATCATTTCCCTTGAAAAAACTTTACCAGGTGAACCCGCTAAGAGTTGTAAAATGTCGAATTCTTTTCGGGAAATATTGATTATATTTTCATTTAAGGTGACTCTTCTGCGAACGCTATCGATTTTTAAGGCACCTCGGAGGATTTCGCCTGCCTGACCCACATTCGGTTTGATGCCGATCTTTTTGTCCCAACGACGAAAGAATACATCCACTCTCGTTTTGAGCTCTCTTACAGAAAATGGCTTTGTGATATAATCATCTGCACCTAACTCAAGACCCATGATTCGATCAATTTCTTCAGTTCGCGCTGAAAGAATAAAAACAGGTGTGCTTTCGTCCGTTTTTCGAATGGTTCGGCATATCTCCATTCCATCGATGTCTGGCAAAGAAAGATCCAAAATGACCAAATCGGGATGATTTGACTTATAGAATTTTAAACCTTCCTCGCCGTTTTCAAAGACGGATGTAGTATAATGCGATGAATCGAGCGATTTGCGGATCAAGTTCCCAATGTCCGGATCATCCTCAATAACCAAAATATTTTTCATGTTTTTCCCTTGAGTTCTATCTCACTTTGGTTCTTCTAGGAGAAAAAAAAAGTAAAAAATTGAAATGGAAACACAAAGGGACCCAAAATCATGGGCAATGATCGCAATTTTTGGCCCAAAGGTCAAACCAGTGGAAATCACTGCCAAATTAGGCATCGATCCAGACTATTTTCAAGATTCCGAGATTGTTGACATCGAAAACAAACCGGTCACACCTCATTGGCAAATCAATTCAACACTAGGTCCTGAGGCACCACTGGGGGAACATATTTGGCAATTATTAAAACGAATTGCTCCGGCCAGACGCGAAATGAAGGAAATTACGTCGATTCACGAATCATGTTTGTATGCATCAGTTGAAAATGCTTCTAAAGATGTAAAGGGAATTCGTTTGGAGAAGAGAGTGATGTTACTGCTAGGCGAGCTTGGAATCAACGTCGAAATTCTTCCGTGGGGCGAAGAGGATTTTGAAACCTTCGTCTGACCATTCCGTCTTGCAATTGGAAAAAGAGTTTTGTTAAGCGAAATCGCTTCAAATAATGATAGGTCGAATAGGGAACACCAACGAGCACCAAGACACGTTTTTTTGCTCGCAAATCTCTTGCTAATGCAACGATTTGATTGATAAAATCCAATGGTAAATAACGAAGACTTGTCACATCCAATTGGATATGGGATCTAGTTTGAAAGAACAACATCCCTATGACGGAATGCACTTCATCATCCACATCTCTGTTGAATGTTTCTGAAAGGATTTTGACTTCGTAGGCATTTTCTATTTCTCGTACGGTTAAAAACCTAGTTTTATTTGCCATAGTATAAATTTTATGAAAGCACTTTCAAAAGAAACCCAAATTTTACGATCCCATTTCCTCTATTTGACAAGGTCTTATTTGTTTGGAAAAGATTTTTACGAAATCGACACCCCTATCTTAAAACCAGTTGTCGGAATGGAACCTTACTTGGATCCATTTTTGGTTGAGTCGCCCAAGGGTGACGAACGAGGGTATCTTATCACTTCGCCAGAATACTCACTCAAACAAACGCTCGCAACGGGACTGGATCGAATCTATGAAATCACTCATACATTTCGTTCAGGAGAGCAGGGGAGTCCCATACATAGTAGGGAATTTTTAATGTTAGAATTATATGTAAAAGGATGGGACGACAAACAGCTGATTGATTTTATTAAGGATTATTTTATCTATCTTTTTTTGGAATTTTCAAATTCAGTCAAAAAGAATGTCGGTCGTGAAAATGCGAAACTCAAAGAAACTATCATCAATTCTAAATCCGTAGAACAAATGTTCAATGAGACGACAGGAATGGGTTTTGATAAGGAGTCTTTGTTAATTGTCATTCAAAAACATTCTTTAACGAATACACCTTTCGAAGAACTAAAAGATTGGCAATATGAAGACCTTTTCTTTCTTGTTTTTTTGAATCTTGTCGAACCAAAATTAGGCGAAGGTATCGTATTTTTATATGATTATCCACCAGAGTGTGCGGCCCTTTCCAAAATTAAAGATGGGCGCGCAAAAAGATTCGAAATTTATTGGGACGGTGTCGAACTTGCCAACGCATTTTGGGAGCTTACTGACGCAAAAGAACAAGAAGCCAGATTTAAGGAGGAACAAAATTTGAGAAAAAAATTGGGAAAGGAAGTTTTCCCAATGGATCGAGATTTTTTATCCGTCTTAGAAAGCGGCAACTTTCCAGAATCTGCAGGCATTTCCTTAGGTTTGGATCGTATATTTATGAAATTAATCAACCAAACTAGCTTAGCAGATTCAAGTCCTTATTATGTTTGAGCCGAGTGTTGCCATTTTTGAATTAGCCCCAACTGATCGTTACTTTACCAAAGTGTTTTCCACTTTGTAGGTATTCAAAAGCTTTTGGAACTTCTTCCCATGAAAAATTTTTATCAACTACCGGTTTTAGTTTGTTATGTGAAATCGCTTGGTTCATATTTTCAAAGTCAAATCGGTTCCCTACAATCACTCCTTGTACTTTGACTCCTTGCATAAGAATCGGATAAAGTGATAGATTCGATTCCCCACCAGCCAAAACTCCAATGAGCGCGATGGTTCCGTATGGACAAACCGACATCATGGATTTCGGCATGGTTCCTGCTCCACCAACTTCAATGATAAGGTCAGCTCCTTTCATTTCTGTGAATTTTCGTACATCGCGTTCCCAGTTTGCTTTTTTTGAATAATTGATTGTTTCATCAGCACCAAGTTGTTTGGCACGTTCCAATTTTTCATCACTAGAAGATGTTACGATCACACGAGCACCCATCATTTTTGCAAATTGCAATGCAAAAAGAGAAACACCACCTGTGCCTAAGCAAAGAACTGTTTTCCCTGGTTGGATCCCGCCAAATTGGACGACGGCATTGTATGCTGTTAGGCCTGCGCAACCTAAGGTTGCCGCTTCTAAATCACTTAAATGAGTAGGAGTCGCGACAAGCCCATTTTCATCAAAAATTCCAACTTCCATTAAACATCCGTCATTTGGCCCGCCAAGTGTTGACCGTAACGAATCCATATCAGGTGGGCCCGCCAACCATTTTTGGGCGAAAATTGGAAGAACGCGGTCACCTTTTTTCCATCGAGTCACCTTTGCACCAATTGCTTCCACAATTCCTGCTCCATCAGAACAAGGTACAAGCGGTAACTTTTGACGTGGGTTGTATTTACCAACGATCATCAAATAATCACGATAATTTAATGAAGTAGCTGTTAGACGAACCTGGACTTCGTGATCGCCGATCTCTTCTCGTACGACTCGATCCGAGACTTTCAAATTTTCCATGCCGAAAGAATCTTTGATTTCCCAAACTTGGTTTCTGATCGCCATTTGATCTCCTTAGAAAAAATTCACTCGTCAGAGGATACGAATCTTAAATCCTATGTCGAGTGCCTTTCTATTGGCGAGGTGGATGGAATGAAAGATTTTTGGAACAGAAGGGTAGTAGTGATCACCGGTGCATCCAGTGGAATCGGCGCCGCGCTTCTTATTGAAATTAGTAAATTTCCGACAACAATCATCGCGATGGCTCGACGTGCCGCGGAAATTAAACTTCCATTGGACGCTCATCCTGAAACAAAACTATTTCCCATAGCTATCGATTTTTTAGATCCAACATCCATTAGCGATGCTGTAGCATTGTTTCCCAGGGAGATCCACGGTATCGATGTAATATTCAATAATGCCGGCATCACGGCACATGGAAGATTTGATGAGTTGAATATGGAAGTTTATAGAAAGACCTTTGCCACAAACTTCTTTGGGCCGATTCAGTTGATACAAATGCTCTTGGATAAATTGAAGGTGGCAAAGGGGCGGGTGGTTACTACTTCCACTGTCTCTGCATTGTATGGGATTCCAGGGCGGGCTGCATATTCATCTTCTAAGTCAGCTTTACATGCGGCGATGGAATCCATGAGAATCGAACTTTCTGAATTCGGAGTAGGTTCTGTACTTGTATGTGTTCCCTATACCGAGACGGCACTTCGAAAGTCTGGTCTTGGATCTGACGGTTCCATTTTAGATGAAGGGCAGGCAAATCGCAAATTGAAAACAGCAAAAGAAGTCGCCTTACTTCTTATGAAATCAGCAAAAGACAAAAATGCAAAACTTGTTACTATCGATCGGACAGGATTTTTTGTGAAATGGATGAGAAATCTCTCTCCAGACTTTCTTGAAAAAATTCTATTCAAAAAACTTTATAATGACTTTCACTCTACAAAGGCCGTCTAAAAAAATATCGAGGTTTTCTTGGTCATAAATTATTTCACCTTATTAACAGTTGTTATTTTTTCTTTTTTATTCATGACTTTGATGTGGTTTTGGGGAAGAACCCGAGACAATTACGGTGTCATTGATGTCGGCTGGGGCCTAGTCATCGCATTGATTTCTTCGATCATTTGCTTGTTTGGCACTGGTAGTCTTTATGGAAAATTAGTACTGCTGGTTCCCATCTGGATTTGGTCGATTCGTTTATCAGGATTTTTGTATTGGACTCGCATCCGAACCAATCACCCTGAAGATAAGAGGTATGCTGAGTTTCGAAAAGACTATGGTGATAAAGTCCACCAAAAGTTTTTCACGAATGTTTTTCTTTTACAGGGAGTCCTTGCAATGCTTCTTTCTGGTCCAGCGATTGCAGCTTCCGATTGGGATCTCCAGATTGATTATCAAATCTTATCTTCCTACCCTGGCATTTTGTTAGGTTGGATTTTGTTTTTTGTTGGCATTATAGGAGAAACCATCGCGGACAAACAATTGCATCAATTTTTATCCGTACCAGAGAATCGTTCCAAGGTTTGTAATGTAGGCC
The DNA here is from genome assembly GCA_027531445.1 of Leptospira sp. Taxonomy (GTDB): domain Bacteria; phylum Spirochaetota; class Leptospiria; order Leptospirales; family Leptospiraceae; genus Leptospira_A. The sequence goes on from JAPZRK010000030.1 coordinate 76,470, forward strand.
TTTGGAAGTATACTAGACATCCGAATTACTTTTTTGAATGGATCATTTGGGTTGGAATTGGTATCATCCCTTTGCGTGGTGGATCATCTTGGATTAGTTTGTTCACACCCATTTTTATGTTTGTTTTACTCCGGTTCATTTCAGGTGTCCCTTTTGCGGAACGAAGTTCTCTCAAATCGAAGGGTCAATTGTTTATAGAATACCAAAAAACAACCAACGCATTTTTTCCATGGAGAAACCGATGAACATCAATTCATTGCTCGAAAAAAATATATTCCCTGATTGGCTCATCCGAATTCGCATTCGCCAACTTTTAGATTTGCGCCTTCGTCAAGAAACTAAAGAAAATGCGGAAGCCCAGCTTGCCCATAAAATTCAGTATGTTAAATCGCTGAAATCTAGTCCCATCGCCGTTCACACCAAAGATGCCAATGAACAACATTATGAAGTCCCAAGTGAATTTTTCACGTATGTAATGGGTCCAAGAATGAAGTATTCTTCTGGTTATTGGCCAAATGCCAACACGACATTTGCTGAATCTGAAGAAGCAATGCTCAAACTTACTGTGGAACGAGCAGAACTCAAAGATGGCATGAAGGTGTTAGATCTTGGCTGTGGTTGGGGATCCATCTCACTTTATGTTGCCGAAAAGTTTCCTAAATGTAAGGTAACGGGTGTTTCCAATTCGCGCACACAAAAAGAGTTTATTGATAAACGTGCAAAAGAACGTGGCTTAAAAAATCTGACAATCATCACCCAAGACATGAATGATTTTAATATCAAGGATACATTCGATAGAATTATATCTGTCGAGATGTTAGAGCATATGAAAAATTATGAAGTTTTGTTTGAAAGACTCTCCAAGGTTCTTAAGCCAGATGGTCGATTTTTTGTTCATATCTTTACTCACAATACTTTTGCTTATCCCTTCGAAGTCATTGATGAAACGGATTGGATGGCAAAGTATTTTTTCACCGGTGGACAGATGCCTTCCGATGATTTGTTTTTATACTTTCAAAAAGACTTTTTGATTGAAAATCATTGGAGAGTCAACGGCACACATTACTCAAAAACTAGTGAAGCATGGTATGAGAATATGCTAAAGAACGAGAATGAAGTGATGTCAATTCTAGCAAAAACTTATGGCGAGAAGGATAAAACCAAATGGTTTGTCTATTGGAAAGTTTTCTTTCTCGCCTGTGCAGAATTATGGGGTTATCGAAAAGGTGAGGAGTGGTTTGTCAGCCACTACTTATTTCGAAAACGCTGAGGTTTGCCGCCTTTTGCTGCGGGTGCAGATGATCCTTTTCCGGATGATTTGTAACCGCTTCCAGATGATGAAGAATTAGGTCTTCCAGATCTGCCACCACTTCTTTCTCCACTTCCTCTTCGTTTACCGCCACCGGATGGAGGATGTTCACTCCATTCAGTTGCAGATTTGCCGATTTTTTCGGGTCCGCTTATTTTCACTTTATCCAAAATTTGCGAAAGTATCTTTAGGCTAACTGTTGCTTTGTCTTCCTTCTCGCATAATTTTGCGAAAATTTCCTCAGCATCTGTATTCACTTCTGTTTCTAAAATCTTTGTGATAAAATCAACGTGTCTTTTTGCTTGGACATCCTTTTTAGTTGGAAGTGTTGCAATCGTAAGTTCAGTACCAGATGTTCCTTTGAGTCTGGAAAGTGCTCTAGATTCGCGAGTAGTCACAAGTGTGATTGCTTTTCCAGATTTCCCTGCTCTACCTGTTCTACCAATTCTGTGCGTATAACTTTCGCTATCAAATGGAAGATGAAAGTTGATTACGAGGGATAAATCTTTTACGTCGAGACCCCTTGCGGCAACGTCGGTTGCAACAAGTATCTTTACCTGTCCACTATGAAGGCTCTTTAATACAGATTCTCGTTGCTTTTGGCTAAGATCTCCATGAAGAGCTTCAACAGGGTATCCTTTGAAGGACAAATTCGTTTTCAGATCATCTGCTTCTTTTTTAGTTTTTGTAAAGACGATTGCTTTGAATGGATTTTCAAAATCAAGAATTCGAACAACTGCATTGTCTCGTTCTTGTTCATCAATAATGTAATAAACCTGTTCGATATTTTTTGAAGCTTTTTCAGTAACTGCAATTTTCACATGAGCAGGATGTTTTAAATACTTTCCCGCTAACTTTTTGATGGGATCGGGCATTGTTGCTGAGAAAAGGAGAGTCTGTCTTTCTTCTGGTAAGAATGCAAATATAGATTCTATATCTTCCAAAAAGCCCATATCGAGCATCTCATCTGCTTCATCTAAGATCACCATTTTTGGTTTGAAATTGCGAAACTCCTTTGTTTTGAGAAGATCGAGTAGGCGACCCGGAGTTGCAACGGCAACTTGTGCTCCTTTTGTAACTTGAGAAATCTGCTTAGAGTAGGATGCCCCTCCATAAATGGTGGTTGTCTTGATTCCTAAATTTTTACCGAGGCGGAATAATTCGTCAGAAACTTGAAGTGCCAATTCTCTAGTTGGAGTAATAACGAGGACTTGCATGCCATCGTTCAATTTGATCCGATTCAGACAAGGTAGGCCGTAGGCCGCAGTTTTACCTGTTCCCGTTTGGGCTTGAGCGATCAGGTCTTTACCTTCGAGAACGAGGGGAATGGCTTGTCTTTGGATGGGGCTTGGGGTGAGGAAACCGGCTTCGGTGATTCCTGATAGGAGCTCGGGGCGAAATCCAAAAGATTGGAAGTCGTTCTCCTGCTCGGAGTGGTTCGTAGTCATGAGAAAAGGATACTATAAAAAAACGCACTTTAAAAGAAAGTGAAAAATAGGCTCAATTCCGAGTTTCCTTGGATTGCTTTTCCGCTGTCTAATTACAAATGAAACTTATCCTTCCAAAAATCGACTCTCACAATGGACGGTGCGATTTGAATTGCCGTTCGGAATTTGAAGTTCCTGCTTTTCGCCTTCTCAATTACAAGAGGCATATTGAGTTTTTGTTTGTCTTTTCCTTCTTATCTTTTTCTAGTCTTGTATGCGGAGAAGCAAAGAGAGAGCCCGTTTTTATGAATTATAAAACTCCTAATCAAGCAGAAATAAAATCAAAGCTGAGTGATATCCAGTATAGAGTCACACAGCTAGATGAGACCGAGCCACCGTTTCAAAATGAATATTGGAATCATCATGAAGTTGGAATCTATGTTGATATTGTTACAGGGGAACCATTGTTTCTTTCAAAGGATAAATTTGATTCGGGAACCGGTTGGCCAAGTTTCACTCGTCCGATTTTTGAAGAATCCATTGTTGAAAAAAAAGATACTAATTGGGGAATGACAAGGGTTGAAGTACGAAGCAAAATTGCGAATTCCCATTTGGGACATGTATTTGATGATGGCCCTAGACCAACTGGGCTGCGTTATTGCATTAATTCTGCGGCGTTACGATTTATAAAGAAAGAGGATCTAGCTAAGTATGGTTATGCTGACTTGCTTCCATTAGTAGTTAAGTAGAAACTCTTCATCCTTTCGGAGTTGGATTAGTTTATATTTTAATTCATAAATTTCATCCCTTGATAACTCTTTTTTCCACCTTGCTTCTCGTTTTATTGTAACAAGGCGTTGCTGTAAGCTAAGCAACTCGTTTATTGTGTCATCTAGCTCGTGTTTGTATAAGTTTGTGAATAAGGGATGAATTTGACTTGGAGTATCCATCTTCAATAGTTCTGAGAAACTAATATCTGAGATACAATTGATTGCCCAAACATGCAAAGTTAAAGTACAAATTCGTTCCAATTGTATCACTTCATCTTTTGCTGTTTTTGATACCTGTTGTTTGAAAAAACGAATTCTCTTTTCAAGATATGAGGAAAGGTCTTTGGTAGAAATTTCTTTCGTTCTAATTTTACTCCATTCGGTTTGAAGATTTTCCCAAATTGAGTCGCCATAAAAAACTGAGGCATTTTCCAATAGCTGGATTGAGCCTGGTTCATGAATTCTCATTCTAAGTCTAAGGGATTCCGAATCGCCAGCGATCATATTTACAGGGGCAACAGCTTCAAGTTGATTGAGTGCGTTTGATACAGATTCTATAAAACTTGGTTTCATCTGATCTGTTGAATGGGCAAGTAGATAAAAGTTCAAATCTGAGAGATCATCATGATCACCACGCTCTCTTGAGCCATAAAATAAAATTTGAAATGGTTTATGTGATGATATGGGTTCTAGGTGATCAAGGACCTTGGCATAGAGAACTGGGTTTAAGGCTTCATATTCTGGCATTGAGATCACTCAAAAAATAACTTCATCCTAGATAAGTTTTCAAGTATTGCTTTGAAGGCTCGGTCTCTTTCTTCTGTTCCTGGAAAAGGTAGAGATTTGATATTATTTAAATCTTGATAGATGATTTCGATTGTAGGTTGTGCTGAGTTTTTTTTGATTGAGGCAATAAAATCTAAATTGATTACTTCTGATTCCCCTAATTTTAGCCACATAAACAGTATCCAAACCTCAACATTTCGAGATCCCTTTCTAATTTGGGAATGATTCAGGTTTTGACCAACCTTTTTTCAAAATAAACGGTCAGAATCATGTTTTTTCAACCATCCATTAATTATGGATAGAATTAGCACTTTTTACTACCAAGGCGTCATTCATCAAAATGGAACTTTGTATTTGCCAAGAAATGCGAAAAATGAATCAACCTTAGACTATGACGAGCTTAGAAATACCAGTATACTCGTTCCGGAATCGATTTACCGACGGTTTTTCTCGACTAAAAAAAGTGTAAATGCTGTGATCAAACATTTATTGGAAGAAGGATCAACTACTTTGATTTTTGGGATGAAACCCCCAGTTAGGAATTCAATTGCTAAGGAGTATCAAAAGAGTGGCCAATCTTTGAAAAAAATATCATGTAGAATTGAGGAAAGTCTGTTAATAGAGTTGGAGATGATGGCACAGTATTTCCGAATTTCAAGATGCCGTTTGATTGGAATATTGTTTGAATTGAAAAGTATTGGTTGGCTGAGGTTGATGCGTGTACGAGGAATTGTAAGAGCTACCACAAATCCGAGGGAGATATCTTTCAAGATCTCATTTTTTTTACGGAAAAACCCAAAACGAACATTTTCGACAGAATTAAAGGAGATCCCAAAAGATTCTTAATGCTTGTAGTCTGATTTTGTCTAGTAAGTAATAATCCGATCGTTTGCATACTGATGGAAAATCTGAGCTACTTTCGAAAGCTCATAACCGTTGTTATTCATATATTCGGTTTCTACTACTAGCAAATAACCATTGTATAAACCTTCCCATCGACAATCTATTTTTTTTGGGTCTTCATTTTGATTTTGAATTACGACCGAGATTTTAGTATTTTTCCATGGGATATAAAAGACCTTTGCACTTTGATTCAGACTAGACATCAAATAAGGAAATCCTTGTCTATTTTCTTGATTGGTCGAAGAAACTCTGATCCATCGAAATGTATTCTCGCTTACGTTTGGGTCGAAGAGTAGAGTATAAGTATTTCCGCTTTGATGAATACTCTCGACCTTCTGCAATTCAAAAGTTTCTTTCGTTGTCCATGTTGAATCATAGGTCAGTCTGAGAATTTTGGGTTTAATATCCAATACTTGATTCGATTTAATGGGACTGGTTGATTTACAAGCGGTAAAAATATATAAAAGTAAGAAAAAACTGTAGGGAAAAAAAGTTTTTGTATTAATGAATGATTTCATACAAATCGCCATTATAATTTTTCATTAAATATCCCTTTTCTCGGTTTTCTATAATGTAACTTGGGTTGAGTGGAATTTTTCCTCCTCCCCCAGTTAGGTCTTTGACATAAGTAGGTATCGAAATTCCGGATCTCCTTCCTCGAAGTTTATACATGATTTCGATTCCCCTTGTAATAGGTACCACAAATCCACTACTTCCGAAAACCTCATCGCATTGGTGTAAATAATATGGTTTTACACCGGCCTTCAAGAGAAGATAATTCAAAGATTCAAGTACATCTTCAGAATCATTTATACCTTTCAACAAGACTGACTGATTCATCATAATCAAATTGCCAGATTGACAGAGCTTTTTTAACGCCACGCTAGCATCTTCAGTCAATTCTTTAGGATGATTGAAATGAGTGACCATATAAATTGGAAAGTATTTTCTAAAAATTTCACAAATTGAATCTGTTATCCTCATTGGAAGAGTGACAGGATATCGTGAGTGGATTCTTATATGGTTGATATGTTTGATATTGTTCAATTGAGAAAGAAGATAATCTAATTGATGATCAGCCAGAGTCAAAGGATCCCCGCCAGATAAGATGACTTCCTTAATCTCTGGATGCGTCCTGAAGTAATCCAATGCAGCTTCCCACTCATCTTTTGATGGTGTTTCCTCAGGATTCGAAACTTTTCGCTTTCGAGTACAAAATCGACAATAAACTGCACAAATATGTGATAGGTACCACAAAGCTCGATCTGGATATCTGTGAGTAACCCCCTTAACTGGCATAAATACTTGCTCAGCAAGTGGGTCTTCCACTTCATTCGGCATTCGAATCAACTCCTCTTTTCGAGGGATCACTTGTTTACGAATTGGACAATTCGGATCCGAAGGGTCGATGAGAGATAAATAATAGGGAGTAACGGCAAAGGAAAAAATCTCCTTTGATTCTTCGAATGCTTCCTTTTCTTCTTCAATAAGCTCAAGCTTTCCAATCAGATCTTCAGCTTTTAAAAGTCGATTCTGAAGTTGCCATTTCCAATCATTCCAAGCCATAACTAATAACCATACTTGGATTGACAGGCAGGCAAGTCCCTCGGATTTTGTTTACGAGCATTGAAAATATGACATTAGGTATCACAGAAGTTAAAAAAGGGATGATTCTCAAAATTGAGAATGAACTCTATTCGGTCGTTAAATCAGAATTTGTAAATCCTGGGAAAGGATCTGCATTCATCAGAACTAAACTAAAAAACATTGTAAGGGATTCTTCTATAGAGCGTACATTCAAAGCAGCGGAAAAATTGGAAAGCGTAGAGCTAGAAAAACGTAAGATGCAGTATTGTTACGCTGATGGTGACGACATCATTTTTATGGATGTAAATGACTTCGAGCAAATTCCAGTTTCTAAAGATTATGTGGAAGATATCCTTCCATTTATGAAAGAAGAAACACAGGTCGAAGTTTCTTTCTATGAAGAAAAACCAATCGGAGTCACTCCTCCTAATTTCGCAGTTTTAGAAGTAACCTATGCAGAAGACGGCTTAAAAGGAGACACAACTGGTCTTGCCCTCAAGCGTGTTAGTGTAGAAACTGGCGGAGAAGTTAATGTACCAATATTTATCAAACAAGGTGACTTTGTAAAAATTGATCTGCGTGACTTAACCTATGTAGAAAGGGTAAACAAATAGTATTGGGAGACCAAGAATTAATCCAAGAGATCGTAGGTCTCTCTAAAGTTTATTATAATCGGCAGTGGATGTTTGCCACTGCTGGTAACTTATCCATTAGGTCAGTTACAAATCCGTCTCAGATTTGGATCACAGCATCCGGAAAAGACAAAGGAAACTTAAATCAAACTGACTTTGTCTGCGTTGATATTTTGACTTCAGAAATTGTAAAGAACAGCCTTCAACCACTACCGAATGAATCTGACTCTCCTCTACACAATGCAACTAAGAACAAACCATCGGCGGAAACATCGATCCATCAAGCAGTATATCAATTTTCATCAACCATTTCAGCAGTTTTGCATGTTCATACTTTATCATCTAATTTATTAGTATATTCGGTTTCTTCTCAGGAAAAATTCAAGTTAGTTGACATACCAAATATTGAAATCATTAAAGCGTATGGAATTTGGAATGAAAATCCAAATTTAAAGATGGCGGTTTTTTATAATTTTGGAAATGTGAAAGACATTGCTGAATCAATTCAATTATTTTTTGCTGAAAATCCCGATTATATGTTACCTTTTATTTTAGTAGAAGGTCACGGCCCCACAGTTTGGGGCAATTCTATATTAGAGGCCAACAGACATTTAGAAGCGACAGCATTTTTGTTTGACGTGATGAAAGAATCTTTACGATGAAGACTCTCATTTTAGTTTTTGGCGCAGGAACCGGAATCGGACGTTCCATATTTGAAACGATACAATTAAAAAAAACTGAGTCGATCAACATTGGATTTTCTCGAAGAGGGCTTGCCTTCAAAAATGAATTTTTACCAAATCAAAATCATCAGTTTGATTTAACCAGACCAACGGATTTCGATCATTTTGAAATGGTGTTCAATCTAGAAGTCGAAAAACTAAAGGCAAATTCTAAAAACGATCAAGATATACAAATCATCGTATACTTTGCTCAAGGCGATGGCTTATTTAAGCCAATAGAAGAAATCGGTCAGGTCGACTTAAACTCCCATTTTCAACTCAATGTCTTTGCTTCTATGAAGATCCTTCAAATTTTATCACCTGCGATCCGCCTCGCAACTCGTTCGACTCTCGTTTTTTTATCTTCGACAGCCTCCAAAATGGGGTTTGCAAATTCCTCAGCGTATTGTGCTTCGAAACATGCAGTTTCTGGGCTTGCCAAGGCAATCAGAGAGGAATGGAAAGAGTATAATGTGAAAGTAGTGAATGCTTACTTAGGTGCCGTGGGAACGGAAATTTGGGATAAAAGGACTGATTTTGCAAAAAAGGATATGATTTCGGTCTCGGATGCCGGTGAATTCCTTGCAAGTTTAGTAGACCTCCCAAATTCTCTATATCTTGATGAAATCTACGTTACACCGAAGAAAGGAATCTTATAAACATGGAAGTTTCTGAACCCGTTATTTTAGTAACTGGTGGAAGCGGTGGTATCGGTCGCGAAATCGTCCGATCGCTTGTACTTTCTGGCTTTTCCGTCTGGAACATTGACAAAGTTCGTCCCGAATCTCCAGTATTGCAAGAAACCTATCGAGAAGTAGACCTCTCTGAGCCGCTATTTGTATTGGAAAGAACCTTAACTAAACTCGTTTCGGAATGCAGTCAGTCAGGAGAAATTTATGGGCTTGTACATTGTGCTGGCTATGGCGGACCATACCACAACATAACCGAAGTTGGACTCGATGAATGGCAATCTATTTTTCGAATCAACGTGGATTCATTTTTTCTATTAACAAAACTATTACTTCCAATGATGAAATCATCAAAACAAGGGAGAATCGTCGCCATCGCTTCCTCTCTTTCAATCGTCGGCTCGGCTCTTTCTGTTGCGTATTCATCGTCAAAACATGCATTGGTTGGCTTTGTTAAATCCATTGCCGATGAATGGGGCGAATTCGGGATTACTGCCAATTGTATTAGCCCAGGGTATGTTGACACAAATATGGGTGTTCAGGAAGACCAGGTTCACGATCATAAGTCAGAAATTATTCAAAAAACTCCCGTTAGACGAATTGCCGAGCCATCTGAAATTTCCCGTGTTGTAAATTTTCTAATTCAAAAAGAGTCGAGTTATATTACTGGTGCAAATTGGACAGTCGATGGTGGGATTACGTCAATATAAAATCCAAGACGTCTGATTTAAAGATTGTCTTCAATTATTTTATTTTTGCTAAAACCATCGTTTGATTTTAAAGTAGATTAACATAAACCCTCCGATTGAAATCATAATTCCCAAAGAGAAGTGAAAACCGGTAGACCAGGTCAAGGTTGGAATATATCTGAAATTCATACCAAATATCCCTGCAACGAGGGACATAGGCAACATAACTGCCGTCATAATGGTAAGTATTTTCATGATTTCATTTGTCTTCCGGCTTGAAAGTGCTATGTGTGCTTCCAATGCAGAAGATATAGATTCTATATTACTATCAACAAGTTCTAACAAACGAATAGAATGGTCCCGAACATCACGAAAGAATGCATCTGCCTCGTCACTAAAAAAGTGGCTTTTGATCTTTTCAACATCTTCCAAAACTTCTTTGTTTTGGTTGATACCTTTCTTCATGTTCTGTAAATAACCTCTCAATCCGTATACATTTGCAATATCTAAAGATTTAGAATTTGAAAATATTTGATCTTCAAAGTGTTCAATTCTTTCTTCGATTTTTTGTGCAATCAATAATGTGTGATCGGTTTCAATATCCAAAATCTTATGTACTATAAACTCGTAACCTCTGGCCAGTAGCTTATGATTTGCTTTCCAGTCCTCTATCAAATCGCCAATGCTATCTCGATAATCTAATGTGATCGAAATGATCTGATTTTCGGTTAAGATAAAATTGAAATTTTTAGGGATAAGAATATTTTTATCGAATTGATAGCCCTTAAAAATAAAGAAGATATAGTTTGGAAATTTCTCTAATTTTATCCTACTGTTTGGATTTAGAATGTCTTCGATCGTTAGCGGGTGAATTTTATGCTTTTCAAATAATACAGTCAGTTGTGTTTCGTTTTCTGCCGTTATATGAATCCAATGTTTCCCATGTTTTGACAATGGCAGTGGGATTTCTGGAGAAATCTCTTCCTTTGAAGAAGGAGTAAGGATATAGTTAAATCTACCTGGCATAAGCTATTTATTCTCTATAAAAAAAGACATCTTGTAACAACTTAATTTCAGAGGGAATTTCTGGCGAAAATATAAATTTTTTAGTTTTAAAGTCACTTCCTACTTCCACCATGACCTCCTTCGTTTTACCAAATCGTGCAAGCAGAATATGAATTCTTTCTTTGGGTTTCAATTGTTTTTCCAAACGATCGAAACTAGTTTTGTTCATTCTCATTCCATTTATTGCTAAAATCTCATCGTCCAACTGGAGTTCAGGTATCGGTGACGTTTCACCCTTATGTAACAATTTATTGATAAAAAGATTCCCGTTTCGTTCTTTAACTTTAAATCCGAGATCGCTTACTTCATCAGCATCGATGCGATTTGCACCAATCCAAAACAAATACTTTTCTGTAGGTATTTTGTTAGGTTTAGTCAAATATTGATCAAACTCAATTTTAAGATCTACACCAGTAGTTTTTTTTGCAATATCAAAAAATTCTTGTTTCGTAAACCCTCGATCTTTCTCCAAATAATATAAATTATATAATGAACGCAAAATATCCAAGAAGGAATATTTGCCCGATGTTTCTTTTAGAATATATATAACCATACATAAAATGAGTACTGCTCCTTTCGTATAGTAGGATACAGAAACATTATGACTGTTTCCGTTTCGTTTGTAGTATTTATTCCATGCGGTAAAAGATGATTCTTCGAGGCTCATCCATAATTGCGCATCTGTATCTTCAAGAGAAATAACATCACTCTGTAATCTTGAGAAAAATTCATCCTTAGTAAACAAACCAGATAGGTAAAGAAAGTAAATATCGTAGAAGCTGGTTGCTCCTTCTGCAATCCACAATTCTTTGGTGAGATTAGGATTCTGATAATCAAAAGGACCTAGAACAATGGGACGAATTCTTTTTACATTCCAAAGGTGGAAATATTCATGAGAAAGTAGTTCAAGTAATTTTTTATACTCTTCCTCGTCTGCCAAATTGTCTGGACTAAAGTAATTTACACTGCTTGCTTTGTGCTCCAAACCTCCATAAGCTTGTTGTGATAAATTCAAGATAAAAAGATAATATGAATTCGGGGAATGTCCCATTGCTTTGATTTGTGCAGAACATATTTTTTTTAGGTCTACCGCCAATTTTTCCTTAAAACTATAGGCGAGGCTCCCTTCAACGATTAATTCGTGTTTGCAGTTCCCAGTATCAAAGAAAATTGAATTTTGATTGGAAAGGTGAAATGGAGAATCATACAAATCATCAAAAGAATTTGCATAAAAAAAATCTTCACTGCCTTTTTGAAGCGAAGTAAAGATATTTGAAAAAAAGTTAGATGTATCAAATTGAATTTGTAAAGATTGGTTCAATGATCCTTTTGGATATAAAAACATAGCTGGTGGATTGATAAATCCAAACTCAGTTGTCAAATAATTAGTTCTAACGGTATAATCCTCAAATGCATAGATTACATATTTAATTACTGCAGAATTTCCGTGCAAGACTACATTCCATTCGTGGAGTCCAATTTGTTCCCATTGTAATTCAGCATTTGTTTTTCCATCGAGAGCTGTGAATTGATAGAGATGGGTAGAATAATCTCGGATCATATACGAACCAGGCGTCCAGGCAGGCAAACAAAGGTTGACGTTATCCTTATCCGATGTTAAGTGAAGAGTCACGTCAAAGTAGTGACGATGGATATCCTTTATTTGAATAAGATATGAATAGCTAATTTTAGTATTTGCTTGAGTCATTGTCAAAAGTTCCTTAATCGAGTAGGGTAGCTACTTACGCCTAACAAATTGCCATCTGGATCATGGAAATAAACAGTATAGTCCGTTCGGTGACTTGGTTTTATAGAACTTAGGAATATTTCCCATAATTTATCATCTGCATCATTGTATGCAAATACCAATGCTTTGGCACCTTTCTTCTCGCCATGCTCAATCATAAGAATGAAACCATCAAATTCGATCCATATCGATCTCAAACTACCATCAATCGTCTCAAAAAACTCATTTTTTTTAACTGAATTAGGGAGTAGCAGATAAAAATCGGCTAGATTTGAGACATAGGGAGTTCCGATTGCTATATGGTGTAACATTTTTTACTTTTCAAAAGCCTTTCCCAGTCAGATATTAACATCAAATAAAACCATCGGAGTTTTTCATGAAAAAAACACTCGTATTTGCTCTATTTTTGAGCCTAGCTCTCACAAATTGTAAATCAAAAGTTTATACACAAGAAGAATGTGAAGCGGCACTTACATCAGCATTCGTTGCAATTGAAGAAGAAGCGAAAAAGAACCCACAAGCCGCTCCTTTACTTGCAGGTCTCCAACAAGGAAAAGCTAAAATGATTGAACAGTGTATGGAAGGAAAATTTGATCCAAATTGCCTTAAAAATGCACCTGGTTTAACTGGCATTATGGGATGTGTTAAAAAGTAAACTTTTTCTAAATCAATGACCTCCCAGATGGGGGTCATTTCTCTCTTTCGATTCTCTCAAAACCTACTGGTTCTAGATAACAACCATGCTCTCTATATGGTCCATTTTCGAAAAAGTAAATCTTTTGAGCGTATCGCTTTCCCTCCCATAGACATCTTTTACAGATAAAAGGCGAAATAGCCCAATCTTCACATTCCTCAGGTCGAAATGTTGGCCAAACACGTAACAATGGTTTGGACAGCTCAATCTCGGTTTTTTCAGGCAACAATACTAAGGGAAAAATTGTTACTAGGAACACGATCCACTTCAGTATGAACTTCATCAAATTTAGTATCGGTGAAAAACTAGTTTTTCACTATGGAATTATGACAGAAAGAAAACCAGTTATTCAAAGTGGAATTAACGGCGCCATATTAGTTCTCTTTGGAGCGATTCTTTTTTCTGCAAAGGCTGTAGTCGTTAAACTCACTTATACCTACCAAATTAGTGCGACAACTTCGCTCTTTTTTCGAATGTTCTTTGCATTTCCATTTCTAGTTTGGATCGCATATTCGGAAGAAAAAAAGGCAACAAAAAGAATTTCACGGAGGGAATGGTCCTCTCTCATTTTAATGGGGATCGTCGGTTACTATCTGGCGAGTTTATTTGATTTTCTTGGACTACAATATATCACCGCAGGTCTTGAACGAATTATTCTTTTCATCTATCCGACATTAGTTGTGCTCCTCTCCTTCTTATTTTTTAAAACTAGGATACATCTGAAGGAAGTGATTTCTCTGCTCTTAACCTATACAGGTGTAGCAATCGCTTACAGCCAAGATTTAAAAGTAGGTGAGGCAAACGATGTATCACTTGGTGCCTTCTTTATTCTACTTTCTGCTCTAACGTATGCCATTTATCTGATGGGAAGTGGAAGTATGATCCCAAAAATAGGCGCAAAACGATTTACCGCCTACGCTCTTGCGATCTCTTCCATTGTCGTTTTTTTGCATTTTTTATTCTTCGGAAAATGGTCTGAGCTATCCCAGCCAATAGAATTTTACGGATTGGCATTTATACTGGGAACCGTCAATACCGTTGTGCCGGCAATCTTTGTCTCGGAAGGTATCAAAAAAGTCGGATCTAAGACGGCGGCGATCATCGGTTCTGTCGGTCCGATGTCAACTTTGCTGCTTGCATATTGGTTTTTGGGCGAGCAAATCTCTATTTTCCATGCAATTGGGACGATATTTGTTCTATCAGGTGTCTTTTTGATTAGTAGTCAGAAAAAGCCCTAGAAAGGCGTTTTAACGGAGAAATTTTTTTCTTTCAATTGTTCATACAATTGGATGATAAACGAGGGTTTTAAATTTATGAAAATCATATTTGGCATTTTCATTTGGATTTGTTCTATTTTTTGGGCATCGACCAACCTACAGGCGCAATTTACTTGTACCGGCCAAGCATGCCAATTCCTACCTACGGACATAACTAACAGTGCAAATCGATCTTTTACTCGATTACAAACTGAATATATAAACGAAGTACTCAAAACAAACACCGAAGCTGGCTTTCTTGCAAACATAGGAACATCTAATATAGGAACTGGAACAGTAAGGCGTATCCAGTTTGGTGTTAGTGTTTCGGCTGCAGGTTACAAAAAAGATGATATCGCCATCGAGGAGCCTGGATTTAAATTACCCAAATTACCGAACGTTGGTGGTGCAGTTATTCCCAATGTCAATGTTGATTTTAATCCTGGATGGCTTCTCGGTTTCGAAAGTCGCCATTGGTTAAGTAGGTTTGGGATTTTTTTGCATGGCATGGATATGGTGGTCTCCAACAAACAATTGCAAGGTCTTTCAAACAATAAAAATTATGAAGGGCGCATCACCGTCAAAAATTATGGTGGAATGATTCGATACCAGCTGATTGAGAAAGAAGGCTTTCTCATGAATATGTTTACATGGGATGGCATCAACATCGGTGCCGGACACCATGTCATGGAAGAAAATTTTGGGTTTAAATATTTGGAAGGCAAAGCCGCGACCATCCAAACAAATGGAGTTTCGGCAAAATGGGGTGGTGATACAAATTTCCTCTATGGCACAAAGGTTCGAACTACCAATGTGGACGTACGCACAGGAATTGGGCTTTTTTGGATTGCGAACCTGATCGTCGGTGGAGGGTACAGTTGGAATACGGGTGATAGCAGTATTTCCATGTCAAGATCTGGTCCACTCATCATTCAAGCAAATAACGTCAGTGTCCTTGAAATTCCAAGAGAATACCAATCACAAATTGATCCCTCAATTTTATCTGCGAATCCTTCCGGTACACTTGGTCTTGGGCTTTCAGGTGACGCCAATATCAAAAGAAATATGGGTTATGCGATAGGTGGTTTGGAATTGGATGTATACTTACTTAAAGTAATTTTAGAGGGGTTGTATGGCGGAAAGGATTTGTACTCTGCAAATTTAGGTGTAAAAATCTCTCTCTAAATTCTCTCAAAGATCAAAAAGATCCATGAGTTCCATCTAAAAATCCCTTTTCGGAATCGAATGATTTATTAAGATGGAACTCTAATGAGTTCATATAAAAAATTCTCTCGCAGTTTTTTTCTTTCTACTGAAGTTATCAACTTTGTCGTCATTGTTCCACTTGCTTTTATTTTTATTTATTTCTTCGTAGAGCCAACTTACAATCAATTCATCGCGATAGTGATAGGAACGGTTGGAGCCATTTTAGCTTCTCAGCTTCCTTTCTTTTTTACTTTGGCTAAAATGAAGCCCCTCAAAATTTATCTTCAAAAACGAGATGAAGGAAGAACAATTGAAACGACTGAACTACTTCATACAAGAAATACGGCCGTCTCTTTTCCAAAATATATTTTATACAGCGCGATTTTCCGCTGGTGTCTGGGAATTTTTGTAGCATCGCTTCCATTTATCAATGTCGAAGAAACAACTAAAACGCAATCTATCAACTACGTCGGAGTTTTAATTTTTGTCTCCATCATCAATATTCTCATTTCTTTTACTTCTGCGAGCATCAACGTAAACCGCCTTTTTGCAAATGGCATATTTGATCAGAAGGATACAGATTCATCTATCGCGGATCAGTTCAAATACCAAAGCTTAAAAGCGAATCTACCCATACTAATTTCTGCATTACTACAAATGTTGTTGGTCGCACTTATCCTTCTAAGTTTTAACTCGATGAAATCCGCAGTTGATTCTTCGTATCGAAATCAATTATATAACATCAGTTTGAACAATTCCGTACATATATCAAATTTCTTTCAGGAAAAAGAAGTTGCGATTCAAGAATTTGTAAACAATCCATACCATAAAAAATTGGTGGCCGAAAAAAAATGGAAAGAACTCACGCCCATCCTAAGTAAAATTTTCGACGACAAAGGTTCTTACTTTGAGAATGTGTTTATTGCCTCTGTTTCGGCGCCTTATAGGATTGAGGCGACTGGTCTTCCTGGTGGGGCAAG
Organism: Leptospira sp.; assembly: GCA_027531445.1. GTDB lineage: Bacteria > Spirochaetota > Leptospiria > Leptospirales > Leptospiraceae > Leptospira_A. The sequence continues at coordinate 92,932 of JAPZRK010000030.1, forward strand.
TGTTGGCTTCCCAATACAAGAATCACCAGGCGCTTCGGAAAATATTAAACAGACACTTGCTGGTAAAGTTTTTTTCAGCTCGATCTTTCCATCACCAATTACAAAAACTGCCGTTATCCTTCTAACTGCTCCCATGGTTTCGGACTCAGGAGAGATCATCGCGATGGTCGGGTTTCCTTTTTTGGTAGGGGATTTTGTCCAAAAAGCTGTAGGAGATTTAAAGCTTGGTGAAAGCGGTCATGCATTCGTATTAGATAGAGAGCTACTAACCATCTATCATCCAGGTGCCGCATATCAACTGTACGACTTTAAGCAGGCTTCATTTGCCTCTCAAATTCAGGAAAAGAATAGTGAAAAATCCATTCTTTACCAATTGGATGGAAAAAGAAATGTAATGATGATTCGTTACAATGAAGATTATCAGTATTACTTTGGTGCTTCCATGGGTCAAGATGTCATCGAAGGTAATTCGATAGATGCCCTTATCAATCAATCACTTGTTTCTATTTTAAGTTTTATTCTCATCAATATAGCAGTCGTTCTACTGCTACGATCTAGACTGGCAGGTCTTGACCGTATTGATCAAATTTTAAATTCCATCCAGTCGGGTGATTTGACTTCAAAGGCAAAAATTGATGCTGTCGATGAATTCGGGAAAATCCAACTCGGACTCAATCAAACCATTGATCAAATAGCAGACGTTGTAGGAGCCAATCAAACGGCTTCTGAAGACCTTGCTTCTTCTGCCGAACAAATGTCTGTTTCACTGAATAGTTTATCTTCCAATGCACAAACCCAAGCCGCAGCGGCGGAAGAAATTTCAGCCTCTATTGAAGAAATCTCTGCCGCAATTCAAAGTGTTGATTCACAGGCAGAAGAACAGTTCCGAAAAGTAGATTTTCTCAAAAGCCAAATGGATTCTCTTTCTCAAATCATTTCGACGATGGGTAAACAAGTTGGAACAGCGGCCACTAGTGTTTCTCAGATCACTAGTGAAGCAAAGGCAGGGCAGGCTTCCCTTGACTCAATGAGAACTAGCATTGGAAAAATTAGCAATAGTTCAGCGGAAATCGGAAATGTGATCGAGATTATCAACAATATCTCGGAACAAATCAATTTACTTGCTCTCAATGCGGCAATTGAAGCTGCAAGGGCAGGTGTTTATGGTCGTGGATTTGCTGTTGTTGCCGATGAGATTGGAAAGTTGGCAGATAAAACTGCTCAGTCGATCAAGGATATTGATGAATTGATTCATGCAAATGAAGTTGAGATCGAAAGTGGTACAAAAACGATCGAATCTACGATCTCGTTAATTTCTACCATTATCACTGGTGTAAACACATTCCAACAGCTTACACAATCCATTGAGGCGAATACCAAAGAACAGAGCAAAATAAACATCCAAGTGACTGCGGAAGTCGAAAACGTGAATCAAATCAGCCAGCAAATCAAACTCTCCATGGAGGAGCAAAAAAATGCGATAAGTGAGGTTTCACATGCAATTTTCAATATCAATGATCTGACTCAATCTACTGCGGCTGGATTGGAAGAAATGACGGCTACTTCTGGTGGCATCGCGAACCTTGCAGAAAATTTAAAACGTAAAATCAACTTCTTCCGATTGACGAATTCTTAAGACCACTATCTCGGATAATCGGTTGCATTCCAAAAACTAACGCTTTAAGGTGTCTTTTGGGTCACCTAAATGCTTCTATTCAAACAGTTCAATCGCCAAGTTCTCATTGCCACAGTCGGATTTTCGATGGGTGTTGTGGTTCCTCTAGGAGCTATTCTTATTTATTTTTTATTGGAGCCGGCTGGAGATCAGTTGCGTGTTTTTATCCTGAGCTTAATTGCCGGGGCGATCGCTGTTCAGGTCTTTCCGATATTCATTTTTCCTCGTTTGTTAGGTGGAGTCAAAACCTATCTCATCGAATTTGAAGCAAATCGAACTATTTCAGATGAGTTTTATCTTAAAAGCTGGAATCTCGTATCTCGGATACCTATCTACTTCTCTCTGATTGGTATACTCCAATGGATAATGGCCGCATTGATCATTCTGATACCGTTCGAAATGCATCCTGATACCACAAGATCGCAAGCCTTCTATTTAGAAAACACCCTCATTTTTTTAGCTCTTCTTAATATTATCCTATCTTTTTTATTTATGGAAGGTGCTTCCAATTTTCTTCTAAAATCCAATGTATTCTCTAGGGAATTAGATGAGTCAAAAAAACCTTTTTACAGACGATTGAGTGTTTCTATCCCAATCATGATTTCATTTATGATTGTTCTCATGAGTGACGTATACTTAATGATTTCTTTTAAGATCAATTCCAATTCGTTGGAGATGGCATACTCTAATCAATTATACAATTTCAACCTTAGTAATGAAGCATCCATGAATGTACTATTTGCCAATGTTGAATCCAGTTTGATTGAGTTTTCGGAAAATCAGCAAGTCAAAGATGCTTATGCAAAGAAAAACTATACTGAGTTAACGAAAGCCCTTCAGAAGGTTTTTCACAACCAGGCACTCTATCTTGAAAATGCTTTTGTTGCAGATATGGACAAAGACAATACAATTATTGCAACTGGTTTTCCGAATAGTGAAGGCGTGGGCTTAAAGTTAAGCGGCAATCCCATCATCAAGGAAAATTTAGAACTTGCTAAAGAGGGCAAAGTATTTTTTGGCAAAGCAGAAGTTTCTCCCATAACAAAAAAGATAGTCATTATGATTACAGGACCTCTCAAAATAGACGGCAAAGTAGTAGGGATCATAGGCTTTCCATTGCGCGTTGGTGACGCGTTAAACACATTACTTGAGAATATCAAGATAGGAAAGTCTGGATATTCTTTTCTTCTGGATCGAGATTCCGTGATGATTTGGCATCCAAATTCAAACTATATCCTCCAAAAATTCAAAGATTCAGAATTTGAAGCACTATCGAAAGCGGCGGGTGATGAACATTCTTTCTTAAATCGTTGGGAAGGCTCAATGTTTCTCCTACGTAAAAAAACTAGTTCAAAGAATGGATTTCAATTTTACTCAACTATTGACTTAGCCGAAATCGAGAAAGAGTGTTATGACGCGTTAGATGGTCTGGTGATCTTGAGTTTGGGTGGTTCATTCGTAATCGCGCTTGCCACTTTTTTAGTCTTCTACTATCGCTTCAAAAGCATTTTAGGTATTGAGGCTGTTCTTTCAAGTTTTGGAAATGGCGATCTTAGGTCCCAGGTGGTTGTTAAATCTTCCGATGAATTCGGAAAACTTGCACAAGGATTGAATCGCACCATCTCTCAAGTTTCCAATGTAGTTGCCAATAACCAATCCATATCCGAAGATATGGCCGCCTCCGCAGAACAAATGTCAGTTTCTTTAGGTAGTTTGTCTGCTAACTCTCAGACACAAGCGGCATCTGCAGAAGAAATTTCAGCATCTATTGAACAAATTTCAGCCGCCGTACAATCTGTAGACTCACAATCCGATTCCCAATTTCAAAAAGTGGATTATCTCAAAAAGCAGATGCAGGAGTTATCCAATGAAATTCAAAGTACAGGAAACGAAGTAGCGAAAGCGACGTTAGAGTTCACTAAGATTACTGATGAGGCAAGAAAAGGCCAAATATCACTAGACCAAATGCAGAATTCCATTTCAAAAATTGGTGAAAGTTCTGAGCAAATTGGAAGCGTGATTGAAATCATCAGCAGTATTTCAGAACAAATCAATCTCTTGGCATTAAATGCGGCCATTGAAGCGGCGAGGGCGGGAAGTTACGGCCGCGGTTTTGCGGTGGTGGCTGATGAAATCGGCAAACTTGCAATCAAAACTGCAAGCTCAATCAATGATATCAGCGAGTTGATCGAAAAAAATGACACTGAAATCGCAAAGGGAACTTCTATCATTGAATCTACGATAGCCTTAATCCAAAATATCATCCAAGGGGTTTCTTCTTTCCAAAAAGTGACGGAATCCATTCAGGCCAGCACAAAGATCCAACTCCATCGAAATGAACGAGTGGTGCAAGAAGTGGAGAGTGTAAACGAGATATCGATCATGATCCGCAGTTCGATGGAAGAACAAAAGCAGGCAATCGGAGAGGTGGCCCAAGCAATCTTCAATATCAACGATTTGACACAAGCAAATGCCGCAGGTCTAGAGGAAATGACTGCCACCTCCAGTGGGATTGCGAATTTAGCGTCAAATCTGAGAGAAAAGATTAATTTTTGGCGAATCAACAGTTAAATTAGAAAGAAAAACTTGCAAAATTCTAGATATCAAGAATTCTTGATATCTAGATATCTTAGCATGGTTACGAAAGAAATCACCCGAACAAAAGCAAATCCCAAAATGCTACTTTCTGCACTGAAGGCGCTTTCGGATGAGACACGAGTACGTATCTTACACATATTAAGTTTTGGTGCTTTTTCGGTGAATGAAGTGGTTGAGATTCTCGAAATGGGTCAATCCCGGATCTCTAGGCATTTGAAGATTCTCACTGAGGCTGGACTCGTGCAGACCAGACGAGAGGGTTCCCTGGTATACTCATTCCTTCCACCGAATGCCGCAAGATCAGATCAAGATCATTCCCCTTCTTTTTTTACAGAACTTACACAATTGATTTTATCATACAAAGAAGATTTGCCTAGTCGCGAGAAAGACCAAAAAATGGTGAGTCTCATTCTGGAAGGTCGAGAAAAGAAATCAAAAGGTTTTTTTGACCGTGTCGCTAGCGATTGGGAAACCATTCAAGAAGGCGTGCTTCACCCGAAAGTTTATAGGTCTTGGATACTTGAGCACCTTCCCAATCAAAGCAATGAAATCGTAGATTTGGGATGTGGACCTGGTGGACTCATTCCTTACCTACTTACAAAAACCAAACGAGTACTGGGAGTCGATTCTTCTTCGAATATGATTGAAGCCGCAAATTCTGCGTTCGGAAAGAATGATAGCGTGCGTTTGGTGACTGCTCAATTGGAAGCTTTACCTTTCCCAGATGCATCTTATGAAGCTGTCGTAGGAAGTATGGTGTTACATCACATTTCCCATCCACCAGCGGTGATTGAAGAGGTAGCTCGAATTCTCAAAGAAGATGGTATCTTTTGCATTGTCGATCTCGTAAAGCACAACCAAGAAATGATGAGAGATAATTTTGCAGACCTTTGGCTTGGATTCGAACCAGATCTACTAGAATCCTGGCTTACTAACTCTGGTTTTATCATAGAATCTTTAAGCGAAATTCAAACGGACTCAGTTTTTAAAATTTTAACAATCAAAGCAAGGAAAAAAGGAGGACATCATGTCCACAGCAACTAGCACAAAATCGGAAAGACTTCCATATAAAGTGAGAGATATCTCTTTAGCGGAATGGGGAAGACAAGAAATCATTTTGGCCGAAAAAGAAATGCCAGGACTTATGGCACTTCGGGCAGAATTTGGAAAAACAAAACCGTTGAAGGGAGCTCGTATAGCAGGTTCACTTCACATGACGATTCAAACAGCCGTTCTCATTGAAACTCTTATTGAGTTAGGTGCAGAAATTAGATGGTCTTCATGTAACATTTTTTCAACTCAGGACCATGCAGCAGCTGCCATTGCAAAAGCAGGAATTCCTGTATTTGCATGGAAAGGCGAATCGGAAGAAGAATACTGGTGGTGTATTGAACAAACCATTTTCTTTGATGGTGGCAAAGGTCCAAATATGATTTTGGATGATGGTCATGACCTAACACATTACATCCATGAAAAACATCCTGATTTGTTGAAAGAGATCAAGGGTGTATCTGAAGAAACCACTACAGGCGTAATCGGACTCCACAAAAAACTTAGCAATGGAGAGCTCAAAATTCCAGCCATCAACGTAAATGATTCGGTCACAAAGTCAAAGTTTGACAATCTTTACGGATGTCGCGAGTCACTTGCAGATGGTATCAAAAGAGCAACAGATGTAATGCTTGCTGGAAAGGTAGCACTAGTTTGTGGTTTTGGTGATGTAGGAAAAGGCTCCGCTGCTTCTTTACGTAACTTTGGTGCACGTGTCATCGTAACTGAAATCGATCCAATTTGTGCACTTCAAGCCGCAATGGAAGGATACCAAGTTCTAAGAGTTGAGGACATTATCGAAAATGCTGACATCATTGTAACAGCTACCGGAAACGATGACATCATCACTCTTGAGCATATGAAGAGTATGAAAGATGGCTCTATCCTATGTAACATAGGTCACTTCGATACAGAGATTCAAATGTCTAGACTGAATGCTGAAAAAGGTGTAACGAAGATGGAAATTAAACCTCAAGTAGACAAATATACATTCCCGAATGGGAAGTCTATCATTGTTCTCGCTGAAGGAAGACTCGTTAACCTAGGTTGTGCGACTGGTCACCCATCTTTTGTTATGTCAGCCTCGTTTACAAACCAGGTTCTTGCACAAATGGAACTTTGGAATAACAAATACGAGATCGGTGTATATCGACTCCCAAAAAGATTGGATGAAAAAGTAGCCGCTCTCCACCTTGAGCAGCTTGGTGTTCGTTTGACTAAACTTTCGCAAAAACAAGCAGACTATATTGCTGTTCCTGTTGAAGGTCCTTTCAAACCAGAACATTACCGTTACTAAGCAGGTAGTTGAATCAATGGCCTATGTAGTAACAGAAGTTTGCGTAGATTGCAAATATACGAGTTGTGCTGCAGTTTGCCCCGTGGAAGCTTTCCATGAGGCAAACGACACACTGTATATCAATCCGGATACTTGTATTGATTGCAATGCATGCCAATATGAGTGTCCGATTGATGCGATTTTCCCGGATTATGATGTTCCAGAGAAGTTCAAAAGTTCGATTGCGCTCAATGCAAGCGAATCGAGCAAGTATCCAGTAATCGTGAACACGAAGCCGCCTTTAAAAGGGCCAAAGTGTGCCGATTCTAGCAAATAAAAAAAGAACTACAGGGGAAGCTTTTTCTCCTGTAGTTTGCATTTCACGAAATTATAACATTAAAATATATGAAATTTGATTACACCAATCCCTCCGCCCAAACTCTTCTTGCCCTTTTAGAAAAGAAAATATTAATACTAGATGGTGCGATGGGCACTATGATCCAACGTCATTCTTTAGAAGAGAAGGACTTTCGTGGAGAACGTTTCAAAGACTGGAAACTCTCAGTCAAAGGAAACAACGATATGCTCGCTATGACGAGGCCTGATATTATTGAAGGTGTCCACTTAGAATACCTTGAGGCCGGAGCAGATATCATTGAAACCAATACCTTTAGTTCTAATTCGGTTTCCCAAGCAGATTATCAGATGGAATCTGTTGTCAGAGAGTTAAATTTAGCCGCTGTTCAATGCGCAAAAAATGCAGTTAAAAAATTTAAAGAGAAATCAACGAAGGAAGTATTTATCGCAGGATCCATTGGACCAACAGTCAAAACATCTTCTTTGTCTCCTGATGTTAACAATCCTGCATTCCGTGCCATTACGTTTGACCAGTTAGTAGACAGTTTCTATGAACAAGTTGCCGCATTGTTGGACGGCGGTGTTGATCTACTACTTCCAGAAACAAACATCGATACTTTAAATCTTAAGGCATGTATATTCGCTATCGAAAAGATTTTTGAAGAAAGGCAGATCAGAATTCCAGTCGTACTTTCAGTTACGATTACTGACGCATCAGGCAGAACACTTTCAGGTCAAACTGGTGAAGCATTTTATTTATCAATTCGCCATGCAAATCCTCTTGCAGTAGGAATTAACTGTGCATTAGGCGCAGGCGAAATGAGACCATACATAGCGGAAATTTCACGTATCGCTGAAAGCTATGTGTCTTGTTATCCAAACGCTGGTTTACCAAATGCCTTCGGTGGATACGACCAAACCCCGGCTGAGTTTGGAAAATGGATGTTGGATTTTGCCCAATCCGGTTTTTTGAATATTGTTGGTGGTTGTTGTGGAACCACACCAGATCACATTCGCGCCGCCGCAGAGGCAGTAAAGGATATAGCACCTCGCAAACTCACCACCAAACCTCGATTTTCTTCCTTTTCGGGCCTTGAGCCTCTCCATTTAACCAAAGATCAAGGATTTATAAATGTAGGCGAACGTACAAATGTAACAGGCTCACCTAAGTTCAAAAAGTTAATCTTGGATGGCAACTTTGAAGAAGCAGTTCAGGTAGCACTCCAACAAGTTCAGGCAGGTGCAAATATCATTGATATAAACTTTGACGAAGCGCTTTTAGATGGCGAAGGTTCGATGACAAAGTTTTTAAATCTAATTGCGGGTGAACCGGAAATTGCTCGGGTTCCTTTTATGATTGATTCATCTAAATGGACTGTCTTAGAGGCAGGACTCAAGTGCATTCAAGGTAAACCGATAGTCAATTCCATTTCACTCAAAGAAGGTGAGGAAGTCTTTCTTAAACATGCAAAGACAATCCAAAGATTCGGGGCCGCGGCTATAGTGATGGCATTCGATGAACAGGGGCAGGCGGCGACAAAAGAAGATAAGGTTCGTATTTGTAAACGAGCATATGATCTTTTGATCTCTAAATTGAATTTTTACCCAGAAGACATTATATTTGATCCCAATATTTTGACAGTTGCCACCGGTATCGAAGAGCACAATAATTATGCGGTAGATTTTATCGAGGCAACACGAGAAATTAAAAAAGTTTGTCCTGGCGCGAAGGTATCAGGCGGACTGAGCAATATCTCATTTTCATTTCGAGGGAATAACCCTGTTAGAGAAGCTATGCACTCTGCATTTCTATACCATGCGATCCAGGCTGGTATGGATATGGCAATTGTCAATGCAGGAATGCTCGAAGTGTATGAACAAATCCCGAAAGATCTATTGGAACTGATAGAAGACGTATTACTAAATCGTCGTAGCGATGCCACCGAACGTTTGATAGAGGCCGCAGGCACATTCCATGGAGAGGCAAAAGTCCAAAAGAAAGACGATGTCTGGAGATCTTTACCGGTAGAAGAAAGGCTCACACATGCGCTCGTAAAAGGTATCGATGAATTTGTGACCGTAGACACCGAGGAAGCACGCCAGCAGTTTGCGAAACCATTAGAAGTGATTGAAGGCCCTCTCATGAATGGGATGAAAGTCGTTGGAGAGCTGTTTGGCGCTGGAAAAATGTTTCTTCCGCAAGTAGTAAAGAGTGCACGTGTAATGAAAAAAGCCGTCGCCTATCTTCTTCCATATATGGAAGAAGAAAAACGAAATCAAAAGGATGAATCAAAACAGGCAAAATTTCTTATAGCGACTGTTAAAGGAGATGTTCACGATATAGGTAAAAACATTGTCGGTGTCGTCCTTTCCTGTAATAATTATGAAGTAATTGATTTAGGAGTGATGGTCCCAACGGAAAAAATTTTGGAGACTGCGAGAAAGGAAAACGTTCAGGCCATTGGGCTATCTGGTTTGATCACCCCATCTCTTGATGAAATGGTTCATGTTGCAAAGGAAATGGAGAGGCAAGGATTTAAGATTCCTCTTTTGATTGGAGGAGCCACAACTTCACCTGCACACACTGCAGTTAAAATCTCTGAGCAGTATTCAGAACCAGTTATCCATGTCTTAGATGCTTCACGAGTAGTGAATGTAATGAATGGTGTTCTCAATCCTTCTGAAAGGGAAGGTTATCTGCGATCAGTCAAAGAAGACCAAATCAGAATACGTGAAGAGTTTTATGCGCGTGAGAGCGAAAGAAACTTGCTAACGTTAGAAGATGCAATTGCAAATAAAATAAAAATTGAATGGGATGGATACATTCCTCCAAAGCCCTCTTTCTTAGGCACAAAAGTGATTAACGATGTTACATTGGAAAAATTGCTCCCGTTTATTGACTGGTCACCGTTTTTTCTGGCATGGGAATTGAAAGGTAGATATCCTCAAATTTTAAAAGATCCCGTTGTCGGAAAAGAAGCGACAAAATTGTTTCAAGATGCAGAAGTTATGCTTCAAAAAATGCTAAAAGATGATCGTTTAACGCCAAAAGGTGTAGTTGGTATGTTCCCGGCATTTACAGAAGATGAATGTGTAATAGTTTTCCAAGATGAGGCAAAGAAGAATAGTTTGGGAACCTATCCCATGTTAAGGCAACAGATCACAAGACTTGCTGGACAGCCGAATCTAAGTTTGGCAGATTTTATTGCGCCGAAAGAGAAAGGGATCAATGATTACATGGGCTTTTTTGCCGTCACAGCGGGTCACGGTGTAGAATTATTAGCCAAAGAGTATGAAGACCAACATGATGATTACAATTCGATTCTCGTAAAAGCTTTAGCTGACAGATTTGCGGAAGCATTTGCTGAATACATGCATAAATGGATCCGAGATGAGTGGGGATTTGGTAAAGATGAAAATCTTTCGAGCGATGATTTAATTCGTGAAAAATACAGAGGTATTCGCCCAGCACCCGGTTACCCTGCATGTCCGGATCATACAGAGAAGAAAAAACTTTGGGAATTGTTGGATGTTGAAAAAAATGCTGGCATTCGCTTAACAGAAAGTTGTGCGATGTGGCCCGCTAGTTCAGTAAGTGGATACTATTTTTCACATCCAGATGCAAAGTATTTTGCCATAGGCAAAATAAATGAAGACCAAGTCATTGAGTATGCTAAACGAAAAGACATGCCTGTTGTAGAAGTGGAAAGATGGCTATCACCGTATCTAAATTATGATCCATCTCGTAAAACCGTTGCTAGTAAATAAGTAAACAAAATGTCACATGATCATGGCTGGAAATCCATCGAGTCCGTACTTTTAAAAGATGGATTTTCCTTCCATCCACTTCTCTCCAAGTGGTTGTTAGAAATGACAACTCTTCTACCTGAACAAAAAATTCAAGTTTTTGAGGCAAATTGTGGTGAAGTGAATTGTCCAGTGGATGAGGTCAAACTTACTTGGAATGTATCTGGGATTGAAGACAGTCTACGTCTTGGAAGAGGGAAAGAAAAACTACTGAAACAAGACATCTATCTTGCTTGGAAGAAAAAAATAACGTCCTAAATATATTTAGTTGTTAGATGATCTAACAGGAAAGAGATACTTTAAACCTAGGTTACCTTGAACTTCCGGTGACCATAAATCGTCAAGAGTTCGATTCGCCTCTCTTGCATTGATAGGAACCTTCACCATACCTTCAAAAACCAAATTACTATTTGAAATGCTAATGCCCGGAGAAACATAGATTTGCCGACCAACAAAATTTGACCTAGCTGGATCTTGAACTTTCAGAGCAGTATTTAGCTGACGGGAAATGCTATCACCGTCAAACCTGTGTAATTCAGAAAGTTGTAAAAACAACTCCCATCTAGAATTTTTTACGAATGAAAAAATATTTTTGTTCAGTCTGTAAGTGACTCTCATTTTTGTCTCACGGACATCCATATACGCGAGTCCGCCTTGATTTAACGACAATCCAAAACTAAGTCCCATATCAAAACTTACACCTTTTCGATAGCTTATGTAAGTCACATTTGGTTGGTAGGAGAGAACGCTATGGTTGGCAGCCCTAGAATTCACATCAAAATTCCCTTCTGGGTTTCTTAGAGGGAGCGTTGAAGAGAATGGGATAACCGGCGAAAAAATCTGAATTTGGGAGATCGGATCGAAAGACGCTGAAGGTCGAGTACCTACAGGTCGTCCCAATTCGAGCTCTGCAGGGAAACGAAAAGGGATCGATAATGACCTTTGGAAGCCGCTCGTATCGCTATTTACTCGGAATAAACTTGGCTGAGGGTCAGAAATGGAGTAGCTTGAAAAGAATGGCAAACCCTGGGACACGAGGGTAAACCAAATACTTGGTAACACGAGCAAACTGGTTACGAAAGATCCTTTCATCTAAGGAGACTCTCGGTAAAATTCCCAGAAATGCAATGAAATTTGCTTTTCACTTCACTCTTTTTTGCGATAAATCACCTGAATGAATGAAAATGATACCCTTGTAGAGAATTTCGGAGCTTGTAATTACCAAAATCCAGCTGGTTATGATTATTGGACCGACGAAAAGTCAGTGGTTTTATTCCAGACCATTTTTTCTGGTCAGGAAGATGCTTTAAAAACCATCCAAACCAATCCGATTTTTTTTGAACAGGCAGGGCCCAAAGAGAAAATTTATTTTCCTCCAGGTGACGTCACCGCGGCAATTGTGACTTGTGGTGGGTTGTGTCCTGGAATCAACGATGTCATCCGGGCACTCGTGATGGAACTTCATTATCGCTACCATGTCCCTCGTATATTAGGTTTTCCTTATGGATATGAGGGAATGGTAAAAAAATCAAGACATAGACCAGTGGAACTCACTCCAGACAAAGTCGCACACATTATGAATTTTGGTGGATCCATCTTGGGTTCTTCTCGAGGAAATCAAAACATTGACGATATGGTAGACACCTTATGCCTGTATGGTGTTAAAATGTTGTTTTGTATTGGTGGAGACGGAACGCTACGTGGTGCCAAAGCAATTCATGAAGAAGTTAAAAAACGTAAAGAAGATATTGCGATTGTTGGAATCCCAAAGACAATTGATAATGATATCAATTACGTACAAAAGACGTTCGGTTTTTCCACCGCATTTAGTAAAGCAGTAGAAGCCATTAATTGTGCACATGAAGAAGCAAAGGGGGCACCTAACGGAATTGGACTCGTAAAAATTATGGGTCGTCACTCTGGTTTTATTGCCGTAAATGCGGCACTCGCTTCAAAAAATGTAAATTTCGTTTTGATCCCGGAATCTGATTTTGATTTGGAAGGGAAAGGTGGATTTCTTGATGTTCTAAAAGATCGAGTCACCAAACGGGGACATTCGGTCATCATTGTTGCAGAGGGTGCAGGTCAAAAGTATTTTGAAGATAAAGGAGAAAAAGACCAATCAGGCAATAAAAAATTGGCCGATATTGGCGTCTTTATGAAAGACAGGATCACGGATTTTTTCAAAAAGGAAGGTTTGCCCATCAACCTAAAATACATTGATCCAAGTTATATCATCCGTTCTGTTCCTGCCAATGCGGAAGACTCAGTTTTTTGTGGATTTTTGGCTCAGAATGCCGTACACGCTGCGTTTGCCGGTAGGACTGGTTGTGTCGTCGGGATTTGGAACAATGTGTTTACCGTTATGCCTATCTCCCTTGCAATTGCAGAGCGCAAAGTGCTTCGCCCAGAAAAAAGTACTTTGTGGCGAGCTCTACTTGCGTCTACTGGCCAACCTAATAGTATGAAGGCGGTTGGTTGATTCAAAAAAAGTAAAAGCTTTAATTGAGGCGAATGATAAATAAGGAGATGTCATCATGTGGTTCTGCATCTCCAATAAATTCGCCAACTTTGGTGAGTATCGCTTGTCGAATCACCTCAGGTGGATCATTGATATGAGAGAGGACTACGGATTCTAATCTTTCTTCTGAAAAGAGCTCTTCTTTCATATTCATCGCTTCCGTTACACCATCAGTATACAAAACGATCAAATCACCAGGTTGATAAGAAACGACATGTTCCGAAAATTCGCAGTTACTGATACCCATCGGTTGGCCTTTGCCAGAGAGATGTTGGATTTTATGATGTTTTTTACGATAGATCAACTGCATATTGTGCCCAGCTGATGAGTACATGATTTCTTTTTTTGTCATGTTGATCCGAACGAGCATTGCAGTCACAAACATTAGAAATCCTGATTTATCTTGGATCATTTCATTCGTGCGTGCGAGGGCTTCTTTCGTTGAAGGGCTTTTGGCTACTTCTTGTTGTAAGATCGTTTTTGACATTTCCATGAATAAAGCGGCAGGAGTTCCCTTCCCAGATACGTCCGCGATGATACAGGAGACCTCATCTTTTCCATGGATCACCATGTCATAGAAGTCACCACCTATCTCTCGTGAGGCTTGATAGTAAGTATCAAACTCTAGGAGTGAGTATTGTTTCGGTATGATCGGAAGAGAGTGCTTTTGGATCATCGCTGCAGTTTGCATGTCACGATCAATATTCTTTAAGCGTTCACTTTGTATTTTGACTTGAAGAGTAGTATAGGCTTCACCTACTTGATTGGATAGAGTCCTAAGAATTTTGATATCCATGTCATCGAATTGAGTGCGAGATGTTTTATCGGACACGGTAAGAGAGCCAAGCCATTGTTTGTTTTTTAAAATCGGTAAGACGACTAAGCTATGTTGAAAGATTCCCTTATGTGTTAAATTGTGACCTTGGGGTGACTTCGCTGTGATCACTCGAAAACCCTTATACATCCATTCTTCTTTGTGGGTAAAGAGCATCGATTGCACTTCTTCATCTTGGAATACGTCAGAGAAGCCTTTTGATTTGGATCGGGTGAGACCTTTTTGTTCAATTTTTTCAAACATCAACGCAACGCGATCTACATGCAAGATCTCTGATATAGTTTTGACTGCAAGATCCATAAATTCATCTGAATTTTGAATGTTTGAAAGTGCTTGAGAAATTTGATAAAGGCAATTTAATTCGTTCGCTCTAGAATTGAGTTGATCAATTAAAATTCTGTTTCTAACTGCAATAGCCGCCAAATTGGAAAGATAAGATAAAATTTTTATATCAGTATTGTTAAAACTTCTACCATCCAATGTATTTACAGCTTCAAGCACACCTTGAACTTCGTTTTGGGCAACCATTGGTACACATAACAAATTTTTAGTCACGTAACCGACTTTTTTGTCTATATCTTTGAAGATCCGATTGTCATTTGCGGCATCATTGACAATCTCTGGTTTTAATGTTTCCAAAACAATACCAGCAATACCTTTCCCCCTAGGGACTGTTAGCTTAGCAAGAGACTCTTCTTTTAATCCGCTTGTTGTGTCGAATACAAGAACATCTTTTTCTTTGTCGTAGAGGAGTAGGGAAGAACCTTCCGTATCCAACACATCTCGAGTAATGCCCATAATCTCACCGAGTAGTGTTTCGAGATTTTCGGTGGAATTGATCCGACTTGTTATATCGGAGATTAGATTGAGTGTGAGTTGTTTTGTGGGCATAGTCTAGTTGCTCATTCGATGAGACTACCAATCCCTTGGTTTGTCAACACCTCAATCAAGACAGAATGTGCAACTCTGCCATCGATGATGTGTGTGCGTTTTACACCGCCAGAAAGGGCATCGAGACAGCATTCCACTTTTGGAATCATACCTCCAGAAATATCGCCAGACTTGATGTATTCCTGAATTTTCTGTTTATTGAGTCCAGTGACAAGATTTCCCTGAATAAGAATTCCAGGAGTATCTGTCAGTAGCATCAATTTTTCAGCGCGGAGGGATGCGGCAATCGCTCCTGCCATAGTATCTGCATTGATATTATAGGTTTGGCCGTCTCTCGAGATTGCAACAGGTGAGATGATGGGAATAAATCCTTCTGATTGGAGTGTATATAAAATCGATGGATCGACTTCTGTAATATGTCCAACGAGTCCCAAGTCTAATTTTTGCGAAATTCCCGCCTCATCTTCAAATTCCATGAGGTATTTTTCAGCGAAAGCTAGATTTCCATCCTTTCCCGATAGCCCTATGGCCTTTCCGCCTTTTTCTTGGATGAGTGAAACGATCTGTTTGTTTACTTTTCCTGAAAGAACCATTTCGACAACTTCCATCGTGGCCTGGTCAGTGACCCTGTGACCCCGAACAAATTGTGTATTTAAGTTGAGCGATTTAATGAGTTGGTTGATTTCAGGGCCACCACCATGCACAACAACAGGATTGATTCCAAGGTATTTTAAAAGGACAATGTCTTCCGCAAAGGAAGCGCGAAGTTCTTCTTGGACCATGGCGGCACCGCCATATTTGATGACGAAAGTTTTGCCTGCATATTTGATCAAGTACGGCAAAGCTTCTAAGATGTGATTGATTTTTTCTATCTTTTGGTCCACGGAGTCCTCTACTTGGACATGGAAATGGAAGTATTGGATTAATAGGACTTTTTTTTTATGCTAGAATCATATAAAGTAGCGGTCGTCCAAGTGACGAGTAATGCCAGGGTAGTAAATAACCTAACAACATGCCGAAGGTTCATTGAAGAGGCAAAGAATGCAGGAGCGACGCTCATAGGACTTCCAGAAAATTTTTCATTTATGGGTTCGGAGTCGGAGAAAAAAAATCTAATCGGAGAAATTGAATCAGAGACTTTTTCGTTTTTAAAAGAAACTTCCAAAGAACTTCAGATATATTTGTTGGGAGGAGGTTTCCCAACGGACGCTGGAAATGGCAAGGTATTTAATACCGCGACATTAATTGGACCCGACGGCGAGGAATTATTTAGATACCATAAAGCCCATCTATTCAACGCAAAAGTAGGTGACGGTGTTGATTACCGGGAATCAAATTCGACTGAAAGTGGAAAAAAACTTCCAAATGTTGTTGAGACTTCTATCGGAAAGATCTCGTCTGCTATCTGTTATGATATTCGTTTTCCTGAACTGTTTCGAGAGCTTTCCAAACAAGGATGTGAAATTTGCTTTTTGCCTGCGGCATTTACTGTTCCGACAGGTATTGCTCATTGGGAAGTTCTTCTACGTGCTCGTGCAATTGAAAATTTAATGTTCATCATTGCTCCAGGTCAAACAGGAGTCCATGATCCGCACGGTAAACGGAAAACTTACGGACATTCGATGATCATTTCTCCATGGGGAGAAATTTTAGCTGATGCAGGGACAGAGCCAGGATTTGCCATTGCAGAAATTAGTCTTCCTTCCATTAGAGAGATTCGTGCTAACTTCCCCGCATTGGAGCATAGTTTATTTTTAAACTCAAAGGTTTGAATCACATTTTGAAAATTTATGATCCAAGTAAGGCTTAAAAAAAACTTTTTTTCTTTGGTAGGAAAGACTTTTTAGCTAACAAAAAATCTCTCATCACTTTTTCGGCAAGTTCTTGTTTTTCTATGTGTACAAAATGTCCGCATTCGGCAAAACGCACTGCTTTGAAATTTGGTGTAGATCTTTCTATTTCTGCAATGTCTGTTCCAGGAATGACAGGATCGTCCTCTCCTCTTAGAATCAGTGTAGGCACTTCATTCCCAAACACAATTGGTCGAATGTCTGCTCTATCCAACATTTCCAAGATCATGAGAATATTGCGTGGATTCAGATTATCAAATTGCGGATAGTATTCTGCAATAAATTGTTTCACATCCTCCCTTTCATGAAAACTTTTGGAATCGTATACTCCGAACGAAAATCCAAAATTTAGTGCCTTCGGGAGGGAACGTCCAAGTTTAAATCCAAAATCAAAGATGGCCCCCAAATTGGTTCTAAGGCCCATCACACCTAACTTTAATGGACCACGAACTGGGCCATGCACGTAAGGAGCAATGGAAATCACTTGTTTGATTCTACTTGGGAATAAAGATGCGATTGCAAGTACAGCCATTCCTCCTGTGGAATGTCCAACAAGCGTGACATTTTCTTCGCCCGCGCTATCCCAAATAGCGTAGGCTTGTGCTTCCAAAAATTCTTGTAACGTTAGCTTTTGTTTTTGATCTAGAATTTCTGCAGGGTAGTGACCTACTAAATCTAGTTCAATTACCTCACCTAAGGATTGGAAAAAAGGGATATTCAAAGCCCAGTAACCAGCCGCAGAGCACCATCCTCCGATTAAAACTATTTTCTCTTTTGACTTGGGATTTGTCGATGGATGCTTTACGTAAGTAAGGCGGTGATTTTTCCATTCGTAACTTTGTCGTACTGCCATTTATATCCTCTAATCAATCACTGTTCTAGGAAATTTATCTAAAATACGTGTTACAACTTCATAATTGATTGTGTTCGTCCATGAAGCATGATCATCAGCACTGATCGACTCGTTACCTGAAGTACCTAGGATAATGACTTCGTCACCAATATTTACATTGGGGATATGGGTAATTTCAATCATTGTCATATTCATACAAATGCGTCCAAGTATACGCGCTCTTTCTCCATTGACAAGCATATAGCCTGTATTTGAAAGTTTACGATCTAGTCCTTCATAGTAACCTACAGGAATTACTGCGAGTTTGGTTGGGTAAGTCGTTTTAAAAGTGGAGCCATATCCGATATATGTTCCTGTTTCAAGGGACTGTATGTGTTGGATCTGCGTTTTCCAAGATAAAACAGGTTTTAACGTTTCAATATTTTTGCCCATAAGAGAAAGAGAAAGCTTCGTCTCTAAACTAGGCCAGAGTCCGTACATTGAAATGCCTACTCTGACTAAATTCAATCTTGCTTCTGGAAATAACATAGCAGATGCCGAAGAGGCGCAATGAAGGATTAGATTTGAATAACCAGCCTCTTTAAATATCTGAACACCTTCAAAAAATCGATTCAGCTGTTTCATGGAAAAGCTATGCTCAGTAAAATCCTCAGTGCTGGCAAAATGCGTAGCGAGACCTGCCAGTTCGATTCCCTTCTCTTTTAACGAATGGGCGATCCCTTTCCAATCTTTTTGAGTTTGGCCAAGTCTTGACATACCAGTGTCTAGTTTGAGATGGATTTTAGGACTAGGGGAGATAGATTGTAAAAAAATTGCTTCTTCGAGGCGAGAGACCATGACCCAAAGATTCGAATCCGCTAACAACTGTTTTCGCGACTCAATCTTTGGAATGCTTCCCATAACTAAAATAATAACATTGGGATGATTTTGGCGAATGAGCTCCGCTTCTTCCAAAGAATTGACGCCCAAAAGGTCGGCTCCAGCCTCAATGGCTAGCGTTGCCATTTCCTTTAAGCCATGTCCATACGCGTTGGACTTAATCACTGCAGTAAACTTTGTATGTTCTCCAATCAATTTACGATAAAGAGAAATATTCTGCACGAGTGCCGACTTGGAGAGTGTGACCTCACAAGATAACATATCTTCCTCCATATTTTTTTACTTTTCCCATCTGTCGCTCCAGATATTTCTCTCTTAACATGCCAAATCTCAATTCCATTCTTCCCCCTTTTGAGACACCCAAAGATTGGGAATCTGTGTCAAAACTGTATCCGATTCAATCTGATTCCATTTGGTTCAATTTTTGTGGCATTTCACCCATATCAACCTACGCTAAAGACACAATGGCTGATTTTTTTGATGAATATTCAAAGTTTGGAATTTTCGCTCCCAGGTATTCTGAACCTACGATCAAACAAGCCATTAGAGAATATATTTCCGAAATTTTAAATTGCTCTCCACATAACATAGGTCTCCTGCACAACACTTCAGAAGGTATGAACCTATACTCACATAGCATTCAATTGCCAAAAGGAAAAAGAATATTAATTATAGAGAATGAGTATCCAAGCAATGTGTATCCTTGGGAACATTGGCAAAACAAAGGTGTAACGATTACTTTTGTTTCTATTGGTGAAACACCGATGGATTTCCTTCAGAATTTAAAAACAGAACTTGAAAAAGGCGATGTTGCCCTTTTAAGTGTATCACCCGTCCATTGGTGCACCGGAGTAGTTTTTGATATGGATACGATAGGCGATCTTTGTAGACAATACCATGTTAGGCTAGTCGTGGATGGCAGTCAATCTGTCGGTCATGTCCCATCCGATTTTAAAAAGTGGGATGTTGAATTCGCGGTATTTGCCGCATGGAAGTGGTTACTTGGTCCCCTCGGTATGGGCGTTGCCTATTTGTCAGACACTGTCCCCAAGGATTTTAATTTGATTTTTAAAGGAGCAGGTAGTGTCAAAAATGATTCCAATTATTTGCCATATCGAGATGAAAGAAAACCCCCTGCAGATCAATTTGAACACAGTACTGCAAATTTTAATGACTGGGTTTATTTTTTAGCTTCACTTCATATGCTTTCACGGATTGGCTTTGATCGAACCAGGCAAAGAATATATGAGATATCAGATCTGCTCTCAAACTCTTTGACTAACTTAGGTTTTAAATTAGAGAGTGCAAAGTTTCCAGAAGTTAAAAGTGGAATCATTGCTGTTGCAGGTTGGAATGAAAAAAAAGCGTTTTCCCCAGAGGAATTGCAAATTTTCTTAAAAACAAAAAAAATTTTTACTGTTGTTCGGTTAGGTCGTTTGAGGATTGCACCACATATCCCTGTTACGGAGAAGCATGTTAGAATATTAGAAGATTCTTTGAAAGAGTTTTTGGCAAAGTGATGCTCAATAAAATCGTAAATCTGTTCCCTTGGATTTTACTTACTGTCACTGGGTTTGCATTTTTATTCCCTGCTTTTTTTGTTTGGTTTCAAGGCTCTTGGATCACTTACAGTTTGGGCGGGATTATGTTGGGTATGGGGCTTACTCTGAAATGGTCGGATTTTTTATTGGTCTTTAAGTTACCTGGTCCGATTTTGCTTGGGACCGTATTACAATACACGATTATGCCACTACTTGGCTGGGGTTTAGGGTATATTTTTTCATTACCCAATGGTTATGCTGTGGGTCTCATACTTGTGGCATCATGTCCCGGCGGGACGGCTTCAAATGTGATCACATTCCTGGCTAGAGCCAATCTACCGTTGAGCGTAACTTTAACTACGGTTTCTACTTCATTGGCAATATTTTTCACTCCTCTGATTGCATCCTTTTTGATAGGGAGCCGATTAGAGATTGATCCGATCCCACTCCTACTTACGACCGTTAAGGTAATACTTGTCCCCATTGGACTAGGTGTTGTTTTACAAACTTTTGTTCCCACGTTTGCAAATCGGCTATCTAAATACTCACCAGTTTTTTCGGTCATTTTAATTTCGATGATTGTATCTTCGATCATTGCGCAGGGAAAGAACCAGATTCTCGCCTCTGATTTTCGTATTTTTCTTTCCGTGTTTTTATTGCATGTGGGTGGTTTTTTGTTGGGTTTTCTTCTAACGAAACTCTTTTACCAAAATGCGTCGATCCAGCGAACGATATCCATTGAAGTCGGGATGCAAAATTCTGGACTAGGGGCGGTGCTTGCAAAAACCCATTTTGTGGACCCGAGTACAGCCATACCAAGTGCCCTTTCTAGTTTGATGCATTCTCTAATTGGAAGTTTTTTAGCGGGAATCTGGAGAAAATCGGAAGAAAACTGACGCATTGCTTCTTGACGATTCTCCCTAGTACACCGTAATGGCATAAATTATGAGAGAAGTCATAAAACTAACCTGCGTCCCTTGCGAAATTCCGGGCAGATCGAATTATTTCCAAACAAAAAATAAGAAGACCAAGTCCGAGAAATTACTTACAAAAAAATATTGTAAATTTTGCAGAAAGCATACTGATCACAAGGAATCGAAAGTCTAAGCTACGATGGCAAAGGCAAACGCGAAGTCGGCAGAGAAAGGGGTTGATAAAAAGTTCATTGAAGAAGTGAAAGAACTTCTGCAAGAAAAGAAACAATCCTTACTCACGAAGTTAAACCAGTGGGAAGATACAAGCTCTCCGTCCGGTTTGAAAGAAATGGGAGACATCGCGGACATTGCCTCGGAGCTAAATTTTGAAGCCTTAAGTTCAGTTCTAACTGAAAATGAGATCGACACTCTAAAAGAGATAGAATTTGCATTAGAGAAGATCGACAACGGCACTTATGGTGTTTGTGAAGGGACTGGGAAAAAGATCCCGGTTGCACGTTTGAAAGCCCTTCCTTGGACGCGCTTTACTGTTGAGTATGCGGAACAAATGGCGAAGAGTAGATCTAGAGCTGGTGGACACCATCGTATGGATACTCTCTCATCATATCCTACTGCCTCGATGGATGTTGACTCTCTAGATTAGAATCTTCATCCCACTGACTTTATTTTCTTAACACACAACCAGCACTTATAAAATACGATTGCGTACCCACGATGGGGTAGATATCTCATTTCTACAGTGAAATTCGTAAACCGAGCTAAATCTCTCCCTTGGGAAAATTTGATTTTTTTCTCCGTTCTTTTGTCTCTGTGTTTATCGTTCTATCGATTTACGTTTCCGCTCGAATCAAAGATGTTTTTGCCAGCTTTTCTTTTGCAATGCCTCTTTGGATTCTTACCCCAATTGTACAGTCGACGATTTGGTAGAATTTTTACAGCGATTGGCGCTATCTTACTTTCTCGCGTCTCTTGGATCGTCGATCCAAGTCTGCCCTTCCATTTGACGGATCTTGTTGGTCTATTTGTCGGATCGATTTTTGGCATTCTTTTTCGAGAGATTTTATTGGTTCTTTCTGGCAGTGGAGAAGTGCCATTACCCAAACAATCAGATTTAATTGTGACCCAATGGATGATACGAAATCCAATCTCCCTTAAGCAAGGTAGTTTATTCTTTCAAACGCCGTTCTACTTTCTTTATTGGTTGTTGATTTTAATGTTATGTGCTCTTTTACAAGGGTTTGGATTTTCATTTTTGAAAGGAATGGGTTTGCCAGAGTTTCAGTACTTGCCTGGCATATCGTCGCGAGTTTTTCTTTCTGTTCCAACAATCCATTATCTTAGTATTTCACTCCCTATAATTTATTTTTTTGCGGAAGAGCGATTTGCATCTTCTAACAATAAAGAATCGATCAAAAGACATTTGTTATTCGGTATAGCGATTGGATTTTTAATTCAACTTTTTGTGACTTGGATTCAATCATCCTATTTGATTACTTTTTTGTCCTCTGGATCAAATAACTCGATTCCTGCAGGAAGATTTCCTGGACTATTCATTGACTCAGGTTCTTCTTCTTGGTTATTACCCACACTTGCTCTAACCTTTATGATCTTTCTTTATATGAAGGTAGAAA
>JAPZRK010000093.1 GCA_027531445.1 Leptospira sp.
CCATAATATGCCCTGTGACTGGTGCACTCAGAAGCGAGTCATTAAGAGAACTTCGTGGTATTCCTCCAACCAGCTCAGCAAGTTTACGTGTAAATGCATTTGCAATAGGTATGTAAGTAGGTGTAGGCTCACCAGTTGACAAAGCCGAAGTCATTGTTTTTTGAAATGGCCAAACAAATCTTCTTTTGCGAATCAATCGAACGCTATTATCAACAGTTTGCATCACAAGGAGAATGATCGATTTTTCAGCGAAACCTATGGGATTGTGCGCTTTAAAAAAATAAATGGGATGGCGAATCAATGTCCATAAAAACTTGATTGGCTTTGGAAAGAAACCACCTCCATCGATAAGAACACTTGCCAATAGACCAAAAAAATCAGAGCCTTTTGAATATCGAACAGGTTCGATATGGGTATTTTCGTCTGGATGTACAGAGGATGTAATGGCAATACCACGTGAATAATCTGCATCTTTATTTGAAACTGTAACAGGAAGGACTGTTTCACTGTTTGTTCTGACAGTATCACCTAACTTTTCGGAAAGTCGAATGAGTTTATTTTCTTGCTGCATTTTCAGAAGCAGTCCTACAGTTCCCATAACACCTCCACTCAGTACTATATTTTTAGCACGGTAGGTATTTTTGGGAAAGCCAAACCAACCCGTAGTTGATTCTGTTGCGATCTCGTAGCCAAATTCACCTGAAGCCTCAGGATCTAAAACTCCCTTCTCATTTATGGGTGACAAACTTACAACTTTTGTTTCTGGTAATACTTTAACGCCTAATGACTCAGCAAGATATAAATAATTCTTATCTAATGTATTTTTAGCATTGTGGCGACATCCAACCATACATCCGCCGCAAAAATTGCAAGGATCTCTATCTGGTCCGGATCCTTCAAAGTACGGATCCTTTGTTTCAGATTTCTTTTTTTCGTTTCCGAAATATATTCCCACAGGGGTTTTTCTAAAGGTATCCTCTTTTCCGAATGCCTTTGCTGTTTCGAGTAACAATCTATCCGGTTCCCATAATTTAGGATTTTCATTGACTCCTAACATATATTTTGCGATATTATAGTAAGGTAGTAAAGCATTCTCACCACCCATTTTTGAATAGATATGACTATTGAAGAACTTTTGTGGTGGTACATATAAAGTACATGCGTATACCAATGAACCTCCCCCAACTCCAGACCCACTAACTAAGAGAAAATTATTGAGTAAGTTGATCCTCTGAATCCCATAAAAACCCAACTTAGGCATCCAAAGATATTTTCGTATGGACCAATTTGTTTTTGGAAAGTCAGTCGCTGACCATCTTTTACCAGCTTCGATGACAAGGACGCTATAACCTTTTTGCGCAAGCCTCAGTGCAGAGACACTTCCGCCGAAGCCGGAGCCTATCACGATATAATCATAGTCATAAGAAAGGGAATGAGGAATACTTTCTTTCATGGTTCGTTTTTCCTATAAATGGATCTCAGTCGTCACCGAGACCTAGCCGATTCTCTACTTACTTAATTCTCAAATCAAGACATTTTGTAACTTACATACGATAACGAAACAATGAATGAATCGTTATTACTTCCGACCTCGCAATCTGTAATAGGCACTAAAACTCGCTGGAATAAAGATTAGTGATCCAAAGGTTCCAAAACCTAGTCCCCAAGCCAAGGATAAAGTCATTGGAATTAAAAGAGGATCAGAGCCACCTATCGCATAAGCCGTCGGAATCATACCTGCCATTGTCGTAAGGGTTGTTACAAGAATTGGACGAAATCTTTCTGATGATGCTTTGATCAGTGATTCATTTATAGGAAGATTTTTTTTCTGAAATTCTTGAATCGTATCAACAAGCACGATCGAAGCATTGACGATTACTCCGGCAAGTCCGATAATTCCGATCATTGCAAGAAAGCTGAGAGCTTTTCCAGATATTAAAAATCCGAATACAACGCCAACTAAACCTAATGGGATCGAAGAAATGATCAATATAGGTTTTGTTAAACTATTAAAGATAATTGCTAGAATCGCAAAAATTCCAAACATCGCTAGAAATCCAGCCTTAGCAAGAGAGACCATTGATTTGGCTGTTTCTTCTTGTTCTCCTCTAAATTTAATTTTATAGCCAGGATATTTTTTGCCTATGTTTCCAAAGTTTTCGATGATTTTATCGCTGACAATGTTTGATGTCGTAATTTTTTCATCAACATCAGCTAACACTGTAATTGCTTTTTCATAGTCATTATGATACAAGGCTTCAATACCTTGGACAACACTCTTTGTGGTGACTGCTGTAATGGGTGTTAATAAACCAAATTTATTAGTAATCTGGATTGCATCTAAATCCTCGGTCCCATCTCGGTATTCATCGCTATTCTGAAGTACAATTTTAATTTCGTCTTTTCCTTTACGTAAATTCGAAACTTCTACTCCTTCCATAGCAGTTCTCACATAGTAAGCTGTCGTTTCAGTATCTACCCCTGTAATGGCTGATGCTTGGTCTTTGACTCGTATCTGAACTTCATCTCTGCCGCGTTTGTAATCATCATTGATATTGATTACACCTGGTTCTTTTCGAAGGAACGATTGCATTTCCTCAGAAATCGCCTTTAAGGTTTTGTAATCTTTTCCTTCAATCGCAACTGTTACCGCCGCTCCGATGGGAGGACCGTTCACAACTAAATCCACCATAACGGAGGTTGCATTAGGTAACATTTTTAACTCTGACTCGAGCTCTCCGAATATCTCTTGGGCTGTGCGTTTCCTCTCTGTCTCCGGAACCAAAATGATTTGAGCCATGCCCAACTGTTCGCCAATTCTTGTTAGAGGGTCCGTGGGATCCGTTTGTTGGATTCCGATTTTCAAAATGATACTTTGGACATTCTCCTTAGGAATTTTTGATAGAACACCCTCAAAGTACTTTGTTTGTTTTGCAGTTTCCTGTGCCGAATAGTCTGGCGGAAACTCTGCACGGATCAATATATAATCTATCCCCTCTTTCGGAAATAAATTGAAATTCATAATACCTAGAGTTGCAATCGATCCCACAAAAATCAAAAATATAATCGCTAAAGTATGAAAGGGTTTTGCGACAACCTTCGTTATAAAGCGTGTAAAGCCGTCACGAAGGGCATTGAAACGAATCTCCAAAAAATTTCGAAATTTCGTTCGGATTGCTTTTGGATTTTTGTCGCTATTTGGTTTACCTGCAAACTGGGAGTACCTAACAGGCAATAGGAAGAAAGACTCAAATAAGGAAAGTGTCAATGAGACAATCACCATAAATGGAATTTGCCAAATAAATTTTCCCATGATGCCAGTCATAAATGCCATAGGCAAAAAAGCCGCGATCGTTGTAAGATATGAACCTATAATCGGTACGACTAATTCGCTGGCTCCATGAACGGCCGCATCCTTATCATTCCATCCTTCAGCTCGATATTTATAAATATTTTCTGATATGATAATACTATTATCAACCAACATTCCTAGTGAAATGATGATCCCGAGCATTGAGATCAAATTGAAAGAAACATCAAATATTGGAAAAGCAATGGTTGCGGCAAGTAAAGTTAAAGGGAGGGACAAACTTGTTAAAATTGAGTCACGTAAACTAAAAAAGACGATGAGCACAACCAATACTAAAACGAGACCTTGAATCGAATTCGTGACCACGACATCCAATCTTTTTGTAGCTCGAAGGCCTTCATTATTCAACTCACTGAATTTTATGTTTTCAGGTAATTGTTTCTTTAATTCTGCTATCCTTGCTTGTACTGCATTGACCGTATCAATGATATCCGCACTGTCTTTTTTTATGATTTGTAGCGCATAAGCATCGTCACCTTCCGAAATCGCAATGACCCTTGGTCTTTCGTATGTGGATTGCAAGGTGGAGATTTGTGATAACAAAATAGCATTCCCAGTTTCGTTCGAACGGATAGGAATGTCTTTTAATTCATTTATCTCACTGATTTCACCAGTGACTCTAATATCTTCGGTGATTGGACGTAAAAATGAGCCCGCAGGAACACTAATATTCCTTTTAGAAATTGCATTGAATATATCATTGAATCCAAGTGTATAACGAGATTTTAGTTTCGGATCAATGAGTATTCGCCACTCCTCCTTCCGCTTGCCAAACGCGTCTACGCGAGATACGCCCGAAACTTTTCGAATTTCATCTTCGATAAATCGACCTGTATCTTGTAACTCTTTTGTTGAGCTTGCTCCATGAATGGCAACTTCAAACACAGGAAAATTTGAGCTCTTCTGTTCTGTTACGATCGGACGATCTTTCACTTGAGCGGGGAGATTTGTAACTCGATCTACTGCACGTCTTAGATCGTTTACCACTTGATCGGGATTGTCATTTTCCAAATCGATCTTGATGCTGATATCGGATTCCGAGTTTCTTGAGATGGATCTGACAGAATCCAATCCTTCTACCTCTCTCAATTTTTCTTCAATGGGAATCGTAATCTTTTTTTCCACATCAACCGGACTTGCGCCAGGGTAAATGGTCAAGACTCGCACCTGCCGAAAGTTAACTCTTGGGAAGGCCTCTCTTTTCATCGAAAGGACGGATATGATGCCTGCCAAAAATAAAAAGACGAATAGTAGGTTTGCAACTAAAGGCTTATAAACGAAAAAATGAATAACGCTTCTCATAGATAATTAGACCATCTGACTTGGGTAGGTCTGCTTTTCGACAAATAAAAAGTCAGCTCTGGTGAACTATCCTTCTTTCAAAATGGACTCCAAAACTTCCAAAAAGACTTCTGGCGGTTGCGCCCCTCCCACCGAATATTTTTCTTGGAAAATAAAAAGCGGTACTCCACTAATTCTATTTTGGCGATAGTAGTGTATTTCTTGACGTACCTCATTCGCTGTCATTTCATTCGACCAGCTCGCTTCAAAAGCAACTCGGTTTTCAAACTGATCTTTTAATAGAGAGTATGTTTGCTCTAAATCCGAAAAATCCAATCCATCTTCAAAATGAGCACGAAAAATCCTAAGGGCCAACTCGTCTTGTCTGGTGGGATCTTTCTCAAGTTGGTGGATGGAATGCAATTGTAGTGTGTTAAATGCTTTCGTTATTTTTTCGAAGTGATAGTTGATTCCTGCGGATTCTCCAAGTCGAGTCAGATGCTTCCAGGCGGACTCTAATTTTGATTCTGAGCCTAATTTATTTACTAAATAATCCCTGTAATCAATTCCCTCCAAAGGCAATTCAGGAGAAAGTTGAAACGGACGCCATCGTATTTCCACCGCTATACCTTCGCCTAATTTGGAAATGGCCTTGCCCAAATTTTTGCGTCCAAGGTAACACCATGGGCAAGCAAAATCAGATATAATTTCTACTTTGATCATGGATATGTTACCTGAGCCAAACTCTCCCAGCTCGGTTTCGCAAAAAGGAAACCTTGAAACAAATTGATACCGAAATCACGTAGTACCTTGAACTCTTCCATATTTTCGATGCCTTCAGCAATCACATCGATCTTGAGTTCCTGACAAACACTAACGAGTGACTTTACTATAATCTGTGCTGCCCGTTTGAGATGGATATCTCTGACTAGCTCTATATCAATTTTGATAAGATCCGGTTGGAACTTGGCGAGTAAATTCAGTCCAGAATATCCAGCTCCAAAGTCATCGATGGCGGTTAAAAATCCGTATTTTTTGTATGCTTCAAAAATGGATATAACATGAGCATGATCCAAGACTTCTTCACCTTCAGTAAGTTCAAAAATCAAACGATTCAATGGGAAATTGTAAGTTTTGCTCGCTTCCAATGTAGTCCGTATACAAGACTCAGGTTTGTAAACTGCATTCGGGAGAAAATTGATGTTTAGATAAGAATCGATTTTCAATCGACTTGCCAATTCGATTGCCTTAACGCGACAGGCTTGGTCAAATTGATATCGATTTTTTTCAGAGACATTCGAAAGAATCGAATAGGCAGATTCTTGGTATAAGCCGCGAACAAGTGCTTCTTGGGAGAATACCGATTTTGTTTTTGTATTTACTATGGGTTGAAATGCCATCGTAAAATTAAAATCCAACCCAGCTCCTTCTCTACATTCACTACAGGAAAACTTTTTAGGCGAAAGTGATCCATCTTGATCAGGAACTAATATATCCGATGGAAATTTTGATTTCACTGAAGTCCTCTCTTAGAAAAATTCCTTTGCATCATTAAAAAATTGATTCGTGACTCTCTCAAATACTTCTTTTTCAGTTGCCGTTTCCCCATTGTACCAAATACCTAAAATGAGCGGTAACCACTGACTATAGTTTCTGAAAATATGGTATTCATAAACTTTGACCACCTTACCATCTTTATATAAGTGATATTGGACATCATAGCCATCCTGTTCGGACCATGCTGGCAAAAATGTGGCTGTAATTGTAGACAATGCTAAAAATACGAGCGCTGGTTTACTCGGACTTCTATAGTCCACCTTCACATTGATCAAATAGCCCACTTTCGGAACATCAACACCTTCCTGCGTATTCTTAAAAGGTGTTTTTGTATCAAAGTAAGACTTTAGTGCTTCCCTTCCACCCAAATTGAACTGAGGAAAATTTGGTAAATTATAGACAAGTATCGCATCCTTATTTTTTTCTTGTGCAGGAATCGGTAAAATCTTAGGAAAATCGCGATAGCTTATCAAACAGTTTTGTGTAAATAATATTCCGAATATTAGAATTAATACATTTTTCATATTGTATACCCTTTTAGTTTTGGCTATGGTCGTGAAGACCATCAGCGTCGTGCCGTCTTTCGAGTTCATCATATAACTCTTGTTGATCTTCATTGAAAAACATTTCAAATCCGATTCTTAAACAAACAGAATCATCTCCATCCTCGGACTCACCTGGAAGTATCAAATTCATTACATAAAATGTATCCAATTCTGATTCTTCCATAAATGCATCAGTTGCTTCCCATTCTCCAAACTCATCTTCATTTTCTTTTCGGAATGGCTGAAGGAGTGTATCAAAATCCTCGGTAATGTAGTTAAATTCGCCAGATTCGCTATCAATCATAAAAATGACATGGTGGCAGCCTGGTCCTTCTTCTGCCAATGGTGAGATGACTTGGGTACCACATGCTGGACAATGAATTCGGGGATCAATCGCACCGTGTGGCCAATTTATATTTATAGTTTCGATCATATCAAGGTACTCCTATGAACATCCTAATCTTATGCGTTTATCATTCAACCCATTGCAATATAAATATTACAATTTTTTGTCTGTATGGTCTAACTAGGGATGGTTGCAGTTTCTAATTTTCACTCTGCATTTTCCTTAGCATTCCGAGAGTTTTTTGGATATGAAACTGAACTTGGCTGGGAGATCTACGAATTATCCTCGGACAGCTCATCTAACGAAAAATGGGCGACATTCACCATTAGAAATCCGTTGGCAGGCAGAGCATTAGTATTTCGTTATAGTGAAACCGAATCCCGTTTTTATGCTCATTTAAAGATCCAAGTGATTCCAGGGGAAGAAAACTGGGATTTGGATGTTTTGTTTTTAACAAAAGGATATACGACAAAGAATTCAGTTGATATTTTGAATTCTTCAGGTGAGTGGACCTTCCATTCTGTAGCACTGCATTATTTTGGGATAATCCTCTCTTTTTGCCCGCGAATCATGGAACCTGATTTTATCGTCAATCAGTGATGGGTATTTCTTGCGATTTGACCAATCTTGTTTGATTCCAAACATAACCCCACAAAAAGAAGGTGGCGTTGATGTATGCGTATAACATCAATACAACCATCTTTGACAAAAGATAATATGCGAATGAATAATTAACACCTACGTTTTTCAGCCTCAAATAATACTGAAAACCAAAGGTCAGAAGTAACCAAAGAATGGCGGCAAAGGCAGCTCCCGGCAAACATTCCCTTAGTGGAATTTTTTTATTGGATGCATAAGAATAATAAAAGCTAAACAAACTAACGATCACTCCAAATGCGATGAACGAAAGGAAAATTTCTGGGTTCCTTCTAAAAAGGGATATCTTCCCAGATTTAAAAAGGAATTTTTCAAATATGTAGAGACCGTAACTCGAATAGAAGTAGATCAAAATCAAAATTGCACTTACAATCATCAAACGTAAGCTCATCCATTGTGAAAATAAAAATGTTGTCTTTGTTTTATCATTACTGATTGTTCTCAGTGATTTGATGATCGCTCCAAAAATTGTTAAACTCGAGAAAAATGAAAAAATAATACTTAAACCTAAAATTTTATAATCCTTAACGCTCGTTAAATTTTCTATGCTTTTATCTATCGGTTGGAAAATAGGAGCTGGTAAAATTTTACCAAGTTGATCCGTGATCAAATTGATCGTCTTTGGATTCTGGGAAAGTCCAATCAACGAAACAAAAACAACGAGTAACGGAAATAGCGTCAGCAAAAATGTAAATGAAATCTCAGATGCAAGGCCATGGATATCTGCACTCCAGACCAATTTAAAGAACTTACCGAGACGTGATTTCATTCTTTTAACCATCTTTTCCAATATCTAATTTTAACTGGAATTGGGAATATATTTCTCTTGCGACAGCGGAAGGTACTAAAAAGCTGGAAGAATCTCAGTGACGTACCTAAAAGGGGAAAACTTCCATGTCAGAAGAAAAAGAAAAGAAAAACAAAAAAATCGCAAAAATGTCCATTGAAGAAATTGACCAAGCGATCAAAAAATCCACAGAAACGATGAACGGCGCTTCTAGCCAATACATCCGACACCTAAATGAACGGAAAGAGGAACTACTAGCCAAGAAAAAAGGTTAAGTTCGTCCTTTCGCCCGTAGTTTTTTCTACGGGTAAATTACCTCTCCGTTGATACAATTCATCCAAATCCACCAACATTTCGGTCCTAAAATCCTCTTTGAGGGTTTTAGCTGGCATATAAAACCAGGTTGTCGCGTCGCCCTCGTCGGTCCAAACGGTTCTGGCAAAACTACCCTATTCCAAATGGCATCAGGAAAAATGAAGCCGGAATCGGGTGACGTGGTTCGATCAAAACATACCCAACTTTCTCTTTTCCAACAAATTCCCGAATTTGATCCAACTGCAAAGGTTGTCGATACGGTGCTCGATGGCAATCTGTTGTACAAAGATTACGCCGCCAAACGTAGCAAAATCGAGAGTCGATTCGAAAAGACCGATTCAGATTCTGAAGAATTTGAAACTTTATTACATGACCAAAGTGAGTTGGAAGAATTCGCCCACCAACACGACTTACACGGCTTAGAGGCTCGCGCGAAAAAAATTCTTTCGGGACTTGGTTTTGCTCAAACCGATTTTGAAAGGCGCACTCAGGAATTTTCTCCTGGTTATCACCACCGAATTGGACTTGCGATCGCATTGCTTAATCCTCATAATTTGTTGCTACTTGATGAGCCAACAAATCACTTGGATGACAAAACCAAAGATTGGTTAGCTGATTTTTTAATATCACAGAACCAGGCTTTTGTTCTTGTCACTCACGACCCCGAATTCTTAAACAAAACTGTAACCACAATCGTCGAACTCAATCCAAATGGTGTTTTCGAATTTGAAGGGACTCTTGAAGAATTTTTCGAGGCAAAAAATGAGATACAGGAAAAATTAAAAGTCCAATTCCAAAAAGAAGAAACCTATCTAAAATCAAGATTGGAATGGGTGGAGAGATTTCGTGCACAAGCCACAAAAGCCCGTCAGGTCCAGTCAGTTATCAAACGTCTCGACAAACGTGACAAAGTTGAAAATCCAGAAGACTCGTTCTGGAACCAAAAACCAGAATACGCATTTCAGTTTGTTCAATCCAGTAATATCATCTTACGTTTAGAAAATGGAAATTTTTCTTATATCGATAAATCCACAGGTTTAAAGAAACAGATTTTTGAATCGGCTGAACTTGAGATTTCTGCTGGCGATAAAATCGCATTGGTTGGACCTAATGGAGCGGGAAAGTCTACGCTGATGCGATGTCTTTTGCAAGAGCACAAACTCGAAACGGGTTCACTTTATTATGGACCCAAAACAAAGCTCGGTTATTTTTCTCAAACTCATGGTGAAGATTTAGATGAATCCTTAAATCTTGTCCAAACCATTCAAAAAAAATATCCCGATTTAAGTGATGAAAAAGCTCGGACTCTTTTAGGGCACTTTGCCTTTCCTGGGGATGGAGTTTTCAAATCAGTAAAATTGCTCTCCGGAGGTGAACAAAGTCGATTGAGACTTTCCCTTCTTGTTCAGCAACCCACGAATTGTTTGTTTTTCGATGAACCAACGAACCACCTAGATATTGTTATTCGAGAAGCTTTAAAACGAGCACTTATAGAATATCCCGGATCGCTTTTAATCATTAGTCATGATCCAGATTTTTTAAAAGGTCTTTGCAATCGTACCTTTCAACTTTCCAACGGCACACTACGAAATCTAAATTGCAGTTTTGATGATTATCTCAAATTTCACAAGGAAGAGGACGAATCCTCGGCAACTCATTTGCCGAAGGAAAAAAAATCGGAGAAAAAGGAAAGTACAACCGCCAGTAAAAATCGTCGAAAAAAACTCGAGAAAGAGATTTTAGAAATCGAAAACAAATTGGAAAGATTGGAAAAAAACCGAAAGGATAAAGAAGAGCTCTTACAAGATCCTGAGTTCTACAAAAATCGAAGTTTCCAATTAGAAATGGATACTTACAACGAAATCAAAAATGAGATTGCGAGTCTCACATCTAAGTGGGAGCTTGCAACAATTGAGCTAGAAGAGATCGGAGGCGCCGTATAATTATGATTCCAGAAATAGATGTCATTGCTTTTAAAAAAAGATTGGATGCACGTACCGCAGGGAATGACCATTTTTTCCTTCTTGATGTACGCAATCCAAATGAACAAGAAATAGCATTAGTTCCAGGTACTGACAAACTAATTCCTGTGGGCGAGCTTGAATCCAGAGTTGCAGAACTGAGTGATCAAAAAGAGAATGAGATTTTAGTATACTGCAGGTCAGGCGGACGGTCAGGTATGGCAACGGGAATTTTGCTAAACTCTGGATTTAAAAATGTCAAAAATGTTGCAGGTGGCACACTTGCCTACGCTGATCTTGTAGATCCGAATATGAAGAAATACTAATTTAATGAAGAAAACTGATAATCTAAGAATTCTCGAACAACATAGCCTCATTCCTCCTTCAGTCATTATGGAGGATTATCCTTTAACAGATGGCGCCTCTGATTTAGTTACACGTACTCGCAACGAGATCGCAGATTTATTGCACAGGCGAGACGATAAACGTCAATTAGTGGTCGTTGGTCCATGTTCGGTACACGACATAAATGCTGTAATGGAATATGCTTCGAAATTACGTCCGATCATAGACTTATACAAAAACGAACTGCTTATTGTTATGCGAGTATACTTTGAGAAGCCCAGAACAACTGTTGGTTGGAAAGGTTTAATCAATGATCCTGATCTAGATGGTTCCTTCCATATAAACAAAGGTTTACAAGCGGCACGTAAGCTTTTGTTAAATTTAAACGACATGGGTATTCCCTGCGGTACTGAGTTCTTAGATGTAATCTCCCCTCAGTATGTGGCAGATCTTGTATCATGGGGAGCAATTGGAGCTCGAACGACTGAAAGCCAAGTACATCGTGAGTTGGCATCAGGTTTATCTGCTCCTATAGGTTTCAAAAATGGAACGGACGGAAACGTCCAAATCGCAATAGATGCTATGCGTTCTGCAGGTTCTTCCCATCATTTTCTTTCCGTCACAAACCAAGGAAGTTCCGCAATTTTTAAAACTTCTGGCAATCCGGATACTCATGTTATTTTGAGAGGTCACAATAAAGGACCAAATTATGATGAAACCACAGTAAATGAGTTAGGTGCTATCATTGATAAGAGCAATCTCCCTTCAAGACTGATGATCGACTGTTCCCATGGCAATAGCCAGAAAGACTTTCGAAAACAACCAGCTGTAATCGATGCAGTTGCGGCACAGGTTGCGAAGGGATCTCGATATATTCTTGGTGTAATGATCGAAAGTCACTTAAAAGAAGGCAATCAATCGATAGACGCAAAACCTTTGGTATATGGTCAATCAATTACAGACGCATGTGTATCCTGGGAAACAACGTTGCCGATGTTAGAAACTCTTGCAAATGCGGTCAAAAAGAGAGGCTAACACCTCTCTTCAGAAAACATTTCCCTCGCCTGGAAATTTTAAACCTATCACTTCTTTGTGATAGGAATCTACTGCATTTCGAACAACAGAGGAAAGATCGACATATTTCTTCAAAAACTTGGGATTGAAACTTTCGTTTAAGCCGAGTAAATCTTGCATCACCAAAACTTGCCCTGTTGTAAATCTTCCGGCACCAATTCCGATCGTGGAGATTGAAATGGACTCTGTAATCTCTCTTCCCAAAGCCTCAGGTATCATCTCTAAAACCACTGCAAAAGCTCCCGCATCAGATATTTCCTTTGATTTTTGAATCATCCGCGATCTATCTGCTTCCGTTTTTCCTTGGACACGATGACCACCTAATGTGTGTACCGATTGCGGTGTTAAACCCAAATGTGCAAAAACAGGTATACCCATTTCAGTCAACCGTCTGGTCAATTCGATCACCAAATCTGAATCGCCTTCTAATTTAACACAATCAGCCGTCGTTTCTTTCATGATTTTACCCGCAGATCGGATTCCTTCTTCAACCGAGACTTGGTAGGAAAGGAAAGGCATATCAGCAATCACATATTTTTCGGGTGCGCCCTTGCAGACAGCCTTTGTATGATAAATGATATCATCAACGGTGACAGGTATGGTAGAGTTATGACCTTGGATCACGTTCCCCAAGGAATCACCAACAAGAATCGCATCTACTTCGGTTTGCGAAAATAATCTAGCAAATGTATAATCATAACAGGTGATTACTGATATCGGCGTCTTCGATTCCTGTTTTTTTTTAAACTGAAGAATGATATTTTTCATGTAAGGATTCCTCAAAAAGTGAATAGACGTCTAGCTCAGCCATTTCGGATAATAACTGCTTTATGAAGGGTCTCGTAAATAAGGAATGATGCGGTAAAACAAGAAAATCTGTTTCCATTACTACTGCCTCGTAACTCAAAATATCGATGTCAATTTCTCTTGGACCTTTCCACGATCTACGTTTTCGTCCGAGCTTATCTTCAATAGCTAGAAGAGAATCCAACAAACATGGTAAGGTAAATGAGGATGAAACATGAATCTTTAATATCTGATTTAGAAATGCAGGCTGGTTGACATTATCTAAGGGAGCTGTTTCCAAAATCGAAGATTGTGACATGATCCGAACTTCCGGTAATCGCGAAATCTCTAATACTGCTTGTTCCATATAATGAACTCGGTCTCCAATATTTGAGCCAAGGGAGAGAAAGGCAGTATCAACGTATTTCACGAGGTAGATCTCTCATTTGCATATTTGATTCGGTAATCAGGGCATTTGAGTTGGATCTCTTTCGTCATCTCCATAAGGCGAGAATAAACCCGACCTTGCCCCCTGTCTTTCCAGTCTATCAATGGATGGTTGGACGTAAGAAGGGTCAATTTGTCCTGTTCATAGCGACCGTCAATAAGATCATATAACTTTTGATTGCTGAATTCGGAGTCCTTTTGAACTCCAAAATCATCAATAACTAACACATCTACGTTGGCAAGCTCACGTTCAATGAAACGCTCCTGTCCATGTGTTTCACTATCTTTTGAGTATGTATCACGAATGGCAGAGAGGAAGTCCTTATTTACCTTCGCGTATTTACATTTGATACCATAGCGAAAAATAAGTTCATTTAATATGACGCATGCGAGAAGTGTTTTACCAGAACCAGTACCTCCCCAAAGGTAAAAGCCCTGCGGAGAAAATGCCGGATTAATAAAATTGTGAACGAGCTCATTCGCCCAGTCATGTGCTACGATAAAAGATAAGTCCGGGTCATTTTTCGTGTCTCCAATATCGATCGTTGTTAAAAATTGGAAGCGATAGCGTGGTGGAATATTCGCATTCTCTACTAGAAACTCAAAATTTTTCATGTGTACGCGGGCGTTGTGGCAAACACAAGGAAGCATTTTGTCTTGAGATTTATCAAATACTAGATACGGAGCCTCTCCTTTCGCCTCACATGTATTACACCCCGATCCTACACAATGGCATAAAGTAAGTATACCGGATCTAGACCCTCTCACAAATTCTGCGAGAGTAAAGCCCACTCCTCCGCAATTTTTACATTGTGGATTGCCATCTCTAATTGTAATATTTTCAGATAAATTCATGAACTAAAAACAAATTCCATTATGATTCGCGTACGTCAAGGAATGAGAATTCGTTTGCAATTCGGTTATTATGTCTCTTTTCATCGGTTCAAATCCATTTTTTTAGCAAATAAAAAGGTTTTTTTCGGCGTTAATTCGTTATTATTGACCTAGAGGTTTCCGATACTTTCTTTGAAGAGAAAGATTTCTATCTTACCTTCAAAATATTGAAAGAGAAAAGGGTCACACGACTATGAAGATTTTTAAATATCTCCTCATTCTCCATCTGGTAGTTAGCGGGAGTGCGATTTTTGCACAAGATGCTAACGCAGCGGCAGACAGCCAAGCGGCTAAAGATCAGGTCGACGAACTACTGAAAGGTGAGCTCGTTCCTGAAAATGATGACGCAGAATTGACTGCTCCACAGAAGGAACTCAAAAAAAAGACTATGGAAGACGAGTCTCTTTGGAAAAACCCTGACTATAAGGGTTACAACAAAACTTTCCAAGAGTTACACCAACTATCCAAAACTTTTGCAAACAACCAGTTCAGATTGGCACTTTCAAACTACCAATCAGGTGTAAACACAGTTCTCAAAAACAGAGAATGGACTGAGCAATACCGCAAGGAAGAGGCAGAGAAAAAGCGCCTTGATGAAAAGTGGTACTGGCAAAAAGTAGATCGTCGTTCCAAAGAAGAAAGAGTTGTTTATCGTGAAAAAATGAAAGCAAAACAAGACTCTTTGAACTACTTCTCAAAAGCGATCAATCATTTAGATGAAATTAAAAACCCTGACCTAAGAGAAAGACCAGAATTTAAGAGATTACTTTCTGACGTATATCGTTCTTGGATCATGGCAGAGTATGACCTTCAAAATCTCCCTCAGTGTATCCCAATTCTTGAGCTATACATCGAGATCGATGATAATGAAAAAGAATACCCTGCTCACAAATACCTAGCTAGTGCTTATTCTTTCGAAGAAAACATGATCAAAAAGACAAAAGGTCCTGAAGACATGCTTTTCAAATACAGATATAAGAAGAATGTTCACCTCCTCCGTGCGACTGAGTTGAAATATGGAAAAGATTCACCTGAATACAAACATATAGTAAACGTAATCAACAAGGATGAGGTTATTTCGGTAGCTCAATAATCCCGAAACATCTCTTTCAATGAAAGAACCCGGCTAACCACCGGGTTTTTTTGTTTCCAAGCATCACTCAAATCTTACTAACTACTTAATTTCCTTTAACAATTCCTTTGATGGAAGACGTGATAGGTGAATCAATCCTATTACATACAATCCGATTGTTATCAATATCACTGCAATGAACACAAAAAATAGATTCATCCATGGGATAACGGACGTCAGCTCTAAAACAAATCGATTTAAGATTTCATTCGAAACAAGAGAATAAACAAATCCGATCAAAAAAGAAATCACGGAAACAAGCAATGCCTCACGTATAAAATGAACGTTCAAAAACCGATTGCTACCGCCAATCACTCTCAACAAAGCAAATTCCTTTTTTCGCTCAAATTGGCTAGAGTAAAGGGCAGTCAAAACCAGTATCAATGCGGATGCAAGAATAAGCCCCGTCATAAGTTGAATCATCTGCGTTACTTTTTCAAGTATCCCCAAAAAAGCCTGTATCGTTTTTTCAGTGTCGATGACGGTGATATTGGGAAAAGAAGACACGACAGCTTTTTGAAATTTATATCTATCTTCGGCTTCCTCTAATAACAAAGACGATATCAAAAATTTAGGCGCATTCTCCAAGATACCTCTTGAAAAAATAACAACAAAGTTTGGTTTCATATCTGACCAATTCACTTTTCGTAGATTACTGATTTTCCCAGTCACTTCCACACCTTGTACATTGAAGGTAAGAGTTTGACCAACGCTTGCGCCCAGATATCCAGAAAACTCACGTTCGAGAGAAATTTCATTTCGCGAAGTCTCAGACCACCAGCTACCGTTTGTTACCTTTTCTGTTTCAAAAAGGGAATCTCTATATGATAGAAAGTATTCTCTAGTTTTGGCTGTCGTACGCCAATTCCTATCCATAGCGCTCTTTTCAGTCTGCTCCTTTTTCACTGGAACCCCGTTTATCTTCGATAGGCGAGCCCCAATGATGGGAGCAGTAATTTCCCTTTTAATCGGAAACTTACTAAAGATTTGATCAAGTTCACTTCTTTGATCAACTTTGATATCAAGTAGAAACATATTTGGTCTTCGTTCTATCTCTCTTGCTCCACTTAATTCCATGAGACTTTCTTGAAGTACTAGGGATAAACAGAGAATAAAAAGTGCAGAACCAAGTCCCATGACGGACAATCGAATAGAAGCGGATTTTCGTATTATCTTCTTTGTGACCAAACTCCACTCCTTAGATAGAAGGGATCTTTGACTTAAATAAAGAAGGATAAAACCAAATGCTTTAAATAGCGCAAAAACAAGTAATGGTAAACTAACCAGCACAACCGCAAATACAAAACCTTTTAGTATGGATTCCGTTTCGTAAGATGCAAGTGCAACAAATAAAAGATAGATAACCATTGAAGAAAGTATTAATAAGAAACGATCGCTACTTGTTTGTTCACGAGATTCAATTTCCTTTAAAGCAAGCAAGGGTTTCGTTTGACCAGCTTCTATAACTAGTGGAAGTGCGACGAGTAAGGGAACTATGATTCCCAATAACAAACTCCAAAAAAAAGATGATAAGCTGATACCTGGAATTATACTTCCTAAAAATTCAGAACCAGTAAAGGTTGGCAACCAAACTTGAATCTCATAACCGATTAGAATTCCAATCAGAGTCGCTACGATCGAAACCAATAAAATTTCTGAGACAATCAGAATAAGTATAACTCTTGGTTTTGCACCCAAACACATCAAAACTGAAATTTCATTTTTCTTTTCTTTTAATCGAGTCCGGATAGAAGTATATATTGATATCGCACCTAAAAAGAATCCAGATAATGCAAG
Organism: Leptospira sp.; assembly: GCA_027531445.1. Lineage (GTDB taxonomy): Bacteria > Spirochaetota > Leptospiria > Leptospirales > Leptospiraceae > Leptospira_A. Next base: position 17,295 of record JAPZRK010000093.1, read on the forward strand.
TAAAGACATATAGTCAAAGGTGTTTTTTAAAAACTGTTGCGATCCCGAATTCACTTCGTTATTGTGGTAGATTGTTAGATCATTTTTGATAAATTCTTCAAAATATTTTTCCTTCCACACCATCGTATCAATGTTTGCTGGTATTTTTGCATAAGTTGTATATCGAATGCGACTACCTCTTTGAATGAGACCAGTTTTGTAAGCGGTTGTGAGTCGAATTACCGTCGTCGGTGCGGCTCCAACAAAAGAGCCAACAGCACCTGGTTCTTTGATAATCCAGCCATGAACGATAAGTGTACTATCTCCCAATTTGATTTGATCACCAATTTTCAGTTTCAAATTTTCTCCGAGAGACCTGTCTAAAAGAATTTGTTCAGGCTTTAAGCTAATATAGGCATCTACCGGTTCAGTGATGAACTCTCCATAAAATGGGTAATTGGGCTCGATCGCTTTTACATAGGTAAGTGAATTCTCATCATTTTTTTTTGAAATGACCATGGATAAAAATTGGATCGAAGAGGAAGATTCTGATCCTTTTGGCAAGCTTTCGCGAATCAAATTCACCGCTGTCTCCGTTGGTTCTTGTGGAGATTGAAAAGCGATGTCTGCTCCCATCAAATTCTTTGCTTCTTTTTGAATGGCATTTTTGATATTGTCTTTGTAAGAATGTATGCCAATTACGGCTCCAACACCCAAAGAGATGGATATCAGAAGCAAAAGTGAATATTGTAATCTGGAAAATAATTCTCGTTTTAAATAGAATTTAAGGAGGCCGATGTTCATACTTTTCTCGATTTGTTTGACTTTTTCTTAGGTTGTTTTGCTCGAGATACACTTTTGAATTTTGTTTCCGAGTTTTTAGAATTCAAAATTTCTCCGTCGCGCATTTCTAAGATGCGATCTGCAAGTTTTGCAACCGCTGGATCATGGGTTACAATAATCAGTGTTGTGTTCAGTTTTTTATTTCGTTCCAAAAGTAAATCTAACACCACCTTACTATTCTTTGAATCTAAATTTGCTGTTGGTTCATCCGCAAAAATCACCTTTGGCTCATTGATAAAGGCACGTGCAATGGCGATACGTTGCTCTTCACCACCCGACAATTGTTTTGGGAAATGGCCGGCACGGTGTTGCATCGACACCGAAGACAACAAGTCCAAAGATTTTTCCAAGATCTGCTTCTCACTCATGTTAGATGTTAAGTATAAAGGAATACCAACATTTTCTAATGCATTCATACCTGGAAGCAATTGAAAGTTCTGAAAAATAAATCCTATCGACTTTGCACGTATATTCGCAAGACTTGATTCATTTTCTTTTACCAAATCTATTCCATCAAATGACACAACACCAACATCAGGTTTATCTAATCCTGCGGCGATACCAAGAAGAGTTGATTTTCCTGAACCACTAGGGCCCATGATCGCAACAAATTCTCCACTTTTTACGCTAAATGAAACATTTTTAAGAACATCAATAGGTTCTGGCTCAGATGAAAACTTTTTGGACACATTTATAAACTCAATCATTAGGATATTCCCTTAGGCATATAGCCATTTAACATTAATTTAGTGACAATCTTTGGGCATTTACTCGAAAATTTTTCGCCTATCGCTTGATATATGCAAAAACATAAATCAATTAAATTTTTTTCTTTTTGTGTTTTCATTCCAACTCTATTGCATCCTTTCAAAAAAAAATGCGTAAAAAAAATCCTACACTTTTCCTGCTCGATACCTAATTTTTTTTGACCCGTAAGGTAGGCTTTAATATACAGTAACTTCACTACCGTGTTTTTACGATCCAGAGGATCTACCTTTTTTGAGGTTATGAACAGCACTGTAGATAAGCTGCAATTATTGGGTAAGAATAGAATGCTTGAATGCGAGACAGAGACAGATATGGCAGCCGAGCCAAATGCGAAAATTACAGAATTAAGGCCATGCGTAGAGTGTGGCAAGGTTACGATCTTATACCAGAATGATATTTGCAAAGTTTGTCTTTCTCAAAGTTTCAAAAGGCTTGTAAAAATCATTGATTCTGTGAGAAAGTGATTCTAATGCATTTCCAACGTGTTAGACGATGACGTATCCATTCCAAGACATTGAACCAAAATGGCAATCATTCTGGGAAAAAAACAAAACCTTCCAAACCAACCCACGATCAACAAAGCCTAAATACTATTGTTTAGACATGTTTCCATACCCTAGTGGTGCAGGATTACATGTAGGGCACCCAGAAGGTTATACCGCCACAGATATCATCTCCAGGCTCAAACGTATGGACGGCTTTGAAGTTCTGCATCCGATGGGATGGGATGCCTTCGGATTGCCAGCTGAGAGATATGCGATGACGACGGGCATCCATCCCAAAGTCACTACCAAAAACAACATAGACAACTTTCGCAAACAGATCAAGATGCTTGGACTTTCCTATGATTGGTCGAGGGAGATCTCGACTACGGATCCTGAGTATTATAAGTGGACCCAATGGATATTTTTGCAGATCTATAATTCCTATTTTAACCGGAAAACTAAAAAAGCAGATTCAATCGACAATCTAATCAAACGATTTGAGGCAAACGGCTCCGCAGAGTTCGAAGGACATGAGTTACCAAAGGGGATAAGCTTCTCTCCTTCTGAATGGAAACTGAAGAATCGCAAGGACAAAGAAAACATACTTTCTCACTTTCGTTTGGTCTTTGAAGCGAATATTCCCGTAAACTGGTGTGAGGCATTAGGCACCGTTCTTGCAAATGAAGAAGTGGAAGAATGGGTATCTAAGGGTTATTCTGTAGAAAGAAGACCCATGCGTCAATATATGATGCGAATCACGGCATACGCTGAACGTTTGCTAGACGATCTTTCTTTATGTGAATGGCCTATATCGACGCTTGAAATGCAGAGAAATTGGATCGGTCGGTCGGAAGGGCTGGAGCTTGAATTCCCGATTGCAAACCACGAACAAAAGATTACAGTCTACACGACTCGTCCCGATACAATCTTCGGAGCTACATATTTGGTTTTAGCGCCGGAGCATCCTTTTGTTCCTATGGTCACAACCGATTCTCAAAAATCGTTAGTTTCATCCTATCAAAAGGAATGTGCACTTAAAAGTGATTTAGAACGGACAGAACTCAATAAAGATAAATCAGGCGTTTTTACAGGTGCCTATGCAATCCATCCCACCATCCCATCAAAACAAATTCCAATTTTTATTTCCGATTATGTTCTGTATGGATATGGAACGGGGGCCATCATGGCAGTACCCGCGCATGACCAGAGAGATTATGAATTTGCTATAAAATTTGAATTACCGATCATACCGGTGATCCAAGGGCCATTAGAAGAAGGCAAAGCATTCGACTCTAAAGAATCCATTTGCATCAATTCAGCTTCAAGTTCATTATCTTTAGATGGTATGACATACAAGCAAGCTTTTGATGCGATGTCTGCCTGGGCAGAAGTTAATCATTTGGGAAAAAAGAAAATTCAGTTCAAACTCCGCGATTGGCTGTTTGCAAGACAACGATATTGGGGTGAACCCATCCCTCTCGTTCATTTTGAAGATGGCACTCCGATGGCACTCTCAGAATCTGAATTACCTTTGATCCTTCCTGACCTGACAGAATTCAAACCATCCGGTACTGGTGAATCACCACTTGCCAATGCACAAGAATGGCTTACGTACAAGGATCCGATTTCAGGCGAACTTGCAAAGCGTGAAACTAACACTATGCCGCAATGGGCGGGATCATGTTGGTACTACTTAAGATACATTGATCCCACAAATAACGAACGTTTGATTGATCCCGAATTAGAAAAACTTTGGATGCCTGTAGAGATTTATGTGGGTGGCGCCGAACATGCGGTTTTACACCTCCTCTATTCAAGATTTTGGCACAAAATCTTATTTGATTTGGGACACGTTTCCACACCGGAACCATTTCAAAAACTGGTCCACCAAGGTCTCATTTTGGGTGAAGACAAAAGTAAAATGTCTAAGTCCAGGGGCAATGTCGTCAATCCAGACGATGTCGTTCTCGAATATGGAGCTGATACCCTTCGTCTGTTTGAGATGTTTATGGGACCTTTTGAGATGACAAAACCTTGGAGTAAAAATGGCGTCGAAGGGGTGTTTCGTTTTTTAAACCGTGTATGGAGATTGTTCCATACTGGTCCTGAGGAGACATTTCAGGTAGATGACGTTACACCAACCGAAAACGAATTAAAAATACTACATAGAACCTTAAAGAAAGTGAAGGAAGATATCGAAAGCTTTTCCTTCAACACTGCTGTGTCTCAGATGATGATCTTTGTAAATGAGATGACTGGATCTACAAACAAACCCAGATCCATCCTTGAACCATTTGTTTTGGCTTTATCGCCGTTTGCACCGCACCTAGCAGAAGAACTATGGGACAAATTGGGTCATAAGCAATCTTTGTCATTTGAACCGTATCCAAGTTGGGATCCAAATTATCTTATCGATTCAACCATCACTATCGTTGTTCAAGTAAATGGAAAAATGAGAGGAGAATTCCAAGCACCTCGTGATGTGGATCAGACCGAAGCGATCAAAAATGCGAAACTATTGGAAAAGGTAATTCCATTCATTGCTGGCAAAGAAATCAAAAAGGAAATTTACGTACCTGGCAAATTAGTAAATATCGTTGTGGCAGGTTAACTGCCATTTGGACATTTGAACTGTTTCAGAAAGCTGTTAAAACAAAAATCAAAAAAGCAATCAATAACAAAGCCACAAAAACTCCAATGAGAGAATAGAGGTTTCCGCTCTTTACTGGCTCAGGTGGTTTTTTCTTGTTGGCTTGTGATATTTTCTCATTTGCACCTTGTGCGATTACCGGTTTGGGCACAGCAATTTTCACCGGATGTTCTTCAATTGAATGAAAGAGATATTGGTTCGGTCCTTCCGCAAAAATATGATACTCATTTTTAGTAGATGCAATCCCACGAAATTTACCGACAAGGGGCTCCTTTGAAATGTTTCCAGCCTCATCAATAATCCCGAGCAAACTCGCATTTGCCATGCCTTCTTGTGTTTCAGTGGGTACTCGAAAGAGGATCTCTTGTCCAACTACCAAGTTATCAAATTCGACACCACTGATAGGAGAAATCACTGTTTTCATAGTCACTTCTTTTGAGTATCCCTGACGTAGTTGTTGGATCTGTCTATCGATTGCTGATAGTTCGCCAACTGGAGTTTTGGGTACGGATCCTAAATCCGGAGCGGGCATTTCATCCACTGGTTTGGGAATCGGGAGAACAATTCCCTTCATCGGATTTTCGTAACGAAATTTTGCACTGGATATCTTATCAACTTCTGCTTGTAGTTTAACTCGGCCTGCTTTGGCACCAGCAACAATCGCAGGTTCTAATAAATCGGAAAGACGAGAGGGATCTTTTTTTTCCCACACAGGTAAGAATTCATCTAACTTCTCTTTGGTGAATACACGATGAACGATCCTTCCAACCATTTCGGAAAGCGCTGTGTCCATACCTTCTGATTTTCCGATATCTGCTAAATCTGTCGAGATTTGAACATAGTCTGCAAAAGTGCGAATGCGCCTAAAGATTGGTGAACTGCCGATAACGCAGTAGATCTCCATAATGTGCTTTCTGATCGATGAGGTAAGGATCAAGATAATTCCGGTCTTGTTGTCTATTTCAAACTTCATCTTAACAAGATAGGCATCAGTGATCTTCCCTTGAAGCACTTCCTTTGCTTGTTCATCTGTGAACACAGCATCCATGGTAAGCCCAAGCAATTCTGCCTGACGTTTGAGTAGATCTGATTTTGATACGATTTCTGACATTATTCTAAATTTAATTGCTCTTGGCTTTCTTTTGGAAGATTAACTTGGCCTAGCGGCACGTCAACTCGTGCAACAGTCTCCTGGATCCTTTCAGAAGAATAAATCGAAAACAAACGGCGATCAAAACCGGATTGAGAGAGCAATATTTCGACCATCGTAATTCCCATACCTGCTCCTTCTGTATTATCGCCGTGCTCCATAAAGAACTCAAATAAGTTATCATACTTTTTCGCGTGTAGAAACTTTTCTTTGATTCGTTCTGCCTCAACTGTGAGTAATGGAAAATTGTTTCGAATTTCTAACCGAATCGTATCGTCTTTGTATGCACAGGTAATCTTTACCACATATCCGATCTCTTTCATTTTCACTTTATAAGCTGGGAATTTTTTTTCGTTGAGGCTATTTTTGAATAATTGCATTCCCTTTTCGTAATCTTCCAATTTATGAATATCGATATTCATCTCTTTGAAAATGATACGTTTGATGGCAGCTTTTGTTGAATTAACAATGAGTTCTTTTGCGGAGGTATAGAGAAGCTCCATTAAATCGAGTCGATTGACCTTAGTCAGAATTGATGAGAGAATATATTTAAGCTTAGCCTCTCCTATGTCACCTAAAACATAGGTAATCATAGAGACTTTCTTGCCCTCGCGGATCGCTTGATCAACAGCTGTAGTAAAACTAGTATCTAGTTCAGGTTCCATTTTACGAAATATATTTCAACTTGAGAAAAATGGCACAGTTAGAACTTTTGTCTACTTATTTATGAAATGTGCGTTCGCTTCCCAGTACATTTAATACGGCCTCGATGCTAGCCTTACAAGGTATGATTGCATTTTGCAATTGCGCGTTTGTCCCAATAATTTTGCCTTCGTGATAATTTACCTTGAATTCGGTGAACTTCAGACCATTGGCTGTTGAAATGACCACAACTTTGTCATTTTTTTGTATGTCACCTCGAGATATACATTTAAGCATCGCCGCAAGTGCAACACCTGTATGTGGGTCGTTGTAAAGGCCGTATTTGTCACCTCTAGCCGCCGCATCAGCCAACTCTTCTTCGGTAGCAATTTCTACAATGCCATCAAATTTTTTCAAAATACGAATCGCTTTTTTAACTGAAACTGGATCGCCAATTTGGATTGCCGATGCTAAAGTTTTTTGAGCGGTGACTGATTGAAAATTCGCAAAACCAGATTGAAACGAATCGTATAACGGAGAAGCGTTTTTAGCTTGAGCAAGTATGATTCGAGGAAGTCTTGTGATTAGTCCTAATTCTTTCATCATCTCAAATCCCATTCCCAATGCGGAAACATTTCCCAAATTCCCACCAGGAATCACAATCCAATCCGGAACTTCCCAACCGAGTTGCTGAGTGATCTCGATCGAGATGGTTTTTTGTCCTTCGATTCGAAGTGAGTTCATCGAATTTGCAAGATATATGGATTTTTCTTTTGTTACTTCTTTAACGATCGACATACAGCCATCAAAGTCCGTCTCAAGAGCAAGAACTTTGGCTCCATTTGAGACAGGCTGAATGAGCTGTGCCGTAGAAACTTTGTTTGCTGGTAAAAAAATCAAAGCAGGAATTCCTGCTTTGGCTGCATAAGAAGCTAATGCCGCCGAAGTATCTCCTGTAGAAGCACATGCAACCGCTTTGATAGGCACACCATCGGCTATCATTTGTTTAACTTGACTAACCAAAACAGTCATACCTAAATCTTTGAAAGATCCTGTATGAGAGATACCGCATTGTTTGATATATAAGCCGCCGATGGAAAGATCCTTTGCCCATCTCGATGCGTCAAAAAGGTGAGTGCCACCTTCCCCCGAAGTAACAATATTTTCGTCTGCTACATTAGGCAAAACCCATTCCTTTTTGCCCCACACTCCCGACTGGAAGGGAAACTTTTGCGACCGAAAGCGAGAATCAAATCGATCTTTCCATTCTTTCGCCGATAATTTTCGCAATTTTTCTAAATCGTGTTCGACAGTGAGCAACTCCCCATCATTTTCACAAGTATATACGACATCGCTGAGCGGGTATGTCTTTCCACAGGAGTCAAGTGTGCAACGAAAGTATGCATCGAATTCATTTTTTGTAAGTGACATTGAAAATCTCTTCAGATCTGATTTAGGTTAACTTCGTTTTCCATACTGAGGATGGAAGGAAAAATCTCGAATGATTTTTAAAATGCGGCTGGTTTATGACTGAAGAAATAAAGCAAAAAACATGGAAAACACGCCTTCAACGCTACCTACGTAGGACTGTGTTTATTTCCATTTTCCTCGCATTTCTTCTTTTTGTACGTATTTTTTTGTTCCAGATCTATTCTATCCAAGGCAACTCAATGTATCCTACCTTGGCCAATGGCTCGATCGTATTTGTTTGGAAGGGTGGATTTGCACTTTCTGCAAAACTGTTCGGTACAGAATGGTTGTACACTGAACCTGAGATCAAAAAATTAGATCTGGTTTTATTTCACGACCAGGCCGGAAACCTAATCGTAAAAAGAGTCATCGGACTCCCCAACGAATTCTACTCCATCGAAGCGGGTAGGGTTTTAATTGATTCTCAAATGCTCATTGAAAATTATACACCATTAGGAAGTGTAACTTTAGAACCCATCAATTCAATTTTTTTGAATCTCAAAAACTCACCATTCCTTGCGATGAGCCAACAAGGAAGAATTCCTCCAGGATACTACTTACTGCTAGGTGATAATCGGGAGTATTCTACGGATTCGAGATCTTTTGGATTGGTTCCCGTTGAAAAAATCAAAGGCAGAGTTATATTTTATTTTTAATAAATGAACGAAAGTAAAATCAGATTAAAATACATTTTCACATTTTTATGTGGGCTTTTTTTCGTTCTGCTCATCCGAGTAGTCTACTTAACATATTTTAATGACAGTATCGTAAACTTCAAAGCCACCAAACAAGTACAAAGAGGAACCATCTATGATCGTCGAGGTATCGAACTCGCACTTTCACAAGAATCTGGCACCATAGGCATCGAACCGCAAAATATATATGACATGGAGCTAACTGCTCAGGAACTCGCTCCAATCTTGGGAATGAATAGTGACAAACTTTATAACATTATTCGTGAAAAACAAAACTACTTTCTTCTTAAGAGAGAAATCGATATAAAAAAATCAAATCAAATTAAAGCCTTAGCACTGCCAGGGGTTCGAGTTGAAAAGGAGTTTAAACGAATTTATCCACAAGGATCGCTTGCGGCGAGTCTACTAGGTTTTACAGGCTATGATGATGATAAAGCGATCTCAGGCATTGAAACATTGTATAATCTAGAGTTACTGTCCTCTGCCGATGCGGAATCACAAAAAGGAAACAATCTTCACCTAGCAATTGATAGCATCATCCAATACCGTCTAGAAAAATCGCTTGGAAAAGCATTCTTAGAAACTCAATCGAAACATGGAATTGGTATTATTATGGACGTTGATAGTGGAAAAATTTTAGCAATGTCCTCATTTCCTACCTTTGACCCCAATCATTTTCAAGATTTTTCAATTGATAGCCACACAAACTGGGGAATCCGACATGTATATGAACCTGGATCAACCATGAAAATTTTTATTGCACTCATGCTTTTAAACGAGGGTGCAATTTTACCTCACGAAAAATTTTATTGTCCTGGATTTATCGAAGTAGGAAAGACTGTTATACGATGCACTGATACTCACGGACCAGTTGACTTAGAGGAAATATTGCAAGTGTCTTGCAATGTTGGTATCATCAAAGCGTCTCAAAAAATCTCGGAAACAAAATTTCATAATTATTTGGACAAATTCCATTTTGGCAAACGAACCAATTTTTCTATGCACGAGGCAAAGGGTTATCTCACCCCACTTTCCAAATGGAATAAAAGTACTCCATATTTTTTATCAATAGGTCAAGGAATCTCAGTTACACCCATTCAATTGATTACTGCCGCGGCGGCCGTTGTAAACGGTGGCATTTTATTCGAGCCATCCGTTGTCTCCCATATCACAAATTCGTATGGTGAACTTGTTCATGAATTCTCGCCTAAGGGTGAAGCACTTGGAATCAAACGAGGTGCGGCGTCAAAAATTTTAACAGCGATGAGTAAGGCGGTAACATCGGGTACGGGGAAAAAAGCTTATTTAGAAAACTATTTTATCGCGGGAAAAACCGGAACGGCACAAAAATCTAAAAATGGAAAAGGTTACTCAGAAGGGCTATTTACAGCTTCATTTTTGGGTTTTTTTCCCGCCGAACGTCCTAAATATGTTGGATTGATATTATTTGATGAACCCGGTGGTTCTGCGCACACTGGTGGAGGTATCGCAGCACCGGTGTTTCGTGATGTGGTAGAGAGTATCATTCCTATAGTTGAAAAAAGTGAAAAACCACAGAGCTACTCCCTCAAAATTAGCAAAGAAAAAAGCTTTAAAGTCAATGCAAACGTAATGCCCAATTTAGAAGGGCTTACTGCTTCTGAATCCATCTCTGCCTTAAACCAATTGAAAAGACCTTACCAAATCATTGGCTCTGGTTTTGTGAAACAGCAGGAGCCTTTAGCAGGCACCCCAATACCGAATCAATCTACAATCAAGGTTATCTTGGAAGATTAACGGCCTTGTGTGAAAAAAGATATCTTTCAAAAAAACCTATCAAAGCTTCCTGATAATATAGCCAGTAAAATTATGTCCGCAGAAACGGTAGGGCAGCTTGAACCGACAAAGTCGGGTGAGCAGACTATCATCGTAGACGGGGTCTATCTACATAGTAAACATGATCCGATCAAAGAAGCAAATCGCTTCATCAACGAACTTCCGTACGACGGGACAAATCGTGTTTTTTTACTTTTTGGAGCTGGTTTGGGATATGTGATTCCCCAAATATTGGAAAAAGAAAATGCTTTTGTTATCTGGCTTGAACCACATCCATTTTTGGTAAAAGAATCACTTGCTCTTTTCGATTTTTCACAATATCTAGAATCGGAAAAATTAATTATCATCTTAGATATCGAAAACGAAGAACCAATTCTGGAGGCCTTCAAAGGCAAATCTACGTATCCAATTACTTTCGTACCACACCGCAGTTCATTTCACTGGAAAGAAGATGTTTATTCAAGATTAAGGTTCATTGCGGAACAACATTTTCATAAAAAGAATGTGAATATGGCAACTCTTACCCGATTTGAAAAAATTTGGGCAAAAAATTTATGTTTTAATCTGCCCGAATTAATCTCTATGAGTCCGATTCAAAATTTATTCGGTATTGCGAAAGGTGGGAAAATCGTTATTGCATGTGCAGGTCCTAGTTTGTATGAATCCCTTCCTGATATTCAAAAATATAGAGAACACTTTGTACTTATCGCTGTAGATACTGCGTTACCAATTTTACAACATTTCCATGTAGAACCAGATCTGATTTATTCTGTTGATCCTCAATTATTGAACAGCCAATACCTAGAAAGTTATAATGGAGAAGGTATCTTGGTTTTTGACCCGACGTCAACTTATGTTAGTCTTCGCCTCAAATCCGGACCTAAAAAAGGTTTTTTCACGTCGTCCCCCTTCCCACTTATCAAATTGATTGAACAGACCGCAGGTCAATCCATAGGAGATGTTCCTTTTGGTGGTTCTGTTTCGACTAACGCGGCTAGCCTAGGTACACTTATGGAAGCAGATAATACATATTTGGTGGGGCAAGATCTTTCATTCACTAAAGGTTGGGCTCACTCTAAAGGCGCGATCATGGAAGAACGGCTCAATTTTAAAGAATCGAGAAAATTCAGAAGGGAACTTCACAATTTTCGTCAATTATTTGCCTTAGATCAAAAGTCTGTAAATGGAATAGACGAAGAAGTCTATATAACAAACGAAAAAATGTTGATCTTTAAAAAATGGTTCGAAGCCAATGCGAACGATCACCGCTGGATTAACCTAACAAAATTTGGAGCAAAATTAGAAAATATACCACATTCGGATTTTGCGAGTTCTTTCCATAAGGATGATATTGTAAAAGCAGATAAAATTAGAACTGCGATTCGATCTTTTATAGAAGTCAAAAAAGATTTTTTGGATCCCTCGATTCTTACACAAAAGCTTACGGCGACGATTGGTGATTTATCAGATTTTTTGATCTTGGTAAAGAGTGGCCTTCGACTTTCAAAACAGCTTTATACGCAGATCAAACAAAATCAAATTGAACCAAATCGATTTCAATCTGACCTAAATCAAATGGACAAAATAGACGAATTGGTATCTTCAAAAAAAGGTTTAAATGAAATTTTAAGTCTTGGAATCCAGAGAACAATTCTATCAATCACGGAAGGATATGATGAACACCTAACTTTAGAAGAAAAAGAAAATCCGAGACTTGGTATTGCTAAAAAATCGGTATTGTTGTATGAGGGTTTATTCGAATCAATTCAGGCTACAAAACGAAATCTAAAAAGAAGTATGTATCGTCTATCTAATTGATAGACAATACCGTAAAATCCACTCGACGGTTTTTGATTCGCCCTTCTTCAGAATAATTTGTATCGACACTGGTAGTTTCACCGAATCCACGTGTTTCCATTTGACTTGAATTAACACCACGTTTTACAAGCTCTTCAAAAATTAGTTTTGCTCGTTCTTCGGAAAGAATTTTATTTTCGTCCAGTTCGCCTATGAAACAAGTATGCCCTTTAATTCTTACTTTGATTTCAGGATAGGCCTTCAATGCCTCAGATAAATTTGCCAACTGCATTGCTGCATCTGTGTGAAAATTGAGTGTTTGTTTAATAAATCGAATTTGTAATTCATTTATAAAACGAATCGCAATAGACCTACTTTTGAAAGTCATAGAAGACTGTACGTTTTCTACCTCTGTGTGAGGTAAAAGCTGAACTCTTTCATTTTTCTTTTCTTTCGAAACAATGGGCGAAGATACGCTATCAACTCGATCACTCTTTATTGAATTTGCTCGTTCAGATTTGACAGAACTTAAGTCACTCATTTCAGTTTGATTCCCGCTTCTGCAAGATCGAACTATAAAAAAGAGACATACTATAGCCACGATTAGAATGCCGATAAACACATAACGAATATAAGAAGATCCGGCAGGCTTTTTCCCATACCTATTCAACTCAACTAGCTCATTATATTCTGGAGTGGGTTCGATTTCATCTTCCGTTTCAGAATCATAAACATGATAGAAGGTATCATTAGATTCCTTTTTTTCATGCATTCGAGAGATAGTAGAGGTAGAGGTGACTCGGGTTTTTTTGGCAGGTTTTGTCTCACCCTTCGACGAACTTTTGTTTGATTTTTTAGCGGCAGGTACAGATATCTTTGCCGCCCATTTTCTAATCTCAGTTCTTAAATACTCATCAGCATCAGGTGCAAATTTAAAATTATCGCGTATGTATTTGAGAGTCCGTTTTTCAATATCAGTATAATCACCGCCGTCTTTGATCGCTTCAAAGATAGACTTTGCAATGTTTTTATTTAGGGGTGCCTTAGAGCGTTTGGAAGCCTTCTCGACAATTTCTAAAATTTCTCGATCGTATTGTTTTCCTTTGATGGTTCGATAATAACTATCTGCCACAATGCTACCCCTAGGATTCAATATCGACCAATGGTAGTCTGCAATCCAATCTTTTTCCGTTTCAAGTTCGCTCTAAGTGTTATAACCAGCTAGAAATTGGTTATTTTTGATCTTATATTGCAATGCGCCCCTACTTATACCCAAAAGTCTAGCCGCCTCTTCTTGCGTTGACACCCTTTGGAAAGCTTCTTTGATCCATACCGACTCTAACCTTTCCGTCGCTATCTTGAGAGATAAATTTTCACTCGGGGTCAGGATATCATGCGACATAGATAAATTGGGAGTTTCAAAGGTTGAACCGCCAGACTCGACTTCAATTTTACTTTGCGAGAAAGAGTTTGAACCTAAGATTTGTTCTGAATTGAGGAGAACTGCATATTGGATTGAATTTTGAAATTGCCTTACATTTCCAGGCCATGGCATTACACTCAAAGATCTTAGAGCCTCTTTATTTAAAATTTTATCCTTACCATACTGTCGATTGAGCAGATATAAAAAATGATGAGCAAGTAGAGGTATATCACCTCTTCGTTCACGTAGAGCAGGCACTCTCAGAGGAACTTCTGCTAGACGGTAATATAAATCCATCGAAAACTGTTCATTCTGTATTTCTTCTAAGAGATCTCTTTTGCTCCCAGTGTAAATTCGAACGTTGATGGATATATCGTCTCTTCCAGGGACTTCGATTTTTTTATCGATAATCACTTTCAATAGGCGCTTCTGTAATTCAAACGGGAGATCACCTATCGACTCAATATATAAAGTACCTAAATTTGCTTGTTCCAGTTTGCCGGATATATACGTTTTCCCCGAAAAAGATCCGAATAATTCTGTTTCAAGAATTTCAAAACCTAAGCCCGAACAATTGAGTGTTACAAATGGTTTATTCTTGCGCTGAGACACAAAGTGCAGAGACTTAGCGACCAACTTTTTTCCCACTCCTTCTTCACCTATAATCATAACGGTGGCTTCTGAAGGACCAACTTGACGAATTCGATTTTTTAAAAATAGAATGAGTGGATCATATCCGAGAATCTCCTCTACAGGATCTTCTTCACGTTTTGATTTTTCTACTGCTTCCTTTGCTATTCTCTCTTCGAGAATGACAATTGTAAGTTGAGATGCAAATAGATTTGCTTGGTCAATAATTTCCGATTTAAAAAAATCAACCTTATCTGACTCGAGGTTTAATACTCCTATCGTTGAATCTCTTGTTAATAGAGGTATCGCCAATTCTGATTTTACAGATTCAATAAGTTTAATATAACTGGCATCCTTGGACACATCTGGAACATAAACGATTTCACGCGATGATGCGGCAACACCAGTGATACCCATCATAAACGGTAGTTTAGCGGCTATTTTCTTTTCCCATTCCATTCCTTTGGCCGCAACAATGGTTAAAACATGTTCCTCCTGGTCAGCTATGGAAATGCTCCCAGTAGAGGCTCCAAATAGATCAAGAGTTGCATCTAAAATAAAATTCAAACGATCCGAAATGTTTGGTAATTTTTGTATCTCTTTTTGGATTTTTCGGATAGCCGCAGAGATGTCACGAGGCTCTGCCATTTACGCTTTTACACCAGCCTTAACATTAGTTATGTATTTTAAATAGGCAATAATAAATGCATCTATATCTCCATCCATAACAGGTGATATGTTTCCGGTCTCATAGTCAGATCGATGATCTTTTACCAAATTGTAAGGATGAAAAACATAACTTCTAATCTGTGAACCCCAAGATATATCTCGCTTTTCGCCAGCTTTCTTCTCATTTTCTTCTTCAGCTTTTTGTTTTTCCATCTCATACAGACGTGCCTTGAGCATCTTCATAGCAGTATCACGGTTTTTGATTTGTGATCGCTCCATTTGACAAGAGACAACAATACCAGTTGGAATATGTGTCATACGTACTGCTGAGTCGGTTGTGTTGACGTGCTGACCACCAGCTCCGGAAGAACGATATACATCCACACGCAAATCCTTTTCTTCGATGTTTATCTTGATATCATCATCAACTTCAGGTGTTACGTAAACGGATGCAAAACTTGTGTGACGACGTTTGTTGGAATCGAATGGAGAAATTCTAACCAACCGATGAACACCAGATTCACATTTTAAATATCCAAACGGATGATCACCTTGAATGTACAATGTTGCGTTTTTGATTCCTGCAGTTTCACCTGGCTGGTAATCTACGAGCTCTGCCCTATACCCCTTTTTTTCGCAATAACGTGTATACATTCGGAGTAACATGTCTGCCCAATCCTGGGATTCAGTTCCACCTGCTCCTGGGTGAATATTTATAAAAGCTGGTTTATTATCATCTTTGCCCGAAAGAGCATCTAACATTTGCAAGTCTTCAAACTTTGCATGAAGTCTTTCAAAATCTTCATTTAACGATGTTAAACCGGCATCTCCCATTTCTTCCAAAGTCAAACTAATTAAATCTGGAAGTTCATTGAGTTCTTTCTTTAGGTCTATCCAGGGATCCAATTTTAATTGGATGTCATTTCTTTTCTGTGTGGTGGCTTTGGCAAGATCCGGAGAATCCCATAGCTTAGGATCGTTTGACTTTTCAATCAGAGCTTGGAGACGATCAAAATCTTCTTGTAAGTTATGTAACTCCCAATAGTCCCTGAAACGTTGGATCATCTCTCCGGTTTGTTTGATTAGCTCTTTCTGTGAACGTTCCATATTCTTTTATTCTCAATGTTGGTAATGGATAAAATTTTAAAAAGCGAAAATAATTTAGAAAAGGGAGTCTTTACGAATTCTTTCTAATTCCCATTGAAATGTGATTTCTCTGAGTTGAGGGGTGTTTCCTTCAACTGTCGATACCAAAGAATAGCGAACGTCTTCACCAAAGATTTCAGGCAGTTTGCGTAAAATAAATTTTCCAGATCTTATCAGTTCTATGATGTGGAGTAAAAAAGGATCTCTCTCTTTTTTGGACATTTCTTCCATGGCATAGTAAAAGGTACTCAAACCTTTGTAAAACCAATCGATGTATTCATTTTTGCCCATTGGCCAAATTTGATCCAATTCAATTTCTGACTCTTGAACCAATGACTTACCAAGAAAAGGCTTCTGAAGTAATCGGCATTGAAAATATATTTCGAAATTTAAGTCTCTATCGCCACCTTTTTCAAAATCCACACCAATCCAACGAATCCATGACTTCTTTTCTCTTACAGGCAAAGTTGGAATGAGAGCAAATAGATACCCTTGGTCCCGAAAAATTCGTTCATGTGACAAATATTCAAGAATCTCTAAAGGGATCATATAATGTCCCTTTTTCCATTGAACAACAAATGGAATTGATTCGAGCAGGAGATATTCCGCTGGAGTTTCAGCCCGTGTTGTATCACCAAACTGCGTTAATACGAATATAAATGAGAGCAATTCTTGACGACTCAAACCGCTAAGAATACCCACAGATCCACCAAACTGTTGCAATGTGCGTCGTATCATCAAATGCTGTTGCAAATGGGTTTGATTTGGAGAGAGTATGATTCCTAATTGCTTCTCTAAATTGCGCAGAGACCCTTTTTCAAAGGAATTTACATTTCCAGAAATAGCAAATGGCATTTATAATGCTCTCCTGCCTATATCCTTTCGGTAAAAGGTGCCTTCTGATTTTATCCTCGGTAAAAATGCATAACATAAATCAACTGATTCTTTTAGCGAATTAGCTACGGCAGTGATGCCCAGAACTCGTCCTCCAGATGCGACTAAGCGATCATTTTCCCTCTTTGTTCCGGCATGAAACACAACAACTTTGTCGTCATTGGAAGGTATTTCCAAAGTCATACCCTTTTTCGGATTATTTGGATAACCTTCCGCCGCGAGCACAACGATCGCACTAGATCCTTTTTTCAGTTGAATCGATCTAGATTGGAGTGATTTTGTGGAAGCCTCAAATAACAACTGAAGAAGATCTTCATCTACCAGCCTTAACACACATTGTGTTTCCGGATCTCCAAAACGGCAATTGAATTCAACAACACTAGGTTTGCCATCATCTGTTATCATTAGTCCTACATATAACAAACCTTTGTATGGATGACCGGCCTTAGAAAACTCTTCTAACATGGGATTGATGATATCTTTCTCAATAACAGAAAGTACTTTGGGTGTTACAATCGGAGCTGGTGCATAAGCTCCCATCCCTCCCGTATTTGGACCAGTATCGCCATCATAAGCTCGTTTATGATCTTGGGCGGCAGGTAAACAAACATAGTTTTTACCATCCGTAATTACAAAAAGTGAGGCTTCCTCTCCTTGGAGGAACGATTCAATGACAACTTTCTCACCACTTGATCCAAATTTTTGAGCGATAAAAATATCTTTTAATGCTGTCTCGGCCTCTGACTTTTCAAAAGCAACTGTCACTCCCTTACCCGCGGCAAGTCCATCCGCTTTGATAACCAGGGGAAATTCCTGAGCCAAACAATAATTCCAAGCAGAGTCAAACTCAGAATATACGGCGTATGTAGCAGTGGGAACGTTTGCCTTTTGCATCATCTGTTTTGCAAAATGTTTAGATCCTTCAATTTGGGCACAATATTCCGAAGGGCCAAAACAAGGAACACCTGCTAATTCGCACCAATCGGCAAGACCAGCAACTAACGGATCCTCAGGACCAACAATGACAAAATCTATGGCGGTTTGTTTTAGAAATTCTATAAACTTATTTTTGTCAATGATACTGATTTCCTCAGGTTTTAAGACCATCGCGGAATCCATACCAGCATTTCCAGGAAAAATCTTTAATTCACCTAGCATTGGTGAATTGAGAATGGTGTGAGCAATCGCATGCTCTCGACCACCACTACCGATTAACAATACTTTTAGTTTAGACTTCAATCTTTTCTAACGCTCGCAGTATACTTTCTAATTTTTCTTTCCAAGTTGCATGTTTTTCCCGCTCTTTTTCAACAACTTCAGGCTTTGCTTTTTCAACAAAGGAAGGATTATTGATTTTTAATTCCAATTTTTCCATCTCAAGTATGATCTGATTTTTTTCTTTTTGAAGACGCTGTTTTTCCTTTTCAAAATCAAAAATCCCTGCTAAAGGCAAAATGATTTCTCCGATCGAAAATGCACCAACCGAATCAGTATTTGAAATGATGTAACCTTGATCAAACGAAATAGTCTCTGCCTTTGTAAGTTGGAGGATTGACTTAAGTTCCTTTTCGATCATGGATTGGAGGTCTTTATCATTAAATTTGAGAATAATTTGACATTTTTTCTCAGGTTTCACTCCGAGTTCGGCACGCATATTTCTTACTTTCGATACGATCTCTTGCAAAACGATCATACGTTTAACCGATGGATTTTCTGCAGATACACCGAATGCTTTGGGAAATGGAGAAAGAGACATCAAGTCGGAGGACAGCAAAGAATTTATTTCCTCTGTCAAAAACGGCATAAATGGATGCAGCAAACCTAACGCTCGAAAAAGAATATTTACCAACACCTGGCGAGCGTTTTCCTGAGAATGGACAGTTACATTTCCATATATCCTTGCTTTCGTTAATTCAAGATACCAGTCACAAAAGGAACCCCATATAAAATCATACACCAAATTAGCCATCTCAAAGAAATGATAATCAGAATATGCTTTTTCATAATTTAATAGAGTTCTATCAAATTCATGTAAGATCCACAGATCCGTTTCTTCCAAGGTTTCTAGATTCAATTCCTTTATCTCAAAATCTTCCGGTAAATTCATAAAAATGAATCTACTAGAATTCCAGATTTTATTACAAAAAGACCGATAGCCATCTAACCGAGATTCATCGAATAAGATATCTTTTCCTTCAGGGAGAACGGCGGCCAAAAAAAACCGAAACGAATCGGTTCCGTATTTGGACATCATATCCAGCGGATCAACTACGTTGCCTAGAGATTTACTGAATTTTTTACCGTCCTTATCGCGGACCAATCCGTGAATCAGAACTTTTTTGAAAGGAACATCTCCCATAAATTTTAGTCCAGACATCATCATCCTTGCGACCCAAAAGAAAATGATATCGAAACCAGTAACAAGTACAGACGTCGGATAGTATTTTGTTAATTCATCGGAGGTTTCAGGCCATCCAAAAACAGAAAAGGGCCAAAGTCCTGAAGAAAACCAAGTGTCTAAAACATCTTCGTCTTGTTTTAAATCATGTTTCGTCAGTGGATTTCCAGATTTATTGAATAAGGATACAGCCTCGTCGATAGATTCCGCTACCATAAAACTACCATCAGGCGCGTAATATGCAGGGATACGATGTCCCCACCAAAGTTGGCGGGATATACACCAATCCTTTATGTTTTCCATCCATTCGAAGTAAGTTTTTTCCCACATCTTTGGTTGAAAAACAACCTTACCGGATTTTACAGCATCTATGGCAGGCCGCGCCAATGGTGCGATTTTAACAAACCATTGTGTGGAAAGAAGAGGCTCAATTATGGCACCACCCCTTTGGTTGTGTCCAATGCTATGTGTATGATTTTCGATTTTTTCTATGTAACCAAGACTTTCTAACTCTTCGACCAATTTTTTGCGAACTTCAAATCGATCCATACCTTGATACTTACCGGCGAAATGGTTTAGTGTTCCGTCTAAGTTCATCACATTAACAGGCGCAAGTCCCAATCTTTGCCCTGCTTCAAAGTCATTCAAATCATGTGCAGGTGTGATTTTAACTAAACCTGAACCAAAGTCTTTATCCACAAACGAATCGAATAAAACAGGTATTTCCTTATCTACGATGGGTAAAATTACACTTTGCCCTTTAAGATTCACATAACGTTTGTCTTCTGGATTAGCACAGACAGCAACGTCACCAAACATAGTCTCAGGTCGGGTTGTTGCCACTACTATGTAATCCTCAGGTGACATATTGGTTACGGCTTTACCTGCTTTTACGGCAGTTACCTTCGGATAACGAACGTGATATAACTTACCTTGTTTTTCTTTGAATTCTACTTCAATATCAGAAATTGCAGTTTTCGTAACAGGACACCAGTTTATGATGCGTTCGCCTCTATAGATAAGCCCTTCTTCGTAAAGTTTTTTGAAAACCAATATGACGGCTTTTGACAACCCTTCATCAAAAGTAAATCTTTGTTTACTCCAATCAACTGATTCACCGAGTAATCTTTGTTGTTTGGTAATGATTCCACCAGAATGTGCCTTCCACTCCCAAACTTTTTTGATAAAATCCTCGCGAGAAAAATCTGTCCTCTTTTTACCCTCTTTCGCTAACTCTCGCTCAACGACAACTTGAGTTGCGATTCCAGCATGATCCATGCCTGGAACCCATACAACATTCTTTCCTTTTTTTCTCTCAATACGGATTATGATATCTTGGATTGTGTGATTTAGTGCATGTCCAATATGTAAATTTCCAGTGACATTAGGTGGCGGAATAACTATGGAAAAAGATTCTTTTGCATTGGTATTTGGAGAAAAAGCATTTTTCTTTTCCCAAATTTGTATCCATTTTGACTCAACGGATTCTGGCTCATATCGATCTGAAAGTTGTCTATTCATAGGATGGAAATTTCTTGGACTTACTATGTTTTTGCAAACGGTTAGGGGTCAAGGAATCTATTGGAAAGGAGGTTTGAGAAGATTGTCTCGAGCAGGAGTGGAACCATTCGAGTAATTTATGTCGCATATTCAAAATCAGATTTATCTCTCAAAAAGATGTGATTTGACAGAAAAGGTTCGGAACAGAAGCTGGACGCCATGAACGCAAAAACAGCAAAAATCATCGGTAAATTCGCCATTCTCAAAGGTATTCCCGAAAAACAAATCAAAAGAGAATGGTCTTCCCTTTCTCAAAATGACAAAGACAAAAAAAGACAAGAAATTCTGAAAGAACTCGTAAAATCATAATGAAACGTTGGCCATTTGCGAAAGCGTCTTTGGCCATTTATTTTTCTCTCCTCCTTTCTAGTTTCATCTTCTCGTGTACTTCCAAAGTTGAACCATTCTCTGTTTTCAAAGCATATGAGGAAGCGGTTCAATATGCGAAAAAGGAAAACAAAAAAATACTTATTATCTTCGGCGCTGATTGGTGTCCAGATTGCAAAGCGCTGAATCAATTGTTAGTTGCTCCTGAGGTAAAAAGTTTCGTTCAAGAAAAATTTCTAATCTTTCAAGTAGATGTTGGTAAATTTGATACGAACTTGGATTTCAATCAAAAGTTTGGGAACCCCATTGAAAATGGCATCCCAGCACTCGTCATTATAGATCCCAAAAACCAAGAATCTATCCTCGCATCTACGAAAGGCGGAGAATTCTCCAGTGCAAGTCAGATGAGAGCAGAGAATGTCCTTAGCTATTTAAAACAATTTCAATAGTCTAAGGTAGAAGGAAAATACCAGATGGCTCAAAAACTCGTACTCACACTTTTACTCTTCTTCTTACCGACCTTTCTTCTCGCACAAACTTCCAAAGAACTTACGCTAGGTGATACAGTTCCACAGATTACCATGACGGATCAATTTGGAAAGGAAGCAGTGATAGCCAAAGAGATTGAAAAGATCTTATTCATTGCTGATATGGATGCAAGTAAGCTCACACATCCTCTTTTGTTAAAGGAAGGGAATGTTTACTTAGAAACAAACAAAGCCATGTTGATTTCAGATATCCACCGAATGCCAGCTATCATCAGCAAATTCGTAGCAATCCCCAAAATGCAAGATTATCCTTACACAATCCATCTGATTAAGGAAGAAACCATCGGAGATCCATTTCCTAGAATCAAAGGACAAGTTACAATGCTTACAGTAAAGGATGGCAAGTTGATTCAAATTCTATTTGGAACCGATGAAAAAGAAATTAGATCCTTTTTAGAATCAAAGATATCAAAACCAAAAAAATAGGACTTACTTTTGCGTTCCCTTCTGTTTGCTTTCGCAGTTTTGATTCTACATTGCCAATCACCAAAGGGTTTTGCCTACCAAAGCAATCCGCTCTTTGGTTGGTTAAAAACAACCTCTCTGGAACGCACTGCTGACACTAGCGCCATATTTAAAAGATACCCAGACATCTTAGCCAACGATTTTGAATTTCCAGTAGGTGGAAAGTATGCCGAAGGATACTATATTGCTCAAAAGTTTGGTGTGGAAAATGGGCGATTTGGAAATCGATTTCATTTAGGTGAAGATTGGAACTTTGTAGCTGGCGGGGATTCCGATTATGCTTCACCGATCTATTCAATTTCGGATGGTGTAGTTAGTCTAACAGCTAATTATGGTGGAGGTTGGGGAAAGGTAATCCGAATTGTTCACAAACTTCCCAACTCACAAAATAACTCTTCGCTTTATTTGGAATCCTTGTATGCCCATCTATATACTATCGAAGTAGAACCTGGACAAATAGTAAGAAAAGGTGAATGGATTGGAAGCATTGGGGATGCAGGAGGCAAGTATCCCGCTCACTTGCATTTTGAATTAAGAAACCAAAAAGATGCACCGCTTGGTGGTGGTTATGCTTTCAGTTTGGATGGTTATATCGCACCGACAAAGTTTTTAATCCAACAACTTGCAAAAGAAAAGAAAATTACAGAAGAACAGTTTACTTATGATCGATCTTTGGGGATCACTCCTGCTGGTCCCTAAAAGCTTTTCATAAAGCTCAATACTTCATCTTCTTTTTCTCCATTTGTATCATAAAAATTGGCATAGATTTCAAAAAGAGGCTCATTTTCTAATTTTGTTGATTTGAGAACTTTCACTAAGAATGAAACATCTCCCGTCAGGGAAATTTGTTTCACAGAAACTTTGACAATGGAAGCAACCTCTATATCAATCGGTCTCAACATTTTGATCCCTCTCGCGCTGATGTGCTTATGGATATCATAATCAGATAGGGTCTCGAGCTGGATTTCGAAAGACGGTGGAATTTCAGTATAGTGGTTCGGTTTCATGGGGACTCTGTATTTAGTTGCAAACATACGATCAGTAGATCATGTCTCAATTACTATTTTGTGACATAAAGGTAAAACTTTAACGAAAAAACCAGTTAAAACACCCCAAAAGCAGAATGAGCCCAGCTCCCCATGCCAAAATTTTGGGATTCCAAAAATCCTGCTCACGATCTCGGGAGGAATACATAAGTCCAGACAAATCTCGTCCTAACACCGGCTTTTCGATCAAACTAACAAACACCATAGAAAGAAAACAAAAGAGTCCGGAAAAAATGGCTCCGTAAAAATTGGATACCATATCTGATTTATAGATCAAAATTCCCATTTTAGTAAATACAAAATGTAAAATTCCTGCCAAAGTCCCAGCTAACATACCCCAAAATGCACTCCATGAAGATGCTTTTTCCCAAAACATTCCGAGTAAAAAAATAGAAATCAAAGGAGCGCTAAAAAAAGAAAAAAGCAACTGAATGTAGTTCATTATATTTTCAAACTGCATCGCAATGTAAGAAGCAAATACCGCAAAAACTACTGCAACCATTGTACAAATTTTGCCTACTCTCAAATAGTAAGCATCGTTTTCATCTTTTTTGATATAAGTCTGGAAGATATCATAAGTAAAAATAGTATTCAATGCAGTCACAGAACTTGACATACCCGCCATAAACGCCGCAAGCAAAGCCGTAGTACCTAGCCCCAACATACCCGACGGATAAAACTCACGGAGTAGTATCAAAAAACTTTTGTTATACTCCCCATTCAATTCTTTACTAAATTGGGTAAGTGCAATCAGTCCAGGTATTACGGTTAAAAATGGTAAAAATATTTTAAAAACAGCTC
This sequence comes from Leptospira sp., assembly GCA_027531445.1. Lineage (GTDB taxonomy): Bacteria > Spirochaetota > Leptospiria > Leptospirales > Leptospiraceae > Leptospira_A. The sequence goes on from JAPZRK010000093.1 coordinate 41,496, forward strand.
CAATCAATGGTGTTCGTCGAGCCGCTTGGTAGTCTTTTGCCGCCATCGCTCGTTGCACTTCGGCAAAACCACATGTCCAATATGAAAAGGATAACACAAAGCCTAATCCAACAGTAACAGAGAGTATGTCCCAACCCAAAGGATTTTCACCGTTCGGTAAATATTTCCACATATGTTTGTGTGATTCGGGTATTTGATTGAGAAGTCCTTCCCATCCTCCAGCTTTTACAAGACCTATCCATACAATTGGAAACAATCCAAATACTGTTAGAAAGAACTGCATCACTTCTGTATATATAGATGAACTCAATCCGCCAAAGTATGTATAAATCATTACGATCAGGGCACTCAAAAGAATCGATACATGCGGATTCCAACCAAACATTGTGTCGAAAATTAGAGAAAGAGAATATAGATAGATTCCCGAACCGAGAGCCAATGAAAGTAATGTGATCAGGGAATTTAACAAATGTGCTGGTCGATTAAATCGATACCTTAAGTACTCGGGCACGGAACGGATCTTTGAGGAGTAATAAAAAGGCATCATGAAGATACCCAAAAAAATCATCCCAGGGATTGCCCCTAGATAGTAAAAATGAAAAGTGAGAAATCCATACTCAGCCCCACTTGCACTCATTCCCAAGAGTTCTAACGCTGAAATATTGGCAGAAATAAAAGCGATACCGGTTACCCAACCTGGAATCTTTCTCCCAGCCAAAAGAAAGTCGGAAGATCCGCCCATTCGTTTTTTGAGCATAAAACCGATGATGATCATAAAGCAAATAAAGACTAAAAGGATCAGAAAATCGATAGGTTGTAAGGCGGATTGCATGAACTTCGATTCCATACTTGGGAATGAATCATGTCATGGAAAAAAAATTTTTTCCTCCAGTAGTTTCATTTTATTCCGATCCAAGTTATAGGATTAGAAAGCTGAGATTTTCGGTGTCAGTTTTGAAAAAGACTTTCCGAATTATGTCTCATTGCTATTTTCAATCCGACGGAGGCACTATGTTCTATCTGCTACTTGCCCTACTTCACGAGGATCTCTCATCTGGGAGAATTGACCTTGAAACATATTCTGAGAATATCATTTTGCTTGCCGCTGACCATGATCGCATCAAAGAAAACTTGATGATTTCATTGGCCGCTGCTTAAGATTTAGTCTCATTACATTTTTTTTAGCAAAATAAATAGAATTTAATATTTTTGTAGAAAATCTGTAAATCCCCCTATAATGGTGCAACTGCCGAAGCACCAGATGATGAAACGGGGATCTATTAAACTCTTCGCAATATTTTGCATTTGCTCATGCAGTGGTGGCACTGACAGCGATGATAATTCCTCAGCGCTTTGGTTGAACCAACTACTCCTATCTTCGGCTGCCGCCATTCCATTTAGCCCTACAGCTTGCTCTGCGATCTCTTCACCGAACGACCCATACTTCAAATACCAATGGCATTTAGAAAACACCGGCCAAGCGATGTACTCGACTACTCAAGTCGCCGGTACATCCGGAATGGATATCAATGTCAAGCCCACATGGCAATCTGGACTTTCAGGCAAAAACTCTCTCGTAAGCATTGTTGATGACGGGGTAAATTTGGATCACGAAGATTTATTACCCAATGTAAGATCTGGCAGTGTCAATTTTTTATTTGGCACCAATGGACTTGCTACCAATGACACAGGTGGATCTCTTGCAAACCACGGTACTGCAGTTGCAGGTATAGTTTCGGCAAGGGGAGGGAATAACTTGGGTGTAACCGGTGTTGCACCTTGTTCTCAAATCATTGCTTTCAATTATCTGTCCAGAGCTACTGATAGCAATATGACGAGATCATTATCATCTAACACAGAAGTTTTTGTATCTAACAACAGTTGGGGGAATGAAGATGGAACGGGTGACTTTAAATCTGCTCCATCTTCTTTTTATACAGCAATCTCTTCGGGACTTTTGAATGGAAGAGGTGGGAAAGGAACGAGTTATGTTTTTGCAGGTGGAAACGGTAGTTCAACCTCAGCCGAAGTCGACAATTCAAATTACGATGGGTACAGCCATCATCCTGGCATTATTTCAGTCGCGGGTGCACTAAACAATGGAAGTAGAGCCGCATATTCTGAAAAAGGCGCAAATCTTTGGATTACAGGATTCACAGGACGGGATGGTGTCATCCAAACGAGTATAACAACTACTGACAACATTGGCTTAAACTTGGAGTGGGGCTATAATCCAGGTAATGGGTCCACTGCGTTCCCGGTGAGCACAAGTTATAACCTACCGAATTTAAAATATACAAGTGGCTTCAATGGCACTTCGGCGGCGGCGCCTCAAGTCTCAGGTGTCATTGCCTTAATTTTGGAAAAGTATCCAAATCTAACGTGGCGCGATCTGAAAAAAATTCTAGCAAAATCTGCGAGAAAAATCAACTCAGGAAACGCGCTTTGGCAAACAACTGGCAAAGCTTACAACTATAATCTTATTTATGGATTCGGATCAGTTGATGCAAATGCTGCACTGCAAACAGCGAGTTCTTGGACAAGTGTTGGTGGATCATCAAACCTGATTAGCTTTACTAAAGAGAGCAGTATTTCACACACTATTGCAACGGGTTCATTTAATTCTTTCAGTATTGTCGTCTCAAATTCTGGTATTTCCAAAATAGAAGCTATAGAATTACAACTGACTTCCAACCATGCAAATCCTGGGGAACTGACACTGGAATTGGAGGCACCGGATGGTATCAAAATGGAGTTCCATGAGTCACACCTTTGTTACTCAGGTGCAAAAATGACTACGCCGACAAAGAACTGTTCTGCGATGACAAATCAAAAATACATCATCTCTGGCTTTTTAGATTATGAAGCTAATGGAACTTGGCGAGTAAATACCAAAGATACCAATAGCGGCACCGCATCTGGAAACATAACGAATTATAAGATAATTTTTTATGGCTCTTAATCAACAGACGGCTATGAATTTTCTCCTTGTTTGCATAAGCTGATTTTCTACTCTATCTGAAAAACCAATCTTAGGATCATCAAATGACAACTGCAAAGCTTCTCTCAAGTTTCACTGCTCAGTCTCAAAAATTCTTTCTCCAATTCGGTGGACAAGGTTCTCCCTACTTAAAAGAACTTTCAAAATTATACCAGGAACCAGACCTAAAAGAATTTTTTGACATTTCATTCAAAACTACATCCGAAATTTTCGAACGTGAAAACAAGAGCCCTCTTTTGAATGAAGGCTTTGATTTCAAAGCTTGGGTGGAAAATCCAGATGGCGCACCTTCAGAAGATTATCTTGCTCGTGCTCCGATTTCCGTGCCCGGTATTTTTATGACTCAGATAGCAAATTATGTTCTTATCACCAAACGCGGAAATCCGACATCAGAACTGATTAAGGCAACTGCGGCCATTTCTGGTCACAGTCAAGGTGTGATTGCAGGTGCACTCGTCGGACTTGGAAAAGAAGGTGATGAATTCCTAAAGGTATATAGTGATTTTTTAAAATTCATATTTTATCTCGGTTTCAACGGCCAAAAAGTTTATCCAGATTTTTCCATTCCAGCTGAAGTTGCTAGTGCCAGCGAAGCAAATGGCGATAAAAACCCTTCACCAATGGTAGCAGTAATCGGATATTCAAAAGATGAGTTAGAAGCAAGAGTGAAAGAAACCAATGAATCATTGGGGCTCAAAGGCCAGGATACAGTCTATATCTCTTTATACAACACTCCCGATTCCATGATCCTATCTGGATTGCCGTCATCTCTTGTTAAGTTTCGAACAAAGTGGAAGGCAGAAATGGATGAGAAAAAATTCAAATTTGTATTTTTAAAAACAACTGCTCCGTTTCATTGCCCGTTTATGAATGAATCTCTTCCTAAATTTAACAGTGGAGATGCGAGTGTTGTCCCTTTTCCATATTCCGGAAGTGATTTGAAAGTGCCAGTCTACAGCATCTTTGATGGCCACAACTTACAAAAAGACGGAAATCTGAGAGACATTCTTTTTAAGATGGTTTTAATTGAACCGCTTTATTGGGATTTGGCGATAGCACCAGTTTTTACAGATTCGATTCATGCCATCGTCGACTTTGGACCAAGTGTCGTAAGTCAAAGATTGACAGGAGGACATTTGAAGGCAAAAAATATCGAAAAACAATCGCTATGTGCTTCAAGTGCCAAAGAACTAAAAGTACTTCTCGAAGTATAAAATGAATCCATCCACACTTCGTGCGGCTTCCAAACTCAATCTGATCAGGATACTGTCTTCTCATCCGGAAGGACTCACTTTGGAAGAATTGCAAAGGATTACAGGACACAAGACACTCACCGAGCTGAAAAACGAGCTCGGTGAACTCTACATGATTGAAATGTATCCTTATTCACCGCAAGATTGTGTAGATATCGACTTCGATGGCAACAAAGTGAAAATTTCTCTACCCGTTGCAATTGATAAAGCTCTTCCTTTGACGCCCGAAGAATGGATCCTATTACGCGATCTCGTATTTGCAAAAAAGGATTCTGGGAGTGCTACGGATTTACAGCTAGCAGAAGATATCATCAAAAAAATCAATGCTGTCATACCTTCAGGGGTATGGGAACCAAATGAAAAAATAAAAAGTTTTCTCAAAAAGTCGATCCAAGACAAATGCACGATAAAAATGGCATATTGGAAACGTGATCGGAACGAAAAAGATGATCGTTATGTTCAACCATGGATCCTTTGGGAAGAAAATGACTCTTACCTTCTTGCCTTTGATCTCCAGCGCAAAGGATTTAGATCCTTTCGTTTGGATTGTATTTTGAATGCAGAAATTTCAAATGAAAAAGCGATTGAATTACCAGAAAACGCCAAAGAGTGGTTAAATGGCTTCAATCAACTTCTCAATCATGAAGTCCATGAAAAAGAAAGTCTAGCAACTGTATTTTTGACTGACGCATCTGCTTATCATCTAAGCCAAAAGTTACCCTTGCGAGATTTACATCAAACTATCACTTTTAACGACACAGAATACTATCTTTACGAAGTGCCCATTCGTGAGGAAAATTGGTTTTTAATGACGATACTGGGTTACGGAAAAAGTGCCATCATTCAATCCCCGCCTAACTTAAAGGCAAAACTAGTTGAGCAAATTTTAGGTTCAATCCATAACTTCGCATAACCATTTAAATGGCTATTTCCTTTTCTAAAATCAATCTTGGTCTAGAAATTCCTTACCGAAGACCAGATGGTTTGCATGAAATTCGAAGTATCTTCATTCGCACAAGCTTCGGTGATGACATTCAGTTTATAAAGACTCCCCTTCAGAATCCAAATCAACCAGAAATGTATCTTATTTCTGACAACCAACTCCGACCTCCTCGTTTCTCCTTATTTGAGGCAGTTTCAGAACGGGGCGATCTCTCAAAAAATATCCTTTGGAAAGCTTATGAGAGGATTTTTCCCCTTCTAAAAGAAAAATTTGGTCTTAAAGTCATATTGACCAAAAGGATACCTCCGGAAGGTGGCATTGGTGGGGGCAGTTCCAATGCCGGAAGTCTGATACGCTATCTTCTCCCCTACACAAGCCTGTCCAATTCGGAAGGAATCGAATTTGCGAAAACCATCGGGGCCGATGTCCCCTTTTTCCTTCAGGACAGAAATTGTTTGGTTTTCGGAATTGGTGAGATCCTAGAGCCAATTGATGTTGCAAAAGGGCTTGGTGTACTCGCAATTCCCGGCATTTCTCTTTCAACAAAAGCAATGTACGCCGACCTTCAAAAAAGTTTACAAAATACCCTTCCTTCAAAAATATGGAAAACTCTGACAGAGGATGTGATTGGAAATCTTCAAGTCGGTGAGTGGAAGGGTTTAAGAGGCCTTTTGGAAAATGAATTTGAAAAAGTTGCGTTTTCCATCCATCCCGAATTGCAGGCATTGAAATTAGGTTTTTTGCAAAACGGAGCAGAATACGCTTCGTTATCCGGATCTGGATCGTGTTTTTATGGATTGGTTCAATCCAAAGAATCACAAGATGTTTTGCTAAAAAGCATGATACAACAATTTCCTGCGGTTGATTTTTTATCCTTCTCTATATAGAAACTGGCCTGTCGCCAAGTGGTAAGGCAGCGGTTTTTGGTATCGCCATTCCCTAGGTTCGAATCCTAGCAGGCCAGCCAGTTTTTATTTTCTTTTTACAAATATATGAGCATTGAATCGACTGTAACTGCTGTTGTCTTAGCGGCGGGGAAAGGAACTCGAATGAAGAGTGAGCTTCCCAAGGTTGCGGTTGTACTAAACGGTTCTCCACTCCTCCTCCATGTACTCAAAAATTTAGAATCGGCTAATATCAAACGTAAGGTTGTAGTTATAGGTTACAGAAAGGATGTCGTGACAGATATCGCATCCTCCTTTCCAGGCGTGGAATTTGCCGATCAAACCGAACAATTAGGAACTGGACATGCAGTTATCTGTGCTGAATCCAATATAAAAAATTCCGATAAATATTTGATCGTAGCTTGCGGTGACGCTCCACTTATTTCTTCACATTCTTTCCAATCACTTCTTGCACTTCATGTAGAAAAAGGTTACTCTGCCACAGTTTTATCCGCAAAAATGGATGATCCAACTGGATACGGTCGAATCATTCGATCAGCTGATGATGGTTCTCTGTTACGCATCGTTGAACAAAAAGATGCAACAGCAGAGGAGAAAGTTGTTAACGAAGTCAACACCGGAACTTACTGCTTTACGACAGAACATTTGTTTGACGCACTAAAAAATATTGGGAATGACAACGCCCAAAAAGAATACTATCTCACCGATGTTATCAAAATTTTTAGAAATTCTGGAAAGAAAGTTGGGGCTATGATTTTACTAAATGCATTAGAAAGCCATGGAATCAACTCCCCTGAAGACCTAGAGACCGCAAAACAATATATAGAAAAGGGGCTGGTTGGAGTATGAATCCAAAAGAAGTAGCAGTTTTTTCCGGAAGCGCAAATCGTCCCCTCGCTGTTGAGATATGTCAACAGTTAGGCATTCCCAATGGTGCAATTACTGTAAAACGCTTCTCTGATGGCGAAAGTTCCATCAAAATCGAAGAAAACGTTCGCGGTCGGGATTGTTTCGTAGTTCAGTCAATTAGCTATCCAGCTAACGATAGCTTAATGGAACTATTACTAATCATTGATGCCTTAAGAAGAGCATCCGCGAGACGAATTACGGCTGTTTTGCCCTATTATGGATATGGACGTCAAGATAGAAAAGTGGAACCAAGGGTTCCTATCTCCGCGAGAGTTGTCGCTGACCTCATAGAAACCGTCGGCCCAAATCGCGTATTGACGATGGACTTACATGCAGACCAAATCCAAGGTTTCTTTCGCATTCCTGTTGATCATCTTTACTTTTCACCAGTGCTTGCTGAATACATCAATTCCCTCCAGTTGCAAGATTTGGTCATTGTGTCACCAGATTCTGGCGGTGCAGAACGTGCCCGAAATTTTGGTAAAAAAGTAAATGGTTCTCTGGCGATTATTGATAAAAGAAGACCAAAGGCGAATGAGTCTGTCGTCATGAACGTGATAGGTGACATAAAAGACAAACATTGTTTGTTACTTGATGATATGATTGATACGGGCGGAACCATTGCCAAAGCGGCACTCGCGTTATACGAAAATGGTGCAAAATCAGTGATGTGTTGTGCCACTCACGGGGTTCTATCTGGAGAAGCTCCAGAAAAACTAAATGCAGGCAAGTTCACTCAAATTGTTCTCTCCAATTCTATACTCGTTCCTGACTCAAAGAAAATAAATAACTTGAAAACCCTCTCTATCGCTCCACTCTTTGCCAAAGCCATCGAAAGGATTCATACAGAAGAATCTATATCTAGCCTGTTTTCATAACTTAAAGGACATAATCATGGAAAAAATTAGTATCAAAGCGCAACCTAGAACAACTACTGGAAAAGGACCTGCTCGACGTATGCGCGTTGCGGGTCTAGTTCCTGCCAACATTATTGGGAATGGCGAGGCTACGTCAGCTTCCGTCGTAGAAAAAGAAATTCAAAAGTTGATCGATTCTGGAATCAGAAAAGCCACTCTCATCGAAATTGAGTTAGGTGACAAGAAAGAGAACGTCTTCGTAAAAGAAATTCAAAGATTCCCACATACTGGTCAAATCAGACACATTGATTTTTTTAAGGTAACTCCTGGCAAAAAAATCTTAACAACTGTGGCTGTTAAAACTTCTGGAGTAGCAAAAGGCTCCAAGGCTGGCGGTCAGTTCGAACATTTGGTTCATGAACTTCGAGTGAAATCAACTCCAGAAGATCTTGTGGATGTGATTACAGTTGATGTTACAGGTTTGGATGTAGGAATGAGCATCAAAGTTTCTGAACTACCAACACCAAAAACTTGGGAAATCATCATCAACGGTGATCCGATCGTTACTTCTTGCAACAAAACTAAGGCGATCCTTGCCGCTGAACGCGCAGAGAAAGCTGAAGCTGAAGCAGGCGGAAAGAAACCAGCCGCGAAAAAAGGCAAAAAATAGTTTTGTTTAAAAACCAATGAAGCTTATCGTCGGCCTGGGCAATCCAGGAGATAAATATAACAACAATCGGTCGAACATTGGTTTTAAAATTCTTGATGTCATTGCGAACAACATTGGCATCGAAATCAAAACTAAAAAGAAAAAATCTCTAATCGGTCGTGGAGAGTTTGAGGGTGATGAAGTTGTTCTTCTCAAACCTCAAACCTTCAGTGATCTTTCGGGAGAGTCTGTCCTCTACATCGCTAGTTTTCTTAAAATTCAGGTGAAAGACATCGTTTTGATCCATGAAGACCTCCAACTTGAGCTTGGACAGATTGTCGTCACAAAAGGCGGAGAAAGCGATGGTCACCCTGGTGTGGAATCTGTTTCCGTATCTCTTCGTTCCCCAAATTTCATTCGAATCCGCATAGGCGTTCGAAATTCCAAATACGTCGTTAAAAAACGAGAAGAATTTTTACGTGATGATTTTGAACCTATGGAAAATCTAAGTCTGATACAGATTATCAACGATGCGGAAGCCGCAATTCGCTCGATCTCCATGGGAGATATTGAGGAAGTGATTCAGAAATATCACCTTTGATACAGTCTAATCAAGGAGACTGCGCTCATGAACAAAAATATTAGATCCGTATTTATATTCCTCCTTATTACCCTGGTGGTATTATACACAATTTATAAAGGTCAAGATTTTACCGGCAAACCTGACGAAATAAGTTACTCAGAATTTTTGAATATGGTTGAACCAGTCGAAGGCAAAAAGCCGATTGGTCGCATTACCTCGAAAGATGGCAAAGATATAACCAACAAACAACAAATCATGATTGATCGTGAGCTGATTGAAGGATGGTACATTCCCGCCGAAAGCAAAGATAACAAGCCAAAGGCGTTCAAAACCAACATTGCACCGATCAATGATGACTTGGTAACAAAGTTACGCAAATCTAGACTTTCATTTACCGCTAAATCTACTGACGAAAACAAACTATGGAATGTCGTTTATGGCATATTACCATGGTTATTTGTTTTGGGTTTTGTCTGGTTTATCATGATGCGCCAATTGCAGGCTTCAGGTAACAAGGCTTTCACATTCGGGAAATCCAGAGCCAAAATGAATGTAGATTCGAAAGTAAAAATTACATTCAATGATGTTGCAGGCTGTGAAGAAGCTAAAGTGGAACTGCTCGAAATTATAGAATTCTTGAAAGATCCGAAAAAATTCCAAGCTATTGGCGCGCGGATTCCTAAGGGGGTCTTACTCGTCGGTCCTCCGGGAACAGGTAAAACCCTTCTTGCAAAAGCAGTGGCGGGAGAAGCGGCCGTACCTTTCTTTTCAATATCTGGATCTGACTTTGTCGAAATGTTTGTTGGCGTGGGAGCATCGAGAGTCAGAGATCTCTTTGAACAAGGCAAAAAAAACGCTCCATGTATCATATTCATCGATGAGATAGACGCTGTTGGTAGACTAAGAGGTGCTGGAATGGGTGGTGGTCACGATGAACGTGAACAAACTCTAAACCAGATGTTAGTCGAGATGGATGGTTTTGAAATGAACGAAGGTGTGATCGTTATGGCGGCAACTAACCGTGCCGATGTTTTAGATCCTGCTCTACTTCGACCAGGTCGTTTCGATAGACAAGTTATAGTCGATTTGCCAGATCTACGCGGTCGCGAAGAAATTTTGAAAGTTCACGCTAAAAAAGTCCCGATGGTATCTGACATTTCTATCAACTCAATCGCAAGAGGCACACCTGGATTTACGGGCGCAGATTTAGCGAATTTGATCAATGAGGCGGCACTTCTTGCGGCAAGACGTAACAAAAAGCGTGTGACACAAGAAGAATTGGAAGAAGCACGAGATAAAGTTCTAATGGGTCCAGAACGAAAATCTATGCTCATTTCTGATAAAGAAAAAGAAATGACCGCCTATCATGAAGCAGGTCACGCATTATTAGGAACACTTCTTCCCTACACCGAGCCTGTGCACAAAGTAACAATCATTCCTCGTGGTCGGGCTTTGGGTTTAACACAATCCTTACCTGTAGAAGATCGTCATTCATACCGCAAACAATACTGTTTAGATCGAATCGTAATGTCTATGGGTGGTTATATTGCCGAAGAGCTTATTTTTGGTGATCCATCCAATGGATCTAGCAACGATATCCAACAAGCGACAAACATAGCTCGTCGGATGGTCTGTGAATGGGGGATGTCTGAAAAACTCGGTACGATCAATTACGGCGGTGGAGAAAATTCTCCGTTCGTTGGACGTGATTATGGTAATTCAAGCAAACCTTATTCAGAGGAATTTGCGGCAATGATTGACCAGGAAGTAAAGAGAATCATTCAAACTTCACTTGATCGTGGTCGTGATTTGGTGCGCAAAAACAGACAAAAATTAGAAGGGATTGCGAAAGCATTATTATCAAAAGAGACCATCGATGCCACGGAACTAATGGCCATAGTCCATCCAGCAGGAGAAAAACCTTCATCAATCGACATGAAGAGTAAAGCCAATGGAAGCTCTAAAAAGACAAAAACTACCAATCGGAAGCCTGCATACACTTAGTCTATGAGATACTGGCTCTTTAAAACGGAGCCTGATGTCTTCTCGATTGAAGACCTACAAAGAGAAAAAATTTCTTTTTGGGAAGGAGTGCGAAATTATCAGGCTAGAAATTACCTTAGGGATGATGTAAAGGAGGGAGACAAAGTACTATTTTACCATAGCAATGCAAACCCACCATGCATAGTTGGAATTGCAGAAATTGTTGAATCAGGCATTCCTGATCCCCACCAATTCGATCCGAATAGTAAGTATTTTGATCCTAAGGCGAAAGTATCCGAACCTAGATGGTATGGAGTGAAACTAAAACTCCTTCAAAAATTCAAACAGCAGATCAGCCTGAGCGAACTGAAAGCTAATGTTGGTTTGGCCGAGATGATCGTAGTCCAAAAGGGATCTCGGCTTTCTATCCAACCAGTAACGAAAAAAGAATTCGAGATCGTGGTCAAACTAGGGCTTTGAAGAGAAAACCTGCACTGCTTTGACCTTGTCAATATTATGAAATTTGGTATCTTGAAAGTGATACGCACCGGTTCCTAAAAAACTAAAATCCGGATTTAAAATATTTCGTCTATGTGCTGGAGAATTCATCCAAGCTTCAAGCAAAGATTCAGCGAGAGAAATGTAAGTATGATTGAGAATGGGTGGGCCATTTTTTTGGTAACTAAATTTTTTGCTTAAATTTTGATCTGGAGTATAAACTGGGCTCCCCGCTTTGTAAGCAATCCCAAAACTTGCTATCAAATTTTCACCTGATGTGCTATTTGTTATTCCAACTAACTCCAATCTATCTCTCAAACTTTCTTTGCCGGAGACTTTGCTTGTATGTGAATAAAAATTCATATTCACCATATCTTGCGCATGTCCGAAAGCGGCTTGTTCACATAAGGAAGAATAACGAAATGGTTTCATTCCTAGTTTTCTTCTCTCTCTACTTGTAACATAAAAAATAGAGGCATTTAACAATGGATAATCTACTTTTCCGAAATCTATGATTTCTTTGGCAGGCTCAAAAGCAAAAAAAGTCTGATCTGTATACTCTTCATAGTTTTCTTCCCGCCATTTCCCGGAAGTAGGAATGTTTCTGCCATCCTCGATCGATTCAAGGAAAGCTAAATCTTTGTTGACCTCCACTGATTTTGAGACGGTTTCCTTATTTGGTTTCGTCTCTTCCTTCTTGACTTCGACTACTTTTTCCACTTTTTTTGGCGGAGTTGAACAAGCAATGATCAAGAATAAAAAAATGTAAATTGTTGTTAGTTTTTTAAATTTATAGTGTTTCATAATTTTCCCTAAAAATAGCGATTGTAGTCTTGTATCATATTGTGTATCATATTTCGTTCTTTATTATATTCAATGACCTTTGCTTCCTTAATTCCAGTTTCCCAAATCAAAAAGAAAGGTACACCAAAAAGGGTGGAGTGCTTTTGACGGTATTTTTCTCGACCCACTAACTTACCATTTACATAAAAATCAGCATTTAACACTCGTTCCTGTGAGTAGATTGATGGAAGCAATCCAAGAGTGCCAAGCATAAACAACGTGGAAATACTTGAAATCCAGAAATGTTCGTATTCGTTTACTTCCGAAGTATAAATATCGATATGATACGGACTGACGATACCATCAGCAAGTACGCGCCCAAAGTATCCTGTATCAGTGACGTACTTGACGTAAAGCTTTGTAATCTCTTTGAGGGAACGATCTGATTCGGGAGTCGATACCTTAAGAGTGAGTAGAGGCAATCTTTGGTTTAAAATAGGTCTCGATATGATCGGAACGTCTTCGCTTAGATAATTATAACAATTTGAGCTTAGACAAATCAAACAAAGTAGATAGACAAGACGAAATTTTACCATAACCCGCTTGAATGGTATCTGAGTGTCTGCTGACGAAAAGTCTTTTTTACTTCATTATATCGAAAAATCTACCCAGTTCATGAAATACAAGATGCCTCCTCCTACTATTAGGAATATTAGCAATGAAATGAACGAAATTAGACCGCCAATTTTAGCCATTTCTGAGCTCTTGATTCCACCATAACTAAATGCAAGTGCATTGGGTGGTGTTGAGATAGGAAAAGGCATTGCCAAAGAAGCTCCAATTGTTGCACCCAAGGCAGACGGTAAGATCGCGTGCTCAGGAATGCCCATCGTAATCGGCAGTATGAGGTTTGCCACGGAGGTATTGCTCAAAAAACAAGAAAGCAATAGTGACATAAGTGAGAAAAAAATAAATAAGGAAAGCGATGACATACCATCTAACTCAAATGATTCGATAATATGTTTTGCTAATCCTGTTTCCTCCATTGCTTTTCCTAATGCAATCCCTCCGCCCATCAAAATAAGTACATCCCAAGAAAGGGATCGAAAGTCTTCCAACGAAAGAAGCCTAAGTCCAAAGAAAACGATTACAGGAAAGAGTGCGATGGTTCCAATCGATATTCCGTGAAAATCCGAAGTCAACCAACCTAGAACGGTGATGATAATAATACATAGACTAAATTGTTTTTTTAGGTCCGCAGGTTCCTTCTCTGACTTTTCTGGAGCAAACAATTGTAAAGCTTCCTCAGGCTTATTCCTTAAAAAGAAGAAATATAACAAGTAACAAAGAAATGCGATACACAAAAAACAAACAGGAATGGCGAATCCCATCCATGGAAGAAAGCCAATGTCGATACCTTTTTGTTTCATATATCCGATTCCAATCACATTTGGTAAAGTGCCAACCGGAGTTCCAATTCCGCCAAGATTTGCTGAAAAAGGAATCACAAATAGGATAGATTTTCGTAGGTGAGAAAATTCATTCAATGACTTCATCATAGGAACAACCAATCCGAGCATCATTGCTGTGGTCGCCGTATTATTCATCCAACAAGAAAGAAAGCCGGTAGTGAATGCAAGGCCCACTAAAAGTAAAACGGATGAACCTTTCGTCTCCTTGATCACGATTCTTGCAAGAGTATGATCCAAGCGATAGTTTGATATTGCCTGAGAGATAACAAATCCACCTAAGAAGAGCAAGATGGTCTCAGAAAAAAAGCATGAAATAAATACACTCGGTTTTGGCGCTCCGATACCCCATGATGGAATCAACCAAATCAGTTCAAGAAATAGGACGAGAAATCCAGTAACAAACATTGGAATCAGCTCGGAAAGCCAGAGAACCGAGGCTAGGATGCCTATTGCAAGGTTGATTTCCTGAATGGCTGAAAGCCCAAACCATAATTGGTAGTATCCGAGGAGAGAAGGTACCATCAAAATTGAAAGGATAAGTAGTGATGAGAATTTCATTGTGGCTTGACGATTTACTTCCGTAGTAGTATGCTAAAAAGTGATGGAATCTATTTCAACAAAAACAGAACATCTTGGAGAATTGCAAACATGATTAAAAAGGTTTTATTTCATTTAACTGGTTTCGGACTAATTATAGGTGGGTGGTTTATTTGTATCATCAATGTCGGTCTTGATCGTGGAGCAAACTTTAAACTTTTTTCAACTCCCAATCTGGTTGGACTCACACTCATTCTCATTGGAGCATATTTTCCAGAAATCACGACAAAGTTTTTCGGTCAGTCTTCTAGCAAAGAGTAGATTTTTCTAATTCTATGACGATCCCATACAATGATCTAAAGCAAGCAGTCTTGGGGAGTGGTCCTCT
>JAPZRK010000067.1 GCA_027531445.1 Leptospira sp.
TATCGAGGTCTCGATCGCTGATTTGATTGTGTTAGGTGGAAATGTCGGCATAGAGGAGTCTGCAAAACGAGCAGGAATCAAAGTTTCTGTTCCATTTGCGCCAGGAAGAACTGATGCCACCATCGAGCAAACGGACGAGTATAGTTTTTCAGTATTAGAGCCAAAGGCAGATGCATTCCGAAACTTTTACGGCGAAGGCAACTACCTATCCCCAACCGAGATGTTAGTTGATAGATCAAATCTTTTAACGCTGACGATACCTGAAATGACAGTGTTAGTCGGTGGGATGAGATCCTTACAAACAAACACTGGAAATTCAAAACATGGGATTTTGACAAATAGGCCTGGAGTGCTTTCCAATGACTTCTTTGTCAATCTACTCGATATGTCGACAAAATGGCAAAAGTCGCCAACAACCGAAGGGGTATATGAGGGGATTGATCGAAAAACTGGTGCAAATAAGTGGACTGCGACATCGGTGGATCTTATCTTTGGATCGCATTCCGAACTTCGCGCAGTTGCGGAGGTATATGCTTCGGATGATAGTAAGGAAAAGTTTGTTAAGGATTTTGTTTCTGCATGGAACAAAGTGATGATGTTGGATCGATTTGATTTGAAGAAATAAAGATGAAACGATTTAAACGAAAAGACTTTTTGAAGGAGGCGGTCCAATTTGGATCGTCTCTACTTTTACTTTCCTTCCTACCTAAATCCATTGTTGAGATAGAAGCAAAAGGTAAGGAGATATCAAATTCAACAAACAAAGCACCTTTACCAGATGGAGAGTCACCCGTTTCAGAATCCGACCCAACTTCCAGTGCACTAGGATTTCATCATGATGCAAAACAGACCAACTTTGTTCTATATCCAGAAAGAAAACTTCCGATTTCCTCCAATCAGATTTGCAAACACTGCTCACATTTTAAAAAAATAAATGAAGGGTGGGGGAAGTGCCAAATTCTTACGAATGGTGTAGTCAGTTCGAGTGGCTGGTGTTCCGCTTGGTCGAGTCGCGAAGGCTGAGAGGAATTCAAATTTTTTATTTCCATTCATGGATTATTTGTGTTATGATATCCGCATGAATCAGAAACTATTTATGTTAAGTTTAACATTGTCCGTTGCATTGCTGAATTGTGGAATGTCGGGCAAGGAAATGGAAACGGCCAAAAAACACTTTTCAGATGCAGCCACAAAGCAGTGTGAATGTACAAAAATAAAGACCAGTGCCGATTTTAATCAAGAAGCATTTGCCCAGTGCACGCGGGAGTATGAAGACATAGTTAGATATATGAATGCTTTTTTTGACGTTGTCAAACCGAGTGACGCGGAAAAAAAAGAAGCGGCATCTGTGGCAGAGTCCATCCAACAGAATTGTAAATAATTGCCATTGCTAAAGTTGAATGGATAGTCCGTTTACCTATTTAGTGGTTGCTTCTTTTGCAACCCAGGCTAGGCCTTCATAAAAATCACCGCTCATATTGTTGGGTGGTGAAGAAAAGTTTCGAAAGGTCGGTGGAAATTTTTTATCTATCAATAAAGATAAATTTTTTGAGTGATAGTATCTTGAATAGTAAATCGTCTCTTTAGGATTCGACTCATTTTGGAAAACGATTCGAAAGTTTTCTTCATTTCCAGGTCGAATGCTGAAGATCTTTTCTCCACTTTCCAATCTTAGTTCAATTTTTTTCCCATTCATTGAAAAAAGTACATTGGTATTCAGTTGATTTGTTAGACTATTTTTTTCCTCATCACCAACAATGGAAATATTTGTATAGGGTATCAAACGTGCAGATTGAAACTGCATGTTAAATTGTTTTTTACCTTCCTTATTGATAAAGTATCTTGTAAATTTTTTATACGGAGGAAATTCTTTTTCTTTGTAAAATTCATCCACGACGGCAAAACCATTTTGGAAATCACTTGCCATTTTGTATCGAAGGGGCAAAACTTCTTTACCCGTTTTGTCTATATAGCCCCAAAGCCCATTCGGTTCTGTTTCGGATATCAAATAACAATCATTATATGGATTTGGTGTCGTGATTTGAACTGCGGCCAAACCTTCCTTGAAATCATTGACTATGGTGTATTTCGGCTCAATGATCCATCTGTCATCCGTGTTCTTAAAACCCCACTTCCCGTCCTTACATGCTGGCAATAGACCTTCTGAAAATCCACCTGGTCCCGAATAATAAGAATACAAACCATTATGATAGATTTTTTTTAAATCTTTGGTAAGGAAGTATTTATCGTAACGCCATGAGACTTGTTTGTATCTAAATTTTTCGGTAGCAACATTTGCGACACCGTTTTGGAAAGTGGAGCCGTTATAAAATTTGGGTGGGATAAACCAGTTTCCTTTTTTGTCTATATACCCAAATCCTTTACCTGGAAATTCTTCGTTTTCAATCTCTACCGCGGCTACCACCGGATCCGATCCAAAGGATTTTGCAGTTAGAAATTGAAAGCCAATGACAACTTCTCCCTTGGCATTGATATATCCCCATTTCCCACCTAACTTTACTGGAGCCAAACCTTCACTAAAATCAAGCGCACCTTCAAATCCGAAAGGTATCACCATCTCTCCTTTTTGGTTCATAAAACCAAAAGTATAAAGAGATTTTGGCGGATCAAATGCCTCAAAAAAGAGTGAAATACAAGACTGAAGTGAAATGAATGGAAGGATGATAAGGATTTTGATACGACGCATTCTATGAAATATATTTATCTTTCTATTTTGCGCTACCGATTATTTTAAATTCGATTCTACTTTTATAGAGTCTTGTAATCGTATTCCCGAAAGAACTCCGAGTATTTCCTTAGTGCATTTGGTTTAGAATTGAGCGTATGAGAATAAGATTAGCATATGGAATCGTAATCAAAAATGTACAAAACCTTCACTACTTGGTCTATATTTTTGCCCATCAAGAAGGAATGTAACCGAAAATTCAGATTTCTTTTTGGTATTTGACTTTATAAATTTTCCAATAGGAGTGATACTCAGATTTTTTATTTTCTTTGGAAGGTGGCTTTTTGATAAAATCAATAACTCCAATTCTTCTCCAGAGCTTAGAATTCCATCCCAACCTAGCATCTGCAAAGCGATCTTTGACACAGGCAGTGAGTTTAAATCGATTTCAAGGTGACCACATGATGCCTTTGCTAATTTCTTAGCATCTTGGATGAGCCCATCCGTTAAATCCATACAAGCATGTATCTGAAATCGTGAAAGTGCAGGAACGATTGAGAGTCGCGAATCGGGCGTTAAGTGTTTTTTTTGGGCTAACTTAAATTTAGAATCAGGCCAATTTTGTTTGAGACTTTGGAGACCAAGTTCAGAATTTCCAATTGTTCCTGTAAGGTAAAGTGTATCCCCATCATTGCCACCATCTCTGAACCAGGCTTTTTTTGTTTTTCCAAAAAGAGTGAGAGTAAGGTGGGTAGTTTGGGAATAAAAAGTATCTCCTCCGACGAGCCGGATATGATACTTTTGAATCCGTTTTTTAAATGCCTTACTGAATTCAGAAACCCAACTTTTTTGTTTAGAAACATCTGACAGTCCGAGGTTCAAAAAACAGATATTTGGAATTCCACCAGAAGCCGCAATGTCAGATACATTCACTTCGATGAGTTTTTGGGCGAGTTGAGTCGGGTTCGACCAATTATGCAAAAAGTGAGTGCCTTCCACTAGAGAATCCGTGGTGACAAGAGTATTCGGTGGGATGAGATGGCAGTCGTCCAGGGGAGTTTGGTTTTTCGCAAAAAAGCTCTGGATGATTTCAGATTCCTTCAAAGTTACTCCAATAAATTTGTTTGACCTGCCGTGAAAACCGAAAATCCTGACAGAAAAGAGGAAATCTCGTACCTATGGAACTATTGTCTAAACCCCACAAGACACCTTCTTTAAAAAAAGAAGAAACACAAAAACAGTGGTTTGTCGTGGACGCAAGTGAGAAGACACTCGGTCGCCTTGCAAGCCAAGTCGCTAGCCGTCTTCGTGGAAAACATAAGCCTACATTCACTCCCAATCAAGATTGTGGAGATAATATCATCATCATCAATGCCGCTAAAGTCAGTGTTACAGGTAGAAAGAGAGAGCAAAAGATCTATTACCATCACTCACGTTATCCAGGTGGTATGTCAGCTGTTCCATTTCATAAGCTCATCCAAGAAAATCCAGAACGAGTTCTCATGGAAGCCGTGAAAGGTATGTTGCCTAAGTCAAAATTAGGTGACCAAATGTTACGTAACTGTCGTGTTTTTGCAGGTGCAGATCACGATTTAGGTGCGCAGAAACCACTCAAACTGGAGTTAAAATAATTTATATGGCACAAAAATCTATTTGGGCGGTTGGTCGTCGCAAAACATCTGTTGCTAGAGCTAGAATTTCTGCTGGCACTGGTAAAATCACAGTCAATCAAAAAGACGTAAATGATTACATTCGTAATGGTGAACATTTGGTACGCCGTGCGCTTGAGCCTTTGTTTACATTGGACTCTCGTGATAAATTTGATATTTTACTCAATGTAAGTGGTGGTGGTATTGTTGGCCAGGTTGGTGCGATCCGTCACGCGATTGCACGTGCACTAGTTGCATTCAATGAAGCACTTAAGCCGGCACTCAAAAAAGAAGGATTTCTTACTCGGGACAATCGTATGGTGGAACGTAAAAAATACGGTCTTCACAAAGCGAGACGTGGAACTCAGTTCTCGAAACGATAAAATTCCTATTTCCTCTTTTTTAATTGAAAGAGCCTCATTCGTGAGGCTTTTTTTTTATCCTCAGGTTGGAGAGCTATGAATCTACTTTTGTTTTATACATCATTTGCCATAGGCACACTTGCCGGTAGTGCCTTTCTCTATAGCATGGTTATCTTTAGTCAGACGCTTACTGCTGGAAAAGGTTTTTCGGGGGTCGTGTTCTTCTTTCTCTTTTTGCCATTTCCGCTTTTTTTTCTTTATACAGGATACTTGCTGGATCGCTATCCGAAGAAATGGATTTTACTGGGTTTCCAGTCGATCCACATGTTTGTTAGTTTGATACTTTTTCTTTTTACGGATGCTATTGGAGAAGTGCCTTATTTGCTTTTGGGGATTGCATTTCTGAATGGAATTGGCCTAACGACTGTTTTGCCAGGTCGAATGGCGATTTTAAAAGAAATCGCCCATTCTCACAGAGTTGTTTTTCACACAATTCTAGGAAATTTGCTGATCATCGTTTGTTTTGGAATGAGTCCTCTTTTTGTTGGTGCACTAAAAGAAAATGGAAGTTTCAACGATGTATTTTTAATCCTTGCTTGTATGCACCTGGTTAGCATTGGTATGGCTATCTTTCTGAAGGTAAATTCCCAGCAAGCGGAAGTAAAACGATGGAATGTCTCTGAGGTGATTCAGTTTCTAACGGAAGACAAGGTTTCCAGACAGGTATTATTTGTTACTATCTTGAGTATGCTTGCTCTTGGACCTATCCAAGTTTTGCTTCCAAAATATTTAAGAGAAACACTTGCTTTAGGAGAACTTGCTAGAGGGACCGTGCTTGTGGCTTTTGGTCCAGGGCTTTTCGTTGGAGGAGTCCTTACTATATTTTTCCATCATGTCGAAAAGAAAGGCGTGGTATTACTCACCGCACTTGCAGTTTCTTCTCTTTTATTTATGGGTCTTGTACCGTTTGATCGTGTCCTTTTTACATCCATCTTTCTCTTTTTGTTTGGAGTTGCGGGAGGCATTATTTCCAGTCTTTTGCCAGCATTGCTTCAAAAAAGATCAAGCGACCAGATTCGTGGAAGACTCCTTTCTTTGTATACAGTCTGTTTCCAATTCACACCTGCCGTTTCAGGTTTGGGTTCAGCCTTTCTGGGCGACATGGTGGGGATACCAAATGCATTTCTACTTATGGGCATTATTTTCTCTCTTCTTGCTCTTTCGGCAGTGTTTCTTTATTCAGAATTAAGGGAAAGTTGAGTTCTAATTTCCTTGCTATCCAAGCCAAAAACGAAATCTCTGTAAGTGTATGAAATCTAAGTCAGTCCAGGAAATTGCGAACCTCTACACGGAATACTTTTTGACGGAAGGGCACACCATAGTCCCTTCTTCTAGCCTCATCCCGGCGGGTGACCCAACACTTTTATTCACTACGGCTGGAATGGTTCAGTTTAAACCACTCTTTACGGGAGCGGTAGAGCTTCCCTACACACGTGCCGCTTCCATACAGAAATGTGTACGGACCACAGATTTGGAAGTGGTCGGAAAAACAGAAAGACATTGTACTTTTTTTGAGATGCTCGGTAATTTTTCCTTCGGGGATTATTTTAAAAAAGAAGCCATCAAATTCGCATTAGATTTTTCACTCAATCGATTGGAGATACCATTAGAAAAGATTTGGGTTACGATTTATTTGGATGATGATGAAGCGATGGAGATTTGGAAGTCCGTCGGAATTCCCGCGGAACGGATAGTTCGTTTGGGAAAAAAAGACAATTTTTGGGGACCTGCTGGGGATAGTGGAGCCTGTGGACCTTGTTCTGAATTGTATTTAGATCGTGGGCCAGAAAAGGGTGGTCCGAATTGCGGAAACAATCCGAATTGTAAGCCTGGATGCGATTGTGATCGTTATTTAGAATATTGGAATTTAGTATTCAATCAATTCAATCAAACTGTTGCGGGTGAACTACTCCCATTAAAACAAACTGGAATTGATACTGGATCGGGTTTGGAACGTGTTGCCATGTTGCTTCAAGAAGTAGACTCGGTCTATGACACGGATGAACTACGTAACATCATTAAAGCGATTGAAGGGTTATCTGGTAAAACTTACGACCAGTCTACGAAAGTTTCATTCCGAGTCATAACAGACCACTCGCGGTCAGTTTTTTTTGCTATTGGTGACCGCATCTATCCTGACCGTACCGGCCGTGGGTATGTGATTCGTAGGTTGATTAGACGTGCCTCACTATTTGCAAGAAAGTTAGGTATCACGGAACCATTCTTATACAAACTTGTGGGAACTTTAACAGATATTTATTCTGCAAGGTATCCTGAACTGAAAAACCGTTCAGCTGAGATCAAAAATGTCATACAAAAGGAAGAAGAGCTTTTTCTCAATACGCTAGAAGTTGGCTTAGAAGAATTAGAACATTTGCTCGCTTCGTTAAAACTAGCGGGCAAAAACGAAGTGAGTGGCAAGGATAGCTTCCGACTTTACTCAACCTACGGATTCCCAATGGAAATGACACGTGAGCTAGTTTTAGATAGAGGATTTCACTTCAATGAAATTGAGTTTAATCAAGAATTGGATAAAGATCGTGATTTATCTCGCGCTAGCTGGAAAGGTAAAAAAACTACCTATCTTACAGGCGTCACGAATACAGACAATCTAAAGACCGAATTTGTAGGTTATACGACTTTGAAAGTTTCGGCAAAAACTGTATTAATGTTTAAAGATGGAAAGGAAGTAGATTCGCTTGCTGCTGGCGAAGAGGGTGTCATCGTTCTAGACAAAACTTCGTTTTATGCGGAGGGTGGTGGACAAATCGGAGACATTGGATACATCAAAAATGGTGACTTCCAGTTCCAAGTCCAAGACACACAGAAAGAAAATGACACATTTTTACATTTTGGTTTAGTTTTACGTGGTGGGATTGGGATGGGTGTTTCGGTTGATGCCGAAGTCGATGAAGTAAGAAGGAGTCGACTTGCCAACCATCACTCGGGAACACATTTGTTAAACGGTGCACTTCGTCGAATTTTGGGTGACCATGTAAGCCAAAAGGGATCGATCGTTTCTCCAGAGTACTTACGTTTTGATTTTTCACATGCGCAAAGTCTATCCGAAGATCAAATCCGTTCCATTGAAAGTGATGTAAATGATGCCATTTTAAAGTCCATTCCTGTTGTGACAGAAGTTCTTCCCATCGAACAAGCCAAAGGTTCTGGAGCCCTATCTATGTTTGATGAAAAGTATGGAAATTTTGTTCGAGTTGTTGGGATGGGTGACCGCTCCAAAGAGTTTTGTGGAGGCACACATGTCTCAAATACAAAAGATATCGCATATCTGGCCATCATCAAAGAATCAAGTCCTGGGGCAGGGAATAGAAGGATTGAAGCAATCTGCGGTGACTCGGTTATTGATTACTTTCAATCTGCCTTTCAAACCTTAGCTGAAAAAATACAAGATTACAATTTAAGTGCCAAAGAAGTGTTTGGTGATCTTAAAATGCATGGCATCTTGGATAAGATTCCTGCACCAGAAGAAATTCAATCTCTCTTTGAATCCCAGAAAACCAATGCAGTTGATGAATTACGCACGCTCAAAAAAAAATTGGAACTAAACCTCGAAGAAAAATCGGCTTCCCTCTACAAAGAGAAAAAAAAGAAAGAAGCGCTTTCTTTCCAGTTAAATCCTGAACTGGTTGAAAGTCTGATTGCTTCAGCTCAAAAAATAGGTCCTATCGTTGTTGTGAGCAAAATCTTCGATTCAGTAGAAGCAAAGTCATTGAAAGATTTGGCTGATTCACTTAAGTCAAAGGTAGAAAATGTCATTTGTCTTTTTGGCTCCAAAGAAGATGATTCTTCCACTCTTGTATTTATGTGCAATAAGGTGTTAAACGACAAAGGAGTCCATTGTGGAAATCTTTTGAAATCGTCTTTGGCTTCTCTTGGCGGTAAGGGCGGGGGAAGACCGGATATGGCGCAAGGTGGTGGAAAAAATCCAGAGCAATTGGATTTTGCGATTTCCATCGCTATCAATGAACTCAAAGAAAATTTTGGAGGCAAATAAATGGCTCAAGACCCATCATTCGATATCGTTTCAAAAATAGATCGTCCGGAATTGCAAAACGCAGTTTCACAAGCAATGACAGAAATCAGCACACGATTTGATTTTAAGGGCTCCAATTCTGAAATCAAACTGAAAGATGATGAATTGATTTTAACTTCGGAAAATGAAATCAAATTAAAACAAGTGATTGATGTTCTCACAACTAAGATGGCAAAACGTGGGATCAGCCTTCGAGCCTTTGATTTTGAGGGCAAAATAGAAACGGCTACCGGTCAAACGGTCCGTCAAAAAGTGAAGATCCAAACCGGTCTAGGACCAGACCAAACCAAAAAGATCACAAACTTAATCAAAGAATCCAAGTTGAAGGTGCAAGTGACCATTCAAGGAGATTCTGTTCGTGTGGTTGGCAAAAAAAAGGATGATCTGCAAGACGTGATGCAACTCGTAAAAAATGCCAATTTTACGTTTGATGCCAATTTCACAAATTTTAAGGGATAAACTCACCGCATTCTTTTTGACCCATTGAAAATTCTTCTTCTGGAATTTTTGAAGGGCTATGTCACAAATCATCCGATATTTTCGGTATGGATAAAGATAGAGCCATACCTAGGTGGAATGCGATCCGCCAAGATTTTAGTCCTTATTTACTTGTTTGTATAGGTGTATTTTTACTCCTTTCCTTGTTTTCCTTTACAGAAGGCGATGATGGATCGAGTGCAAATTGGTTCGGAAGGATCGGTTATTACGTTTCCTTCACTTTACTCTATCTTTTGGGCAAGTCGGCATTTTTTTTGGCAGGGTTTACTCTGATTCTTGGGGTGGTGTCCTTTAAGGTTGAAGACTTTGACCGGTTAGGTAAGGCGCTTTTTTTTCCCCTCTTTCTTATCGCATCCAGTGTATCTCTCAACATCCTCGAAACACCGATGGGAAAATTGGGTGATGGCGGGGGGATTTTAGGTCATTTTTTTGCTTGGATGTTTGGTTATTTGTTTGGTGATACAGGTAGGGTCATTGTTGTCTTTTTTCTATTTATCTATTCCGCAATCATTTGGCTAGAAGATACCTCTTGGGGATTTACTTCCTTTAAACTAAATTCGTTTGTGAATCAAGTGTACCACACCTTGGGTGGTCGAAGGAATATTGCTCATTTGAAACTTCCAAATATACTAAGCAAATGGGTTAGCATAAACCATAATCCAATAGATATGGGAAACGAGGAACAAAGTTCCACAAAACAATGGTTTGAGCGAAAAACAGAAAGCGAGCAACCTGTTTTTTCTAATATGAATGCAGAACCCTCGTTTACTCCAACTCCAGCTCCACTTCCGACTCTCGAAGAGAAAGTGAAGGAACAACCACGTGCGGCCAAAGTCCGATATAAAAATACATCCCTATACCAAGGTTTCTTTGAAAGTAGTGGAAAGGTTTTTCGATTTGATCATACTTCCGTCGCACTGAAATCAAAAATGGTAGCTGAGATTTCAGAACCAAAACTTTACCAGTTGAAAATGCTTGATTTTAGAACAGAGACTCATGCGACTAGTGAATCAGATTTAGTTGATTTACTCCCGCGAGTTTCTGAATCTTCTTCCCTAAGAAAGAGTGCACCGCTCGTTGATTTTTCAGATCTGGATCTTTATGATGAGCCAATGGGAAACTATGAAATCGAAGAAAATGATGAGATCATTGACGAAGAGGATGATGAAATTATCGACCTGCCCGATACGGAACATCAAAACTTTGAAATCGATTTGTTAGATGATGACACCGATGACGACCTCATGGATGAAGAAGTCTCTGAAGTGGTGGCTCAGTTAGAAGATGAAGCTGAAGCCGAAGATCTGTTGGAGGATTTAGAATCTCTTCCGGATACCAATCATTTGGATATCGAGGAGGAAGTTCCATCCAATGTATTTGCGATTGATAAAGCAAAACCCAAATCGCTAAAGTCTGCACCGAAAGAAGAGACGCCTCCTGGATCTAGCGTACCAAGCGTTAAATTGAAACGTGGTAAGTATTATATTTCGCACAAATTGCTTGCCGATCACAAACCCACACTTGCCTTTCATGCAAAAAACGATTCTGAACTTGATCTAGTGGGCAAAAAAATTGAGGAGATCATCGGGTATTACGGGATTGAATCAAAGATTGTCGCCAGGGAAAGGGGACCGATCATTACTCGGTATGAGCTTACCATTCCGCATGGAGTCAAACTCAATAAAATAACTACACTTGCGGATGAGTTGCGATTGCATCTTGCCGTCAAAAATATTCGTATCGTCGCACCAATTCCTGGTAAGGCGTCGATCGGCGTGGAAGTTCCAAACTTACACAGAGAAGATGTGTTTCTTTCTGAAATCTTAAAGGAACAACTTTTGCAAAACAAAGCAAAAGACCTAACCATTTCCATCGGCAAAGATATCTCAGGTAAAATTGTAATGATCGATCTTGCAAAACTTCCCCACTTGCTCGTTGCAGGAACGACTGGTTCTGGTAAGTCGGTAAGTTTAAACTCTATGATTACAAGTCTCATCTGCACAAGATCTCCAGAAGAAGTGCGATTCATTATGATCGACCCAAAAATGGTGGAGATGACTTTGTATGAAGACATTCCACATTTGCTTATGCCAGTCATCACTGATCCAAAAAAAGCGACTAAGGCACTTGCTTGGGCGATCAACGAAATGGAATCCCGTTACCAGATCGTATCAAAGTTGAAAAGTCGAGATTTCAAAAGTTATAACGATAAAGTTGATGAGTTTGCACACGCAAAAGGTTATCAAAAATTTCCTTATATAGTAATTTTCATAGATGAGCTTGCTGATCTAATGATGGTTTCAGGTAAAGAAATCGAAGAACAAATTACACGGATTTCCCAAAAATCTCGAGCAGTTGGAATCCATCTTGTTATGGCAACCCAAAGACCATCCGTTGATGTAATCACAGGTCTTATCAAAGCAAACTGCCCAGCTCGTGTTGCCTTCCAAGTGGCTCAAAAAACCGATTCTCGAACGATCCTCGACACAAACGGAGCAGAATCTCTGCTTGGAAAAGGAGACTTTTTATACCGTTCTCCTGTGACTTCCGACTTGCTTCGGATCCAAGCTCCCTTCATCGAGGAAAAGGAAATCGAGGCAATTGTGGAAGAGGCGAAACGCCAAGGATCTCCGTCCTATATTGAAATGAATTGGGATGAAGAAGGGCAGACGGAGGCTTTTTCTGATGAGGATGAAGAGCTTTTTGACGATGCGTGGAATATCGTCCTAACTGAAAAAAAGGCTAGTGCCAGCTATTTACAACGACGGATGCGGATTGGTTATAACAAAGCGGCAAGACTGATGGAACTGATGGAAGCGAGGGGTTATGTTTCTCCACAAATTGGGGCAAAACCACGGGAAATCCTTCGGTCAGCGTAAATCATCGACAAAGTAGGCTTTTCTGAAAAACTGGGAATCTATGAAAGCTCTTATCTGTTCATTTTGTTTGGTTTTTGCGTTCGGGCAGGGGCTCGTTGCCCAAACAAACCCAGTACATAACTGGCATTCTCCTTCAGAAGTCGTCAAAAAGATAAAAAAGAAATTTTCTGAAATCAATTCCTATGCTGCAGACTTTCAAATCAGAACTCTTGAAAACAAAAAAGAAAAATTGATGCGTGGCAAATGTTTGTACAAACGCCCAGGTAAGATCCGTTATAATTTCAGTGAACCCGAAGGTGATGAGATTGTCTCTGATGGCAAAACTCTTTATATCTTTATCAAACGACTTGGAGCAGTAGGCAAACAAGACCTAACTTTAGATAAAAAAAACTCATCTGGTGCAATCTTTGGAACAAACAGTGCAGATGGACTCTCCAGGTTGTTTCGAAAATATCATTACAAGTTTGATGCCATCGAACAGCCTCGCGTTGTGATTGAAAAAGATCCTACAAAGTATTTCGTTTTGGAACTTGACCAAAGAGAAAAAATTGGCGGATACGAAAAGATGAAACTGTTTGTAGATTCTGAATCTTATCTGATCAAACGTGCCATCGCTACAGATGGTAGAGGCAAAGAAACTACCATAGCATTCAGTAATATTAATTTTGAAGAAGAAATTTTAGATGGAGTTTTCAATTTTCACATGAACGGAAATGCGAAAATAGTCAATAATCCATTGGTCTCAGAGAACTAATCCCTGTTAAGAGGAAATAATTTGAATACGAAAAGAGTCGGACAAATCCTAAAAGAATCGAGAGAAGATAAAAAACTTTCGGTTAAAGATGTCGCAAAAGAGACAAACATTGCCGCAAAATACATCATTGCTCTAGAAACGGAAGATTACTCTCAGTTTCCAGCGGAAACGTTTGCACTAGGTTTTCTAAAAAACTATGCGAGTTATTTAAAGTTAGATACTGCGATGCTATTAAATCTGTATCGTGGTGAGCAGATTGAAGAGTCCCAAGCTCCATTAGAAGAGCTAACAAGGCCGACTATGTCTACTTTTTCTCTTGATAGAAACAAGTTTATTACGCTTATCTCTATTGCGCTATTTGCAGTTTCGGCTTATATCATTTATCTAAGTTTTGAAGATTCGAATCCATCAGTAGCTGATGATGATTCTACAGAGATCGTAAATAACTCAGAAGTATCTGCATCAGAGATTCCATCTGGTATCAATTTTGTTTCTCAGAGTGTTCCTGAAAATGCAAGTGTCCCTTTCATTCTTACTGAAGACCGAGGCATTTCCTTTAGTGTAAATAACCAACAGTGCAAAATGTTCATCAAAGGTGTAGAATCTGGTAAAGCAAATATTGGATTCAATATTTTCCCCGAAAAGAACGTCTACTTTTTTCAGTCTGCAGAAGGAGAAGAAACGATACTTTCTTATCGAATTCAGGAACTATCAAGTCTTAGACGAGATATCCGTGTTGTTACCCAAGCGGTTACTGAAAAGTCTGCGAAAGTTTTAGTTACACTCAAGGAAGAGAGAGAAGGTGTCGCATCTAAACCAGTGGGTGATGTTCCGATTCAAGTAACCTTGTTTTTCTCGAAGCCAAGTTATGTGGAGTTTGTCATCGATGGCCAAATGGGAGAACGTGGACTTGTATCAGCCGGTGAAGTCAAACATCTGGAAGCCCGTGATCGACTTGAGATGAAAGTCGGAGACGGTGGCGCTGTAGAAATGGTACAAAATGGCAAAGAACGCACTGTTCTTGGTAAACCTGGCAAACTTGTAAAAAAGATTTTCATTCGTAAACAAAATCCTTATGATTCTACCCAATCCATTATTGGTGAGTTAGGCGAATAATGCCCAAGGCAACGGCTGACATAGAAACACATCCCAAGTCGTTTTTTATTACTACGCTTGGATGCCCTAAGAATACTGTGGATTCTATGAGTATGCACCAGTCGCTTCTGAAGGAAGGATTGTTGCCCGCATCGGATCCGGAAGCCAGTGATTTTCATCTAATCAATACTTGTACATTTATCCAGGATGCTACCAAAGAAACGATCCAAACGATTCTTGATTCTATCGATTTGAAAAAAAAAAGGAAACAAAAACTCGTCGTAGTCGGTTGTTTTGCGGAGCGCGCTGGCAAAGAAATTAGTGATGACCTGCCAGAAGTTGACCTTCATTTCGGGACTGGAAAGTATGATAAAGCTGGAGAAATAATTCGAAAATCATTTCCTCTTGACTTTAAGGATGTAAGAGAGTTTAACGAAGATTTATTGGAACGCCTCACTCTATCCAGTGTGATCGAAAACTATTCCAAACCTTATTCCTATGTCAAGATTTCTGATGGCTGTAACCGCGGCTGTAGTTTTTGTATCATCCCAAACCTACGTGGAAAGTTTAAAGATTCTCCTGCCGAGGATGTGATTGCCGAAACCAAAAAAGCGATCGCCGCCGGGGCAAAAGAAATCTGCCTCGTCTCTCAAGATACGGTTTTTTACGGCAAAGATACCGATAAATTATTGGATTTGATCCAATCCGTTGCAGATGTGAAAGGATTAGAAATCCTTAGACTCCTTTATTTGTATCCCGACAAAAAAACGGAACGATTGTTAGATCTATACGGAAAAATCGATCACATTGCTCCTTATTTAGAATCACCTCTGCAACATGTTTCAAAAAGTGTTTTGAAATCTATGAACAGAACAGGTGAATATGAATATTTCAAATCTTTATTCCAAAAGGCGCGAGATGTAAAACCAGGTTTGGAGATTCGAACTTCTTTCATACTTGGATTCCCTGGAGAAACGGCGGACGATGTGGATGAAATCATACGTTTTATACAAGATGTGAAACCTGAGAAGGTGAACCTTTTTCCTTACTCGCCACAAGACGGAACAAAAGGATTTGATTTAGAAGGAAAGTTGAAAGATAAGGAAATCGCCAAACGAGTGAATTTGGTCAGAGATGCATATCTGCAAACTCTAAAAGAGATCCACCAAAGTCGAGTGGGAAAGATTTATCCAGCCATAGTGGATGA
>JAPZRK010000088.1 GCA_027531445.1 Leptospira sp.
ATTTTGTGCCATCGATCCCCTCTGGAAATCCTGGAAAATTCTCCACTTCATTTGTGGTTGTGAGTTGTCCACCAGCCGCCACTCCACCTGCCATAAAGCCTTCGTACATCACAGGATTCAGATTCGCTCGTGCCGCATAAATTGCTGCTGTATGACCAGCTGGTCCTGATCCGATGATTACTACTTTATGTGCCATAAATTACTCCGTATAAACTGTTCAATTTGTAAATTAGACGCCCCAAAAGGGACTTAAATATGGCAATGTGCCTATATTTTTGATTCGCAAGTGCGAACCCAGGGAGCGTAATAAGGATCCGCTGCTAGAGGGCTCAATTCCAATACCTTCAGATAGTCTTTTTGTTTGGTGTTTCTTGTCAAACAAAGGTAGGTGGATTCAAAAAATTCGAGGACCTCTTTATTTCCTTGGAACCGAATCTCCTCAATGATTTGAAGGGCTTCCTTTTCGTATCCAGTCGTAAGATAGAGTCGAAAGAGCTCTCTTTTTACTTCAATATCTTCTTTGTGATTTGTTTCATACTTTTCTAGGTAATAAAGTGCAGTGGCACGAGAACGGGGAGACTCTGCGAGAAGAAGGCCCATTCTTTTGAGAACAGGTTCGTAATCGGCATTTTGGCGTAAAGAAAGCTCATAAAAATAGAGTGCTTTTGTTTTTTCTCCTTTTTCTTCCCAGGCTTTGCCCTCATGGAATAGAGCGATTTCCTTTCCTCCACAGGAGGCAACTAACTGTAGGCTAAACGCAATTAAGAAAAATTTTCGAAAAAAAATGCTCACTCTGTCCTTTTTTATCCAACCGATGGAATGTGGCAAAAAAATAATAAGTCTCTAAACCGTTTTTGTCCGACTCTTTTAGTAACATAAGAGAGTAACCATGGGTTCCAAATTGCCAAGTTCGCAAAATCAATTATTACAAACTTTCCAAGAATACCTTTCCGTTGAGAAAGGGTTGAGCGATAATTCAATCTACTCCTATGGTTATGATCTCAATAAATTTGCGATCTTCCTGGAGAAAGAACATATCAACTTCCTCGAAGTCAAAACGAACGACATCATGCGTTTTTTAGAAGAAGAACGGGAACGCAAAATTTCAGCCAAAACACTTGCTCGCGAAGTTGTGGCGATTCGTCAGTTTTATAAATTTTTACGAGAGGAAAAGAGACTTGATTCCAATCCTACCGAAAAGATTGAAACGCCTGAAGTTGCACGGACCATTCCTGATTATTTAACACAAGCAGAGATAGATGAGTTATTCAATATAATTAAAGATGATAACTTGTATGAACTAAGAGACAAATGTATTTTTGAACTTTTATATTCTTCTGGTTTGCGTATCTCTGAAGCTTGTAACTTAAAGATCGGTGATATCGATATGGAAAATATGACGATTACTGTTGAAGGAAAAGGTGGTCGTCAACGCCTTGTCCCGTTTGGTGAAAAGTCGTTAGACATTCTGAAAAAATACCTTCTGGAAAGCCGACCTGAGATTTTAAAAAAGAGGGCTTGTGAATTTGTCTTTGTATCGAAGAAAGGTTCATATATCAATCGTAAGTCTGTTTGGAGATTACTAAATCATTATATCAAAAGAACAAAGATCAAAAAAAAGGTAACGCCACATACTCTCAGACATTCTTTTGCAACACACCTACTTGAAAATCATGCAGATCTCAAATCGGTTCAAGAACTTCTTGGTCATATCGATATATCTACAACTCAGATATACACCCATATGGCTAATAAAACTTTGAAAGAAGTACATAAGAAGTTCCATCCGCGGGGATAATGTCTACCGGAAAACCCAAAAAAACGGACTATGGAAAGATAGTCCGTATTCAAATTCCATCTCATCCTCGTTATATTTCAAATACACGAAATTTTTTCTTCAATCTCGCCTTAGAACAAGGCTATAGTCTCTATGATGCGATCGACTTGAAACTCATTTTAGGTGAGGCCATTGCGAACGTCATAAAACATGCATATGATGGTAAAAATGATCGTCCGATATTTATTGACTTTTATTTTGAGCGAGATCGATTAGAAATCAAAATTCGAGATTACGGAATCAAAACCCAACCCAAAGATATCAAAAGTTTTGATTTGAGTGATTACCGTGAAAATGGAATTGGAATCTTTCTTATCAAACAATTGACAGATTATTATTACCTTGACCAGTCCTTCGAAATCGGAAACCAGATGGTTCTCATTAAAAAGAAATAATCAAATTCCTCGACAGCCTTCCATTCCTTCTAAAATTATCCTTATGGAAGCAATTCACGCAACAACGATTCTTTGTGTCAGAAAAGATGGCAAAACCGCCATTGGTGGAGATGGCCAGGTCTCTATGGGCCAAACTGTAATGAAACACACCGCACGAAAAGTAAGACGATTGTATGGTGGTAAAGTTATCGCAGGATTTGCGGGCTCGGCGGCCGATGCATTTACACTATTTGAACTCTTTGAAAAAAAATTAAATGAACACGGCGGTTCTGTATCTCGAGCAGCGGTCGAACTTGCAAGAGAGTGGAGGATGGATCGCATGTTGAGAAGATTAGAAGCGCTCCTCATTGTTTGTGATGTTGCAGATTGTTTTTTAATCTCAGGAACTGGGGATGTCATTTCACCGGATGATGGTGTTCTTGCAATTGGGTCAGGCGGAAATTACGCTTTGAGTGCCGCAAGAGCGCTCGTTGAAAACACATCCATGACTCCAAAGGAGATTGTAACAAAGGCAATGAAAATAACGGCTGATATATGCATCTACACAAATCACAATCTCGTCATCGAGGAATTATAAAGCAATGGAATTCAAAGAAGTATTAGCAGAAGTTGTCGATCACTCCCAAGCAGAAGTTATTTCTTTAGAATTGACTCCCAGGGAAATCGTTAGTCGGTTGGATGAATATATCATAGGCCAAAATAATGCCAAAAAGGCAGTTGCGGTAGCACTTCGCAATCGTACACGTCGCCGGAAACTTCCTGAAGAAATGAGAGAAGAAGTTTATCCAAAAAACATAATTATGATAGGACCCACGGGAGTCGGCAAAACTGAAATCGCAAGGCGTTTGTCAAAGTTATGTGGTGCGCCTTTTTTGAAAGTTGAAGCAACAAAATATACGGAAGTCGGTTACGTAGGTCGCGACGTAGAGTCTATGGTGAGAGACCTTGCTATCATTTCACTCAATTTAGTAAAAGCTGAGTTTCGTGAGAAAGTAAAAGAAAAGGCACAAGCTCGTGCAGAAGAAGTGATTCTTGATATTATTTTTCCACCCATCTTTACAAAAAAAGAAGAGGACATTCCTTCCGAGGAGATGGAACGCTTTCAAAGCTATAAACTAACACGTGAAAAATTTCGAACGATGCTTCGTGAAGGAAATCTAGACGAACAAGAAATCGAAATCGATATTCCAAAACCTTCAGCCCAAACTGGGATGCCAATGCTACAAGTATTTGGAGCGGGTAACATGGAAGAAATGGACAATCAACTTCAGAATATTCTTGGTGACTTGATGCCCAAAAAATCAGGAAAAAGAAAAGTAAAAGTTAGTGAAGCTAAAAAACTTGTAGTAGATGCAGAAGCAGAAAAGTTAATCGACAACGACAAAATTCAGTCGGAAGCCGTTAGGCGAGCTGAAAATATGGGAATTATCTTTCTTGATGAGATAGATAAAATCGCAGGTAGAGAAGGTAGACAGGGTGTAGATGTATCACGAGAAGGGGTGCAAAGAGATTTGCTTCCAATAGTCGAAGGGTCAACAGTATCTACAAAAATCGGTCCAGTCAAAACGGATCACATTCTATTTATCGCGGCTGGTGCTTTCCATATGACAAAACCTTCTGACTTGATTCCTGAATTACAAGGAAGGTTTCCCATTCGAGTAGAACTAGAAACGTTGACAAGACAGGATTTTGTCAAAATACTTTCGACTCCAAAATCCTCACTCACCAAACAGTATGAAGCACTTCTCGCCACTGAAGGTGTCCAAATCACATTTCTACCAGATGGCATAGAAGAAATTGCTAATATGGCATTTGAGATGAACGAAAAAAATGAAAACATTGGAGCAAGAAGACTCAATACGATTATGGAGAAGTTATTGGAAGATACTAGCTTTGATGCACCAGATTTGAAAGAGGGAGAAAAAAAGATTCAAATTGGCAAATCTTTTGTGGAAGGAAAACTCAAAGGAATCATTGAAGATAAAGACTTAAGTAGATTTATTTTGTAGGCCTTCCTGGAGGTTTACTCTCTCCAGTCCTCTTAACGAATTACCAACAAGGATCTCCTCGGATTGTAAAAGATCATCAAAGGGGAGATCTAGTTCCTTTATCCATCCTTTTTGGAGGAGTCTCTTTCGTAATGTTCCAGGAAGCCCGCCATAAGACAATGTTGGTGTATACCAGATACCTTCTCTTCTAAAAAAGATATTTCGAAGGGCTGTTTCGCAAACATTTCCATTTTGGTCGAGAAGAATGATATCGTCTGCTCCATTTGCAGATGCATATTTTAAAACATCATTATAGAAGTCTCGAACAGTGGTTTTGTGATAAAGAAACACATCGTTTTTATCTATACAAACATCGGAAAGACAAAGATTCACCTTCCTTTGTTTTTTGGTCCGCGTAAAATCAAATGTCTCCGCTCGAAAATCGCCTTTCCGATTGAGTAGCAACCTTACGCGGAGTAAACCAGAAGCAACTTGTGCGATGGATTCGAGTGTTTCCTTGGCTTGGTTTTGATCAAATGGTTACTGAAATCGTTTTGGAGTCCATTCCTTTCGTTGGTTTTGTTGTCTTTTTTTTGG
>JAPZRK010000107.1 GCA_027531445.1 Leptospira sp.
CGTGTATTGGGTTTTGCCATCAAAAAGGAATCGTTCTAAAACTTTGGATGCTGTTATTTTTTCCCCATCATCGTTGAGAATGTACTCTCCAGAATACTCTTTAATGTAATCCAAGACATTCATATGCAAAGGTAAATCTCGACTGATTTGGTCAAAGTATCCTATCTTTGTATTGATGCCAGGTTTAACAAAACCAGAGTCAGGTGAGATTGTTCCTGCAAATAAATTGAGTAAAGTTGATTTACCAATGCCATTCGGACCAATGATGCCCAACCTTTCTTTTGCCTTGAAGAAATAACTGAAGTCTTTAACAATCGTTCTTTCATGGAAAGCCTTTGTTAAGGCATGGATCTCTAGAATGGTTTTGCCCTGCCTTTTTCCAATCACACTCAATTCTAATTCTTTCTGTAGTTCGAAGACTTCTCGATTGCTTAATTCTTCTGCTCTATCGATCCTAGCTTTTTGTTTTGTGCTTCTCGCTTTCGGTTGTCGTTTGAGCCATTTGATTTCTTGTTTTAGATGTTGGCGTGCTTTGTCTTCTTGCTTCAATAGCGTTTCTTCGCGTTCTATCTTTCGAGTCAGATACTCTGAATAGTTTCCTTCATACAAAAAATACTTTCCGCGATCGATTTCTAAAATTTTACCAACAACGCGGTCGAGGAAATAACGATCGTGGGTGATAAGTATGATTGCCTTATCACTTTGAATCAAATACTCCTCAAGCCATTGAATGGAAGAAACGTCCAAGTGGTTAGTAGGTTCATCTAATATTAAAAGATTACTCTCTTCAATCAGAGATTTTGCAAGCTCTACTTTTTTAAGCATTCCGCCAGATAGCTCTGACATTTTTCTTTCTAATTTCTCTACGCCTAACTCTTTGAGTATGGAAGTGATTTGAGCTTCATAATCCCATGCAGACAATCTATCCATTTCTTGCATTAGGCGAGTGTAATTAGCTTCGGACTCTTCTGTTCCCGTTTCCAGCAGATCACATGCTTCCGTATAATCGTGTAGCAGTTGTATAATTTTGCCGCCACCCTTATAGATATGGTCTAAAATTTTTTCGTTCGGATCGAAGATCGGGTTTTGTTCAAGAATAGCGATTTTTAATAATTTGTTTGGAATGATGGAGCCTGAGTCAAGTTCCTCACGTTTCAGCATAGTTTTGAGAAGCGTGGATTTTCCGGCCCCGTTGACTCCAACGATGGCAACTTTTTCTCCTTCGGAGATGCTAAAATCCAGATCTTTGAACAGGACTTTTTCACCGATGATTTTGGTGAGTTTTGAGAGTGAAAGTAGCAAATTTAAATCCTTGGGAAACCCTTGACCAGGATGGGATTAATCCTGGAAAATGCAACCCCTTAGAGTTATGTCACTTGACCGAATTGCCTCTTTTTTAGAAATTGATGGAGTCTATGCGCTTTCCGTATTTGATCCTTTGTTTGCTCTTCTGCTCATTTTTTGGAGATAGTCTCTTTGCTGAGACCAAACGTTTACATGGTTGGTCTGGTTCATCGGGCTCCTTTAAGCTTATGATTGATGGAAATGAGGCAATGGGATCTAGGGAAGGGTATCGATTCCAATCACCGACCAACCTAACAACAAACCAAGAGATTGATTATTATTTATCCTTGGGAGAGTTGTATCTCCGAAGAAAAGATAAAGTAGGTGTTGCTAATATACTCTATGATTTGCGTGTGAAAAAGGGAGACTATGTCTTCGCAGATGCCATTCTGACTTCTTTATGGAAACAAGCGCAAGGTGATGATACGCAAGCTGTAAAGGTTTTGGATAGTTATATCCAAAAAGAGCCGAATACATATTTTCGTAATCTAGCGAAAAATATGCGCACCAATCTCTACCAAGAGGGTGAAGACGAAAAAAAAGATATGATCGCAATGGATTGTATCAAATCGAAACCATACTATTCACTCTGCAGAGTATTTAGGCTTCAGTATTACATCGATCTTCCCAGAAGCAAAGACAATGATATTCATAAACATTATGTAAATGTGATGAGAGTAGCCTCTCCATTCTTTGAAGATTCCCTTTTGGAATGGGTGCCTCTTTTAGAATGGATCGATGAAGACTTACCTTCCAAATTAGCCTTTCTAGGTTTTATCAGAGAAGCTACTTATCTCCAAAATATGATTATGGATTTGGAACGAGTGAGTGATGGAGAGGTCAGTGAAAATTCATTAGAGCGGCTTTCCTTCTTTCAGGTTCTTGCTGGGGATTATGCCAAGGCAGAAGAATCCTTAATTCAATATTTGAATATCACAAAGGCAAAAAAGACCTCTCTTACAAATCGAATTTTTATCAAATTGGGTATGTTAGCTTATTTGCAGAAAAATTACAAAAAATCTGTGGATTACTATCTAAAACTTGATATCTCCAATTGGACAACAAATGTCATCCATCCAATCTTAAATGAGCCATTGAGCATTACAGGCGCCAAAGACTTAATTGCTGTTAGTATTTGGAAGTCACAAGGTGCAGATCTAGCGATCAAGGCATTACAAAAAATTCAAGATCCCGAAAAATTGAGTGAAGATGACATTTGGCCTAAACTGCGGATGGCACAAATCATGATGGATCAAAATCCAGAGTTATCCTCACGAATTACTGACGAAATTGTTTATATGGCCCAAGGTAAAGGATGGCGGAGACTGGAATATGCCGCCACCGTCATGCAAGGTTATACGCAAATCTATCGAAAGGAATTTCGAAGGTCTACGATTGAGCTTACAAAAAGTCGTGGAATTCTCAATCCAGAAAATCAATTTTATGCCTCGGAATTTATAAGAAACTTTGGTTTTGTTTTTGCACATACGGCTTCAGGAAAACGAGGACCGATCAATGGCAACATAAAGGAAGGCCTTTCCGATTTTAGAAAACAAGTTGGATTTGAGGATCTATTTTATATTCGAAACTATAGACCGTTATCATTTCCCACAGAACTTTTTTTTGAATACTCAATCAGTTTTTTGAAAGAGGAATCGGATGCTTGGGGTTTGTTAGATGCTTTGTTTCAAAATGAGATGATCAAAAAGCAGCAGGCTGATCAGACGACTCCTCATTCACTCTCACAGATTCGTTTCGTAGATCAAAAGTTAAAGTATTTGTCAGGATTTCAATCTCCACGCGAATCAAAATTTTTTGATTCAACCTATGAAGATACTCGTCAGGAAGAAGTGATCGCACTTTCAAAATTGGAAGAAGAATCAGTCTCTAAATCACTTGAAACTGCAAAATCACCCGTTGTATTTGTTTTGGCTCACAAAGACTCCACGTACCTTTTCTTTTACAATCCCAAAGAACCCAAAAAAACAGCACTTACCTGGAAAGAAATCAAAACAACAAGAATGGAATCAATAGAGATTACCGAATCTATCAAGGATTTTCATCAGCTAACAAAGGAAATTCCTCTTTTACAGTTCTATTTTAATGAAGCCGGATTCCAATCTCATAGACTCTTTCGAAGGGAGGTAAAAGATCGTGAAACAAGTTTGTTCGGACTCCTCCATACAAGTCTCGAAATACCCAAATCAACCAATACGATTACATGGGATTGTCCATTAAAAGATAAAGTGGGAACGATCAAAGGAATAGTGACTGTTGACCGAGCGTACTTCGAAGGTTCCAAAATATTAACAGAAACAAATCGAGCACACCTTTGGGATTTTGAGCCGACTTCAAAAAAAGATAATCCGTTTATCGAAATGAGTTGGGCATGTAAATCACCAGAAGAGCCAAATGATGATGTCACACTCGCTCGATTGACAAGACGTTTGGACCACAGAACCGTTCCACAAGCGATCGTTTATTCCGATAAAGCGTTAGGTCGTAGTTTCCAAGAAGCCTTTTCTCTTCATTCCGCATGGAATTTATTTTGGCTGAATGCTGGCGCAAGGGTCATGATCTACCGTCCCAAAATGCCATACTCAGAAGTAACTTCGGGGGCGATGCTTTCAGACCCAACTTTTTATAGAGAAGATAGCATTTTCATCACTCAAACCCCGCAATAAACACGACATATTTGAAAATTTGTGACAGGTGCCAACTTTTTCCTAAAAATATGGGCTGACACCCATTGACTGAAGTTTTAAGGTATCTGTGATTCTACTTCTTTGGAGGAAGTTTTCTACATCCGCAATGGACCCTGATAGTTTGCCCTTTCTAACGCCTTTTCCTCATGCTCCGTCTTCATATGGTACTATAAAACCGTGGAACTGATCGGTATATTTCTCATCTTTTTGCTCGTATTCATCAACGGCTTTTTCGTCGCCGCCGAGTTTGCGATGGTTTCCCTTCGACCTTCTCGTCTAGAGGAGCTAGTCAAGGAAAACAGGTCGATGGCTCTCCTTACCAAAAAAGCCATAGCCAAGCTAGATGATATGCTCTCGGTTTGTCAGGTAGGGATAACGATTGCTAGCTTACTCCTCGGTTGGATTGGGGAAGAATACTTTTCGAATATCGTTGCAGGTATTTTTAGACTTCTTGCGATTTCTGCGGATCCAGTCACCATCCATAGTATTTCCATTGGTGTAGCTTTTAGTTTGATCACTTTGTTTCATGTGATTTTAGGAGAACTTGTTCCAAAAACTCTTGCGATCCAAAATACGGAGAGCATCGCTCTTGGTGTTGCGGCTCCCATGTGGCTTTTTTATTATCTTTTTTTCCCCGTGACCTTCGTGATGAATCGACTCTCTGGTGGAGTGCTCACTCTATTTCGGCTCCAAAGAACTGGTGATAAATATGTTCATTCTGCCGAAGAACTGATGATTATTATCGAAGAACAGAGGAAACAAGGTCGCATAGACAATGAAGAAATGCGGCTGATTCAAAAAACTTTTGATTTCTCCGAACACATTGCACGCGATGTCATGACGCATCGACTTTCGATCGTTGGAATTCCACAGGACTCTACGATCGACAAATTTTTACCATTGATCGCCGAACACAATTTTTCTCGATATCCCGTATATGACCAAACCCTAGACAAGATTACTGGAATCGTTCATGTTCAAAAGTATTTGAAGTGGCAAGCTGAACATATGACGAGCAAAGGCAAAAAAGAAAAAATCACTGCAATTATGCAGAAAGATTTTCCATTTGTGCCAGATTCTATGTCCATTGAACGTGTGATGAAAAAGTTACGCGAAAAGAAACAACATATGGCGATTGTCGTAGATGAATATGGCGGAGTCGCAGGTCTCTTAACTTTAGAAGATATCATCGAAGAATTTTTCGGCGAAATCCGAGATGAAACCGACACAGATGAAAAAGATACTCCACTCGTCAAACGTGCGAAAACGATCGTGTTAGACGGAGAGACGGAGATTGATAGCCTCACTTATATATTGGAAGGTGAAGAACCAGCTGATTTGGAAGAAGTCCGTACCATCGCAGGTTTCTTCTTGGACAAAAATGAAGATATGCCAAAAGAAGGAAGCATCGTCAAAATTGCGAAAGGGATTTTGAAGGTAAAGAAAATGGAAGGTAATAAGATAGTTTCCATATCCTTTACACCGAAAGGCGACATACTTGCAGAGGAAGATCCTGAAAATGATAGGGATCAACATTCAGAGGCTCGTTAATGAACAAAGCCATCATCATTGCTGTTACAGGTTCGATCGCGGCTTACAAAACTTGTGAGCTTGTTCGTTCCCTAACCAAACAAGGGTTTCCTGTTCGTGTGATTATGACAGAAAATGCCACCAAATTCGTTGGTCGCATCACATTTGAAGCATTGACCGGTCACCCTGTAAGAATAGATGAATACGATACAGGGATGGCTCACATTGATATAAAAAATTTAGCATCTGTGTTAGCCGTTGTCCCTGCATCTGCCAATATCATTGGCAAAATGGCAAACGGAATCGCGGATGATTTGGTTACTTCCACCTACCTTGCCAATACAAGTCCTGTAATTGTGGCACCATCTATGAATCCTGGAATGTATTCTCATAATGCCGTCCAACGAAATTTGAAATTGCTCACTGAGGACGGGGTTCATATTGTTTCTCCGGAATCAGGAATCGTCGTCTGTGGTGATGAAGGATATGGCAAGTTAGCTTCCATTGAAGTGATCGAAAAAAAGATCATCGAACTTCACTTATCCAATCAATAATTCCAATACACTTTTTTTATGCCAACATATCAAAAAGTAATCATTACATCTGGACCAACTAGAGAATGGATCGATCCCGTACGTTACATTTCTAATGCATCATCGGGTAAGATGGGATTTCATATCGCAGAAGAGTTTTCCAAGATATCAGGATTGGAAGTGGTTTATATCCATGGGAACACTTTAGAACGTTATTCCAATGTAAAAGGTGTATTAAAAAATATATCCGTCGAAACAACGATTCAATTGAGAGATGCAGTCCTAAATGAGATCTCAAGCAATAGTTTGCTCGTGATGGCCGCCGCTCCCGCTGACTTTAGACCAATTATGACAGCTGAACATAAAATCAAAAAAGAAGATGATATAAATGGCAAAAAGGGTCTGCTTCTCGAACTTGAGGAAAATCCTGATGTGCTCTTGCAAGTCGCTGAGTATGTGCACGCCAATCAAATTCAAAATTCGATACGAGTGGGTTTTGCGGCAGAGACTCAAAATTTGGAAACGAATGCACATAAAAAAATTATCAAAAAAGGCTTACATCTGATAGTTGGAAACTATGTTGGCCAAGCAAAAGGTTTCGGAGAAGTAAACTCAACGATTACCATTTATAGTGAAGTAGGAAAGATAAAGGAAATTGGACCGCTGTCCAAAGAAGGGATCGCAAAACAACTCGTAGATTATTTATTGGCCTTTTGAATTTTCAGCAAAGGCAAATGCAAAGTAACCTGCAAGGATGATCAGTCCAAAGCTAACTAGATAGTTCCATCTGATACGTTCACCAAGGACAAAAACTGCAAAGACCATAAATACAAGAATGGTTATGATTTCTTGAATGATTTTGAGTTGGAATCCTTCAAACTTATATTGAGTAAAGCCAATTCGATTGGCCGGAACCATCAAAACATATTCAAAAAAAGCGATACCCCAAGAAATCAAAATCACGTAAAAGAGGTTATTTGTTTTTGCAAATTTCAAATGTCCATACCAGGCAAAGGTCATAAATAAATTAGAAAATATGAGTAACAAGATTGTAAGCATACCAATCATCTGAATGTAATCTGACTGGAATTTCAACAAGAACGGTAAAAATGATTCATAAAAAAGAATGGAATTGAGATTTTGGAATTATGAAGGCTCATTGGGAGAACCTACGTTCAGAACTTGATCAAATCAAATCTAAAGATTTGTATAGAGAGTGCAAAGAATTCGAAGGCCTCGATTTTTGTTCGAATGATTATCTTGGTTTAGCCCGATCTAAGGTTTTGCGGGATGCATTGGCACTCGCCATGCCTGAAAATACCACAGGTTCTACTGCTTCTCGTTTGGTGAAAGGCCACAGAAAGGGTATGGAAGATTTTGAAACCAAGTTTGCGGAGTTTGTAGAGAGCGAGTCAAGTCTGCTCGTTTCAACAGGTTATGTTGCAAATATGGGACTTCTCGATACGATTGCAGATTCTCAAACTTATATTTTCACAGATAGATTGAATCATGCTTCTATTTTGGATGGGATTCGAATCAGCGGAGCCAATAAAAAGTATTACAACCATTTGGACTTAGATCATTTGGAATCCCAATTGGCCAAGGCTGTCTCTGAGCAAAGTTCAGCTCGGAAAAAACGTATCATAGTGTCCGAGACACTTTTTAGCATGGATGGCGACGTTCCTAACATAAAGCGACTGATTGAGATTAAGCGGAAGTATGATTGTATCTTGGTTTTGGATGAAGCCCATTCCTTTGGTGTCTTTGGAAGGGAAGGACGTGGGATGATTTTTGAAAGCTTAACTGCGTCGGAAGTTGCGGAGATCGAGTATAGAGTTTATACTTTGGGTAAATCGTTAGGCTTGGAAGGTGGAATCATCGCCACTTCAAAAATTGGTCGTGAGTATCTGATCAATCGGATGCGCGCCTTTATATTTAGCACAGCTCCTCTGCCAATCATTTCCATCACTGCCTTGTCTGCTCTCAAACTAGTACAGGAAGCTGAAAAACAAAGAGCACATTTGATGGAGATATCTAAGTGTTTTCTTGATGGGATGATTCAGGCTGGATTTCAGATTGCACCTAGTACGACTCATATTATACCCGTACTAATGCCGTCAGAAGCAATCAGTCTTCAGTATTCGAAATTGCTATCGGAATTTGGGTTTGATATACGAGCCATTCGTCCTCCCACTGTGCCCACATCGCGTTTGCGTGTGAGCTTAAATGCACTCATTACCATGTCAGAAATAGAAAGTTTGCTAGGCGCTTTCCAAAAAATTCGTGAAAAAATATCAGACTGAGTTTTCCCAGTCTTTGATTTTCTTTTGAATTTCTTCCGTTGTATGTGTGTTTGTTGGATCGATCTTACTTGGAACTTTCTTTTTAAAAATTTTAAAATAAAAAGTGATCCCAGTCAATCCAAGGACACCTAAAAAAATTAGAGTTAAGTTGATCCAAGTCGAATCAGGTTTAGCCAATATTTTATCACCAAACCCATAGACGAGTGAGTCGATCATGCCTTGGTTGCCAGTTTCTTGAAAGTGAAGTACAACGCTGTCCTTTAGAATTGAATCACCAAACCCGTGCTCCATTTTATATACTATTTCGTCCGAGTTCATCCCTGCTTTGATTTGATTCTCGATAAAATTTTTAAGATAGGCGGAGGCTGAACACATATTGAATGAACAGGCTTGGATGGGCAAACTAGGAAGGCAAATACAGCGAATCTTTTGGGTCACGTCCAAAAAAATCTGGATATGGGTGGGGTCTTTTAGATTCGTTGTTGTAGTTTGAGAGAAGATGCTAGTCGTCGTTAGTGCAAATATCGACAAAACAAGCGCTAAACGAAGAAAATTTAAGCAATTAACTTGGCTCACTTGATGCCTGCTAACTCTTTTTTACGACTTTTTTCTCCAATTGGTAATATCAGAAAAAGCCCTGTTAAAAAGTACAGCCCAGACCCAAGCCAAATTAGCTTTACAAGTGGATTGATCCAAATCTCTAAATTTCCCACTAATTCTTTTGGGAATTGAAGGTAAAGAGCGAGCTTTTCTTTTTCTGTGGAGCCCGTAAAAAAGTAATTCATAAACATAAGTGGTAAATCGGGGTTTTCGGAACTCATATCTGCCTTTTCGATCGCGCCCAACTGGATATAAAAATCTTCCTTGGGAAGGGAAAGGATGGCTGGTTCACTTGTCGGAATGTGTGTCTCAAAATCCCCAGTCAAATGTGAAATCTGCGGATAAAATCTTCGTTCTGTAACCAAATCTGCTTCTTTTTCTGTGCCTCGATAGATACTATATGTAGCTTCTTGTGAGACGATCACATTTTGAATGTTAGGTTCTGATCCTGCTCCAGAAATCAATACTGGTTTGATCTTTAAGGTCGTAGCCTCAATTTGATAACCACCAAGTATACCTTTGTCGACAGAGCTGTATGTAATTTCTTCACCGGTAGGAGGCATCAATTGATAGTAGAATTTGATTGATGTGTTTTGTTTGAATGCATTTCCCGCATAACCAATAAAAATCAACACCAATGAAAAATGCACAAGGTAGCCACCATATCTTCTTTTGTTTTTGAGGAGCAATTGAAACGCAGCCACTGGAAAAGATTCTTCCGGGTTTTGTTCTAATCTAGCCTTTGTTCCACGGTAGTATTCTTGAAAGAT
Source organism: Leptospira sp. (assembly GCA_027531445.1). Lineage (GTDB taxonomy): Bacteria > Spirochaetota > Leptospiria > Leptospirales > Leptospiraceae > Leptospira_A. The sequence continues at coordinate 9,786 of JAPZRK010000107.1, forward strand.
TCCTGATAGAGTGAAAATTCCGATGCCAACAGTTAGGACAGAATATACTTCAGAAAGTAAGTCACCATACCCAGCACTCGGTTTTGTATAGGATTGAGAATAAAAGATAATGTAGGCAATTGCTCCGACCACACCTGCAATAAATGGTTTCAAAAGGGTGGAAAAGAATACACTTCCTGCACCTTTTCTCCAGGCAAGCAGGGGAGCTGAACCCATAAGCAAAAGTAAAAATATACCTGCCGGCACTCCCCACGAATTAAACCAAGGGGCTTTGAATTCTTTACCGTACAAAAGAGGTGAAAAAACACCTAACAAGATGGCGGCGGTCGATAAAACAAGTAGGAAATTATTCAGAAGGAAACTGCCTTCTTTTGAAGTTATGGCTTCTAGGTTTCTTTCTGGACTCAATTCTTTGCGTCTATAGATGACAAAGCCTGTAAAAAAAAGAAAGCTAATGATGATGTATGCGAGGAATGGAGTTCCAATCGTTGATTTGGAGAAACTGTGTGGTCCTTCGAGAACTCCTGATCTTGTGATCCAAGTTCCAAGGAGACTGAAATGGAAAGCCAGAATCACAAGGATCATGTTCCAAAACTTCAACATACCACGACGTTCTTGGATCACTACCGAATGTACAAAAGCAGATGTCAAAAGCCATGGCATTAGGGATGCATTTTCAACAGGGTCCCATGCCCAGTAGCCACCCCAACCTAACTCTTCGTATGCCCACTTTGAACCGAGTAAAATGCCGGTTCCTAGAAAGAACCAAGAAAACAAAGTCCACTTTCGAATGAATTTCATCCAGTCTTCAGATAATTGACCTGAAACGAGTGCAGACATCGCTATGGCAAATGGGATAGAGATACTCACATAACCGATGTATAAAATCGGAGGATGGATAATCATCGCCCAATGTTGTAATAGTGGATTTAGGCCACGACCAGCTACCGCTTCTGGCTGGAATTCGCGAAAGGGTTGAGCGTCAGGATAGAATACCGCAAGAAAGCTAAAGAAACCTGATAAAACAGCAAGGATAATGTTCATCACAGGAATGCGATCTTGTATCGACTTTCTTGTTTGCCAAAGTACAACAAAAGTAAAACCATTTAGGATCAAATTCCAAAACAAGAGTGACCCGGAGGAACCTGACCATATGGAAGTCATCTTATAAAAGAGCGGGAGGTGTTCACTTGAATGCATGACCACATAGTAATTGCTATAGTCTGATCGCATGAGCTGTGTCAGCAGGACAAGAAAAACCAGAAGAATGATGGCTGGATTTGCCATGAGAGCGAGACGTCCGAGCTCAATGCCCCGTCTTTCTTTTTTAAGGATTCCGTATAGCGTCTGTATTATGGAAAACGATAAAATGGCAAGGGAGGAGGCGAGAAGGATGGTTCCTAGATTGTTCATTTTTCCTCTGCGTATCCCGCTTCATACTTAGAGGCGCATTTTGCTTCCACATGGGATGCTACGAGGACGCCACGTTCCAGTCGTCCGTCGACTCTAACTCTAGCTCCTTCCTTAAATGCGTCGGGAAGGAGAGTCTCTCCCGTGAAAAAAGCAGGTATGGATTTATCATTCAATTCAAGTGTGAATCTAGCTTTTTTGCCTTCTCTCACAAGTGAACCCACTTTGACAAAACCCCTGACTCGAAGGTTTTGATCATGGTACTTGGCAGAACTTGCGGCTAGCTCCGAGGCATCTAAAAGCAGAAAAGACGTTTCCTTTGACGAAAAGAAGGCAATGCCACTGAGCGAGGCACCAATGACAAGTAGGAGTGCGATAAATTTTTTATTCATACCAGTTCTTAGACGGTTTCCCCGCCCACTTTCAGGCTCACAAACATGGTACTTTGCGTCAAGTCGATCCTCTAGAGATACCCTTTGAATTTATAAACAATGATGCCGATCCATTCTTTGATCGCAAGTTGTGACATTTCCAGATAGCCTGGCGAAGGCAACCAAAGTTCAAGTGCAGGTTCTGCAAAGGAAGGGGTTTTAAAATCTGTCGGAAAACTCACAAAATCCAATCCTTCTTTTTGAAACAATGCCGCCGCGCGGGTCATATGAAAGGCGGAAGTCACTAAAATAAGTTTCGTAAATTTGAGTTCTCGAATGATCTTTGCAGATTCAACGGCATTGTCTCTTGTATTTCGAGACTCACGTTCGATTAAAATGTCTTCCTTTGGAACTCCCAATCCTAGAAGTATTTTTTCTGCAAGATCTGCTTCTCGCATTTCAGAAGCGAAGAGTGAGCCTGATCCACCTGTGAAGAGGATCTTCTTTGCTTTTTTCGCCTTATAGATTTGAACAGCATCCACCAAACGATCGCTTGCATCAGTGAGTTCCGGTTTATCCTTGTATAGGGTCAATGTATGAATCATACCGCCTAATACAATCACAACGTCCGAGTCCGGCAGATTTTGAATCACTAGAGGCGGATGCTCAATTTCTAAGGAAGAGACTAATTTGGCGG
>JAPZRK010000092.1 GCA_027531445.1 Leptospira sp.
AAAGAAAAAGATTTTCCATTTTCCAAAGGGAGCTTTGCTCTGAGCGTTTGGGTCATGAGGATTTGTGTTTGTTCAGCGATGTTTTGAATTTCGTTTCGATTTTTGCTAAGACCATGTTGGTCCATATTTTCTTTTAAAATGTTGCTCCATTCCGAGTTTTTAGAAAGTTCCGCCAATCTTTCAGTCGTAAAAAAACGAAAGTCTATATCTTGAAACATGCTATGAAGGAATAAGCCTGTGTTTGCGGAAGATGGAAGTGCTTGGCTCTCTTCCTTTGAAGAGTCTATTGGAAGGGGATCGATAATTATTTCGATCTGATTTTCTTCCGGCTTAGATATTTCTTTTATCTCGCCTTTTTTTAAAGAGCTATAGCTATGCAAATACAACCTACGTTTTACATTGATAGGGTGATGGACTAGTCTTTGATAAGTTTGTTGTGATGGATTGGTCCCGACTTTGGAAAGATGTGCGCTTTCTTTCTTTTGCTCTACTGGAAAGTTTAGATTTCGGATTGTAAATTCTTCCTTCGGCGGCTCTCCATTAGAATTAGTCAGAATCGAATTCAAAGAAATATATATATTCTGATGGTAAGGTGAAGTTTTTGAAGACAATTGTACGTATGGTAGATAGAGTCGAATTTTTGGTCGTGTGATTGCCACATATAACAATCGTTTTTGTTCGTTTTGAAAGGATATGGAATGGTTTTCCTTATTTTTTTCCCAAAGGGAAAGACCCCACTTGCGTCCGTTTTCGGTTGCTTTCGGATAATCATAATTTGTCGGATTCCTAATTTCATCCGCAAAGTGAACCAGAAATACAACAGGCCATTCTAGCCCTTTCGATGCGTGGATCGTGAGAATTTGCACTGCGTCATCTTCCGTTTCTTTATCGTATAAAGGTAACTCTTCTTCCTTACTTTTTTCGGTCTTCCATCGTGTTAGTTCTGCAGATAACTCTTCGAGTCCACAATGGTTTTTGATCTGATACTCTAAAAGTTTTTGCAAAATCTGACGGTAATTGGTTCTTCTTCGTTCCCATTTTAAATCCTTTGCGTCTAGAGAATAAAAGATACGTGAATCCTCTTCCAATCTGCGAAAGAATTCGGCATAAGAGCCTTTTGCGATTAACTTTCGCCATTCATCCAACATCCGCTTTTCGTAGGAGTCAATCGAGTGTTCATCAAAAAATTTTAAATCTTCGGCTCTGATTTGAAAGAGATCACCGAATAATAATTTTCGATAGGAGGCAGGATGATTTGGATCTGATAAACATTCAAAGATGTTTAGAATTTGATCAGCTTCTCGGGATTGGTAAATGCCGGCTTGTTTATAAAAGGTGGATGGGATATTGAGATTACGAAGTGCGGATTCGACTACCAAACCATCTGCTCTACTTCTTACAAGTATGGCAATGTCATTGAATCGGAGCTGCGTAGGTACGTTGGAAATTTCGTATGTAAATTGTTCCTTGATTAGCTTTTGTATCTCTGCCGCAATAAATAAGGACCATTTATCCATTGAATTGGCCTTGTTTAGTTTCGGTGTTGCAACGGGATCATCATTATCGTCCGTTAAACGAACTATATGGATCGGGCCTTCGTCGAATCCTGGATGTAGCGAGTACGTTTGCTCGTCAATTGGTGGAGGTAATACTTCCTTATATTCAATGGCACTGTTTTCGATTCCGATTTCCGAAATCGGAAAGAATTGTGAGTTTGGATTGTTGATGCCAAATATACGATTATAACCTTGGATCAAGCCACTTACAGAACGTCTATTGGTTGCTAACGTTTCATTCTTAAAATCTTTGAATGATTCTTTTGCGACTAGATAACTTCCTAAATCTGCGCCTCGAAACGCATAGATTGATTGTTTGGGATCGCCTATCAGATATAAAAAGTGATTCTCGTCATCTGCATCCAAAAAGATTGTTTTAAAGATTTCATACTGAACCAAGTCTGTATCTTGGAATTCATCTAAAAGGCAAAAGGAAAACCGCTCTCGTAATGCAGATCGTAATTCTTGTTTGTTGCGAACTGCATCTCTTACCGCAATCAACATTTGATCATAGCTCATCCATTTCGAAGTCGCATATCTCTCATTTACTTTTTGTACTAGGAAGAGTGCAGTTTGATGGATAAAATGATCAATGTTTACCGACTGTAATAATTGTTCTGAGATTTTAAAAATGAATCGTAAAACTCTTGAGGTTGAGGATTCCAGTTCCGAGGCAAACTCTTCCGTGAAACTTGCCTTTTTGATGAATTCCTTCTTGAATACCAGATCTTTGTGTCCCGTTTGGGGGGAAGTGAATGGAAAATGACAGAGAGAAAAGTATCGTACGATCCAATGTTCCCATTCCATTGAGTCAATCTGTTGGAAGAGATTAAGAATGGAATCCCAAGCAGGAATCCAATAGTTTCTTGGATCCGCTAAAAGTGAGTTTACAATTTTGTCCTGTTTCAAATCCCCAACTAACATCTCTAAAGATTTGGTTGTTTCGCGGATTTGATCTTTTAAAGTATCACTTGGATCAGAAAAGACAGCAGGTTGTTCATTGCCTAAATCATAATCGCGTCCTTTAAGTAATAACTTGGATGTCTCTAAGATACTTTCCTCATACTCAGAAAAAAAGTTACTTCCAATCAATAGAATTTCCAGTGCTTTGGAGGGAATGTTTAGATCTTTCCATAGTGTGTGTTTGAGATTGTATAATGTTTCCTTTAAACGATCTGGCGCGTCTCCCATTTCCCAAGCATCACCAGTGTTAGATTCGATGGGATACTCCCTAAGCACCATATTGCAGAATCCGTGGATGGTAGAGATTGTTACTTGGTCCAATTCGAGAAGATACCGGTTGTAAAGTTGAGGATTTTCCTTTATAAGACCAAGGATAGTTTTGCGCAGTCGTTCCATTAATTCCCCAGCCGCCTTTTCTGTAAAAGTAAGCACGAGAGACTTTGTAAGAATATTTTCCTCATCACTCGCATGTTCCTTCATCCAAGAACTGAGTAGTTGCATAATATGGTAGGTTTTTCCGGTACCTGCGGATGCTTCGATAAAGGTATGGCATTTTGTCGTATTCATAAAGATCTCCAATAAGACATGGGTGCATAAAATTGATTCGCAAACAGTATGTTAGATTGCAAAAGATAGTCTTCAATTTTCGGATACAGTCTCGAGACAGGAGTCAGATTGGAATGCACTGTTTCTTGTTTTTCCTGGAGATAGGCACGCCATTCGTTTTCGAAATCGAGTAACATATTCGGAGCCAAAATGGGTTTAGTTTTTTCGGATTTTTGTTTTTTTGACTGGCCTGACTGTTCCGAAAAATTCTGCACATAGAAGTTCAAATAGGCAATACGTGGGAAAAAAGTAGGTTGATCACTCACATACAGTTCGATAAGTGATTGAAAGTAGGAGGATATTTCTCTTTCTGCGTTTTCGATTTCAAATGGAAGTTCGGGATAAAAAACCTTTTTACTATCCTTATGATTTGTTGTAAGAATCTTTAAATTTAAATTTTGCTTTTTGAAAGCAAGGGCAGTTAAAAAAGCGCTTGTTAGTTTCCCAAAATAATCATTGAATTTGCCGCCGCCAAAGTCGGATTGTGCCTGCGGAGAGTGCTCTAAACTTTTCGTATAGATATAGAAGTATTGATCTCCTTTTTGGAATATATGTTCCCATTCTCCCATGACAAGGACATTGGGAAGTCCATCAAAAGTAAGTGCGGGTTTTTTGATACATGTACTGCTATTTAGACCAGTATCGCCAAAGCTAATGTAACGTGAGTAGCGAGCTCCTTTTAGTTCTTCCTGCCATTCCGAAAGAAGGTTTTCTTGGCCTTCAAAATGATCGAGAATGGATTCCCTTTCTAGTTTTGAATATACGAAATTAGGAAACTGTGCACTTTTTTTCTTTGTTTCTATGATCGGATCGAGTATAGATTCTATCTTTTTTCGATTCCATGCTTCATTGCTTTTTGTGAGTTCAGGAAAGATTTGTGCGTACACTTCCTTTTGAATCTGAGATCTTTGAAGGTGATCTAAATAAAAAATTTCTTCAGATATCGATTCTTCTTCCTCAGTTATGTACATCCCCAGTTGTTTTTTTAGATAAGAATCTAAAGGATCCTTCAAAAATGCAGTCAGATCAGAAATATAAATTTTCTTTTTCCCGTAAGTTGGTTGGGTAAGCTTTGGAAGAGTTTCAATGTTTTGAAATGACCGGGTGAGGTGTGGAGATGTTTCCTCGCTACGAAACCAGATCCGGGAAAAGTCATAACTCACAAGGCCTGCTTTACAGGCTTCTTTTGAATGGGCATAAACTTTGCTGTAAGAAACCAAAGGAAGTATTGTGATATTTTTGATTTCTAATCCTTGTATGATTTCAAATAAGGTAGAACAAGGCTCAAATACTTTATCTTCTTTTGTGTTTTGTCCCACATAGCTGAGCGTTAGAGATTCATTTGCAGAAAATAGACTTTCCCAAAATAAAGATTCTTGGATTTGTTTACGGTTTAAATCCCAAGCTTCGGGAAAACTCTGTCTTAAGTTCAATTTGGAGCGATCGCTAATACCTGGGAATTTACCTTCACCTAATCCCAATATGTAGACATGTTTGAAGGGAAGAGGGCGCATCGGTTGCAGGAGCGAGACTGTCACGCCACCAGTGAGATAGTCACCTTTTTTGACAGAGATGCTCTCAAATGCTTCATCGGTGATAAGCTGAATGATCTCCAAACCATCCTGACTGTCCAATCTGAGTCCTTTCCAATTGGAAAGCTGATTCCAAAATGAAAAGAAGTGAGAACGAATATTTAAATCAGCTGTATCAAATTGGAATAAAGATTCTAAAGCATCTTTTAGATTCTCCAAACTTTGTTCCGTCCATTCGCTCTGCGAAAGAAGCTCTCTTGCGACCTTTCTTGCAAAAAGCAACTTGCACCAAATATCTGTCAGATGTGACAAGGCTTCTTCATCATTCACTTGAGCAAACGCAAAATCAAATTTTTCTGAATTTTCATTCGAAATGATGGTGGATAAGACGGCTCTGCGGATTCCATTTGATATTTGGAAAGGATCATCGCTTGCAAGCATATCCGAATCCTCGTAGGCAACACCCAGCGAAGACAGGATTGCATCATATGCTTCACTATAGTCTCCATCTTGATTAGGGCCCATGTTTACGAGAGGGCTTCGTAAAATTCTTTCAAATTGAGTGAACTTAAACCCGGAAGGATTACAAATTTCCCAAAAATCACATAAAGTGCGGTAGAGTGGAGATATATCTGATGCTTTGATATCTACGAGGGAGTAGGGAAGTTTTTCTCTGAGTAATTGATTTTCTTCCGCGGCATCTGTTTCTAAAAGGATTCCTCCATCAAACACCCATTCTATGGCTCCGCGGTAGGATTGAATGTCTGTCACAAGAATACAAAAATCCAGTAGTGAAAGATCGCTCCCTATTTCTTTCGATTCATTCAGTTTATAGAGAATATCATTTGCCACACACTCAACTTCGCGGTAAATGGATGGTGCATTCCAAATACGCAATCCTCCATCTACCGAACAGGAATAGTTTTCCATCAACTGCAACGGTTTTGTGATAACCTCGCCTTTCAGAAATTGATGTAAGGTAGCTAAACTTTCGGGAATTGGATGAGCGACAGGCTTTGTTTTCGGAACCTCTCCTCTCTTTTTTGAAAAGGTAGAAAGTACTGATGCCATATAAGCTTGCGGTAATGACCACCTAGCGGCACTTGTATGGTTCGAAACTTGTACATTGCTTTCGCCAGTATGGAACTGGTAGACTCTCAGATCCAGATTCGATTGATTTGATAGCTGTTTTAAAGCAGAAAAGTAAGAGTCGGAGAGGTTCGCCAAACAAAATAGATGGAGTGTTCCGTCCTTCAACTGGGGATTTTTTTCAAGAGTGGGTATAGATCGAATCAGAAGTTGGCTCAGTGAATATTTGTCTTGATTCGTTTTCAGAAAGAGTTCTGTATAAATTTTCTTTTGGAATTGAAAATAAGGTGAGGTTTCCGACTCTTCTGCCAGTGGGCTGGAAGAGAGTAAAGGCAGTTCCACTCCGCAATCTTTTCCCCAAAAGTGGATCCATGATGACCGATTTAGTTCGTAATCTTTAAAATAATTCGCAAGTTTGATACTTAGAGAAAATACACGACTAGCGGACGTTAAGTAGTTTCCCAGAAATGAAAAACTGGGATCAGATTGATTGTCTGTAAGGTATTGAAATATTAGCCTTTCGATTTCGGCGTGTTTGTATAAATTATTTCTTGGAACAGGTAATTGCTGATTGGAAGAAAGGATCTTCTCGAAGAATTTTTCTAAAAAGACAAAGTTTACATTCAGTGAAATTTTGGAATTTGCATATCTTGGCAAATGAATCTTCAGCCATCGCTCGATATTGAGATTCGGTATGATTACCGTTGGCGACTTGAGTGGATGTGATTTTTGTTCTTCATGAATGGATTCAGAGAGAAGGGAAGCAAGTTCGGGAAGATTTAGACTATGATGGTGTATGATAGGCAATTGTGAACTCCTGAATGCTACACTAATTTAATTTCAGTTTACTGTTAGGGTAGGACAATTTTCTACCAGCTTTCTATTTATTCTTAAATTTCTCACAAATTAGAAAAATGGTTTAGATATTTTGGAAAGGTTTAGAATGGAACGAAATGATGGATTTCCAACGAGAGTCTTTTGATCTTGCCTTTTCTAGAGAAATTTTGAGATCTGAGTTGCGACGTGCAACTGCTCTCATTTTTATTTTTTTAGTCGGTGCCTCTGTTTTCCTTTTACAACCTGTATTTTTCCCCGCGATTTATGAGTTCATTCAATCCACCGGTTTCCCGGTTTGGGTTCCACCAGTGTATTTTGTCTCACTTTCATTTTATGCATTACTTCTTCGCCTATACTTCGGTTTTACGATCAAAAGAAATGGTGAAATCAATCCGTTTGTCCGTTACGGAAGCGCATTTTTTGAATCCTCCATTCCGACATTTGCCATCTTTTTTGTCGGTTACAATTCAAATCATTCCTTGGATGCATTGAATACACCGCCGAGTTATGTTTACTTTTTATTTATTCTACTTTCTACGCTTCGACTCGAAGAGCGAATGTCTATTTTTTCAGGGATCGTTGCATCCGTTCAATACTTTTGTTTGTTCTTATATTTCAAATCATTCTCATTTCAAATTTCACCAATTTCCGTAATAGAAAATGATTCGATATTTTTTGCAAAGGCCGGCATTCTATTTGGGTCTGGTTTCATTGCAGGTTTTGTGACAAGGCAGATCAAAAGAGCAGTCAAAAGCTCTTACCAACACGAAGTAGACAAAAATCAAATTCGGTCTCTCTTCGGACAACATGTTTCTCCAGCGGTAGTCAATCGTTTGTTAGACCAAAGAGATGACTGGGAAGGAGAAGTCCGACATGTTTGTATGCTGTTTTTCGACATTCGCAACTTCACTCAATTTTCTGAAACTCAATCCCCAACTGACTTGATCAAATTTTTAAACACTGTCTTTTCCTGTGCGATTGATTGTGTGAATGCCAATGGAGGCATCATTAATAAATTTTTAGGTGATGGCTTTATGGCGGTCTTCGGTGCTCCTGTATCTGATGGAAAGGACATATCGAATGCTGTCACTGCGGCTTTTCAAATACGAGATACCTTACAATCTTTGATTCAAACTCAAAAGTTACCTCCGATCGGTTTTGGAATGGGCTTACATTCCGGAGATGCGGTTACGGGAAATGTTGGCTCAAAAGACCGCAAGGAATACACGATCATAGGAGATGTTGTCAATCTCGCCGCAAGGATCGAACAACTGAACAAAGAATACGACTCACAGATATTAGTTTCCGAAGAAGTCTTTCAAGAACTACCGAACAAAAAAAATGATTTTGTAGAATTAGGTGATATTAAGATTAAAGGGAAATCCCTGCCTGTAAAAATCTATAAGCTCGTTTAGGGCTTACTTCACTTTTTGGATGTCCTTTTGCAACTGGGCACGACCACCCGGATACACTACGGAATACAAACATTGGCAGTTGCTCCAATCTACGCCTCCAAAAAAGGAATCTTTGCTTTTGGGCTGACACTCGATCAGGTTGGGAGTAATTTTGTAAGAAGCGATGAGTTTCCCCAATTCTTTAACTTCTGAAGCCGAGATTTCTTGTTGTTCTACATCAACTAACAATTGTGAAATTTTAGGTGAAGTGGAAATGGTTTTGGTCGCATCGATGCAGGTGCGCTGTTTCATGGAAACGCTGTCGATTTGAGTCGCTTTTTCGCTCGCAGAAGCCGAAATACCTGCATAAAACACGTCGCCATCTGAAGATTGTTTCCATTCTGATTTGTAAGGGATAAATGTGGTAGCGCAGGAAAGACAAGATAAAACGAAAAGTGACTTCAAACGTTTCATGGATTGATTTTTCTCAACTTCCTCAATTATGTCAATCGATTGCTCGAGCAAAATTCCTGATTTACACATCGAAATAGTCATGTACTCTCTGTTTAGGTGACAACATTCAAAAATCAGGGGAGTAGGGTTTCTTTTCTGTTTTTGTCTTGTCCGTCACAATTGAATGTGTTTTCGTCTCGATCAAAAATCAAAGAGACGAAATAAGGATACATATTTTGGAATATAAGAATATACATCGATATTTATTAGTTACCATAGTCTCTTTTTCAGTTTCTTGCCAATCCGACAAAACAGAGCGAGTGTTGGGAGCCTCCGTCACAAGTTCGAATGCAAAACCCGCCACATTTGAGAAAATTGCACCACTGACTACGAATGCATTGGGGGCCCGGAAAAATTTGGATGAAAAGGGTTGGTACTTTATCCCACCAGGAACTCAGTCCGTCGAACAGGCATTCGAAACTGGAAGTATGAGTTCCAAAGTCGCAAAGGCAGTTATTTTTTCAAAAATGAAGACACGCGTTGTCGATCTACCATCATCCATCTCCCAAACGATAGGTGAGATCAATGATTCTGGAGTCTCGTTTCGCAAATCTGGCACCGATCTCTCCGAAGAGATGTTGGATGTGACCTTTAAAGTCTCCCGAGCAGAATGGGAACTTTCGAAAGAGCTGAATGGCAAAGCGGCCAAAAGATTTATTTATGGCTATATCTCTCTAGGGGATCGCCTAGAAGAAGATACAAATCAATTGATCAAGGCTTACAATAGTATCAATGATGCTCGAAGTAATTTTTCAGGTAGAGTGAATGGTTTTTTTGTGGATACGATGTGGAAAAACAAAAACAAACTTTCCAATGCATGGCAAAATAGTTTCCGAAAGAGTGTAAAGAAGTTCATTTCAGAGTATGAAGAATCCGGCCAAAGGGACAATACAATCGTTGCTATGTGGGACATCTTCCAAGGATATACGATTGCCTTCAAAGAAATTTTACTAAGCCCTTTGTTTGATACAACGACAGCCGTTGGTGAAACGTTAGTTGTTGGTGGTGTTTATGCACCAGTTGCTCATGTCACTACGTTTTCAGGTCAGGCACTTGTAACTACGGGTATGGTGGTGTACTACCCAACGAAAGTGGGTTACCGTATTTTAAGTCCAAGTTTAGAGGCGGGGTTACTGGGAACCATGGGCATCGCCACGATGTCAACAGTCGCACCCACTGCCGTAACAGGCACGGGAGTTGCCGCGTTCAATCAAGTAACGACCATGTCTACAGGTTATACGGGAGAGGCAGTCACACAAGTGGGAGGAGTGACCTATGAGTCGACTGCTTTTGTGACGGGTCTTGTCTACGATTTTGGTCAAGGTTTGGCAGACTCTTCGGTATACGTTATGGAATCAGGTTTGATTCTCAGTTATACGGCTCTTACCGTCATCCCTGCCCATCTTCTACTGACAGTTCCTGATGGAACGATATTTTTGGCATATGATGGGCCAAGGCTTGTGATCGCGGTTGTCCGAGGCAATTATGCAGGATTTGATGATCTTCCTACGGGTACGATCATTGACCTCAAGGAAGCAAAAAAGGCCGGTAAGGTGGAAATTTTATCGAATGATCCTGCTCTTGTCAAAAAGGTGATGGAAGCAGAAATCAAAGGCCAAGAAAAACAAAAAACCCCCAATCAGGGCAATAAAACAAAATAAAATATAAACAAAGTATGAAACAAATTCAAAATCTATCCATTTCCTTTATCTCAATCATCTGTTTCTGTTTGGTTCTCACATGTAAGTCTACGGAGACTGATCAAGATGACCCACTCAAAAATTCCAAAAAACTGATTCGGGAAGGCCACAAGTCGTTGTACTACCAAGGTGCTGTTCCTATTGCCGGGACAAGTATCAAATTCATTCCTCCGATGGAAGAGGGCGAGATTTATATCTACGGCAAAAAATTCAAATTCGCAAAAGAAGAATTCAGTAAAGCCATTACAAAGGCGAGCGAGTCCATTATCGTCATCAAAAATGGAACAAAGTACAGTTGGTCCTTAGCAGATGATGTATCTAAGTCGGGCAATGAAGCTGTAAATTATATCGAACAAAATGCAACCTTACCTGGTATCTATATCATGTACGAATCGAACGCAAAGGCATATGGCCTGATAGGATCATCCTTTGATGAAGGAATGAAAGCACATAATAAGGTGATTCAAAATTCGGAACAATTGAGAAAGGATTGGGAAACTTGGGCAGAATATAGATTTAAAGATCCCGCTGAAAGAGACAAAACACCTGCTTTCCAAGCCAGAATGAAATCTTATAATCAAATTTTTAAAACTTCATTTGATTCGTTTGTCTATGGTTATGTGGATATGGATGAAGCACTGAAATCTGCTTGGGATGAATACTATGAAGTCATTGACAGCGGAGGCTGGAGAGATCTTTACACCGAAGTGCATGAGTTACGAACCATTGTTTCCGATTCCATATCCAGTACTTGGAAGGAAACCTTTTTTAACTATGGTGAAGCAACGAAAGAGGAGCTTGCAAGCGCAGGAAAAGACATTGAATCCATTGCGGATGGTGAAGGGCTTTCCTTTTCACTGTTAAAGGCTTTTGTAAAAACCACCAAGGCCATTTTCTATGATGCGATCATTGAACCTGTCGGAAAAATCGGAGTGCTGTCGATCGGGTACATTGGTGTCAATGCCGTTGTGTATCCTGCCGCCATCATTTCTGTGGGAACAACTACCAGCGTCTATTTGTTAGCTGAAACAGTCACAGTTGCCGGCAAAGGTGTTGTTTATATCATTGCACCCAATGTCCAACTTGCATTGGGTGCCTTATTGGGTAGCACAGAAATCGTAGTTGGTGAATCTTACGAATCTCTACGCGCTGGTGGCAAAGCGTCTTCCTATGTAGTACGCAAGACATCAAAGTACACAACCAAAGGTGCCGCCATCATCACAGAAAAGTCGGGAAAATACATTTTAGCACCATCCACCTTGATCGGAGTGACCACCTCACAAACGATTGTTGGAGGAGGTCTTTCCCTTTCAGGTACAACGGCAGGTGGAGTTGTCACAGCTACCTCAGCTGGCCTCCAGACCACTACCTATGTGGCTTCGAAAACAACAGCCGCAGGAGTAGGGGTTACGGGAACGGTCACTTCGTTCGGAACAGGCACCGTCTTTGGAATCTATTATTTGGGTAAATCTGTTGGGGTTCCTATGGGAGTCGGAGTCGGCTCTGGTGTGGTTCTCAGTTATGAAGTGATGAGCCAGATGTCTGCACATTCACTCCTTGCTGTTGCAGATTGTTCCTACTTGGTGCTTTCCCTAGAAGGCGGAAAATGGGTTGTATATGGGGTAAAAGATGTTTCCAATAAAGCAAATGGCCTATTCAGTGGTGCAATAGTCAATTTGGAGCAAGTTAGAAAGGAGGGTGGTACCATCGTCAAAGTCCCACTCACGCAAGAAGAAGCCGATCGTATTTTAGAGCCCAAAAAGAAGAAAAAGTAATTCTTATATGACGACAAAGGTAGCCAAACAAATATTAGTTGTAGAGGACTCAGACATCCAGCTGCGTCTTTTAGATCGTGTATTATCAAAAAATGGTTACACTGTACTTTGTGCCGCAACAGCGGCTTCTGCACGACTCAAGATTGCCAACGAAAAGATCGATGTTGTTTTACTAGACTGGGAGTTACCTGATGGAAATGGTATCGACCTCATCAAAGAAATCTTAGCTTCCTCACCGACTGGGTGGATTCCGATCATCATGATCACAAGCCATACAGAGTCTTGCAAAATTAAAGAAGCCATTGAAGCAGGCGCCACAGATTTTATCAGCAAACCCGCCGATCAAGTAGAGTTGTTGGCACGTATTTTTGGAGCCCTTCGCATCAAGGCATTAGAAGACTTACTCATCGAAACTTCGATACGAGACTCACTCACTGGTTTGTACAATCGAAGGTACATCGAAGAAAGAATCGAACAAGAATTCCAACGGTCCAAAAGACACAAACATTCCATTGCTATTGCTGTTTTAGATATCGACTTTTTCAAACGTGTGAACGACAAATACGGGCATGATGCGGGAGATATGGTTTTAAAATTTTTTGCGAAAGAATTGCGCTTAAACCTTCGCAAGTCCGATATCATCGCAAGATTTGGGGGTGAAGAATTTGTCGTGATCCTACCTGAAACTTCTCTAAAGTTTGCACTCGATGTAATGGACAAAATTCGAAAACAAATTTCGAATACACCTATTTTTTTGGAAAATGGTGAGGAGATCAAAATTACATTTAGCGGTGGTTTGTCCGGAGGTGTCCTGACAGAATTAGCCATACCACATGATTATTTAAAGGAAGCAGACAAAAATTTATACCTTGCCAAAGAATCCGGTCGCAATCGGATTTTAGGACCCTCTTGAATCCAATTTCCTCATTTCAATCTCTCAGTCCCGAAGTCATCTTACAATCTCTTGAGTCGATAGGTTTTGAACCTACAGGTCGTTGTGTTCCACTCAATAGCGTCGAAAACCGTGTCTATGATATTGAAGTAGAAGGAAATACGCGTTATGTGGTAAAATACTACCGCCCTGGTCGCTGGACAAAATCCCAAATCCAAGAAGAACATGATTTTTTATATGAACTTGTCCAAGCCGAAATTCCCGTCCTTGCACCTATCAAAAATACAAAACATGAATCCATACATTTTTTCGATGGTGTTTACTTCGCGATTTGGCCTTTAAGAACGGGACGTATCATCGAAGAAATTGCAGAAGAAGATATGATCCAACTTGGAAGGCTCATCGGGCGAATCCATATGGTTGGAAAGACAAAAAAGGTGATTTCTAGACCAACACTTGATATCAAACACTATGCAAATGTCGCCTTACAGATCATAGAGGATGGCGGATGGATTTCCAATCAGAATCTATTGAAAAGGTATCAGTCAGCCGCAAAGATTACTTTCGACACCTACGAGTCCATTTTAAAATCGTCAGCTGTCCCATTCCAACGCATTCACGGGGACTGCCATAAGGGAAATTTACTCTATTCTGGGGACGGCTTTTCCATTCTCGATTTTGATGATTTTATTGAAGGTCCAGTGGTTCAAGACTTTTGGATGTTACTTCCCTTTGGCGGAAAGAGGGAGGAATATGAACGAGAGCTCTTCTTCGAAGGCTACCGTGAGTTTTGTGATTTTTCTACAAGTTGGTTGTCACTCATTGAACCACTACGTGGGATACGATATATCCATTATGCGGCATGGATCGCCAAACGTTGGCAAGATCCTTCATTTCCAAATCTTTTTCCCCATTTTGGAACCGAAGAATATTGGGAAGGTGAAACCAAAGATTTAGAGAAGATGGGGAAAACCTTCCAAGAAGAATCTCAGGACAGGGAAGAACGTTTCGATTCAGGCCAGATCCCCCCCAAGGAAGAGTTATCTAACAAAGATTTTTTTTGGGATTGGGAAGGATGAGGTAGTTTTACCTATCTGTCTTGGTCCTGAAATGAAAACCATCTTCAGGTTTAGATCGCTTTTCACAAAAGGTTCCATATGTCTGTGAAAACCGGCAAAACTCATATCCGTAATTTTAGACAGCTATCAAAAAAAACAACTGGAAATTTTGACACCTGTCAAAAAACACAGACTCTATTTTAAGGCAAAATCTTTATAATCAGGAGCATTCATTTCCTTTTCCCACTGTTTCCAAGTGTATGGCCACATAGCAGGATCTCCATCAGCGTCCAAATACCAGCTGTTACAACCACCAAGCCAAACCGTTTTGCCCATTCCACTTTTGAGATAGGCATTAAATCTTTGGAATGCATCTGGAGTGGCATCAATCTCATTGAACTTATTCTCTTGCCAATCACGGATCATCTTCATCAGATAATTTGTCTGAACTTCACTCATAGCAATCACAGAAAAATTGCCAATTGGGGTATTCGGTCCGAGCATCAATGCAAAATTTGGAAAGCCAGGGATAAACATGGATCGATAGGCTTGCACCTTACGTTCCCAGACGGTGTCGATTTTTAAACCATCTCGGCCGGTCAGATTCATCGGTCTCATAAAATTGAATGGATGGAAGCCAGTTGCAAGCACGATCACATCTAATTCATGCAGTTTCCCATCCTTGGTAACGACACCATTTTCTGTGATTTTTTCTATGCCTTCGGTCACCAAATCCGCATTTGGTTTTTGAATTGCCTCATAAAAGGTAGAATTGACAATCACTCTTTTGCAACCTACTCGGTAATCAGGAGTAAGTTTTTTGCGAAGGACTGGGTCCTTTACTGAAAATCGAAGGTTCCATTTACACAAAAAACTCATGAGTGCATGGGGAAGTTTTTTCCCTATTACCGCTTTTGAAAATGTTTCTTCGACAGCAATGGTATACCATCTATGAAGACGCTTTGCAATCGACGGATTTTTCCTCCAAGCCTTTCTGTCTCGTTCCGAATAACGTTTGTCAGGTACTTTGACGATCCATTGGGGCGTCCTTTGGAATACAGAAACTTTTTTACCCACTGCGATCAATTCCGGTATGACTTGAGCGGCAGTAGATCCCGTTCCGATCACACCAATTCGTTTGCCTTTTAAATCTACTGAATGATTCCATTCTGCAGTATGGAAACAATCACCTTTAAATGAATCAAGTCCTGGAATATTGGGTTTTGCCGGGTGATGTAAGATGCCAGTTGCAGAGATCACAAAATCTACAACTAAGGTTTTTTGTTTGCTCGTATTGATTGTCCATTTGCCGTTGTTATATGAACAGTTCGTAACTGCTTCACCAAAACGAATTTTTGGTGTCACTCCATATTTGTCACTGACACGTTTGAAGTATCCTTGTATTTCATTCCCTCTCGCAAAACGGTAGTTCCACTCCGGATTCGGCTCAAATGAATATGTATACATATGAGCAGGGATGTCACAGGCAACACCGGGGTAGGTATTTTCCCGCCACGTGCCACCAAGGTCGTCTTTTTTTTCCAATATCGTCACATCGTCGATACCCATTTCTGCGAGTCGGATACTCAGAAGAATGCCCGTCATACCGGCACCGATGATGGCTATACTAGGCTTACGAATGGTCTCATTTGGCATGGTCAAATCCTTCCCGTTGCGAGCCAGTTACACAAAAGAACAATGTTCCCTTTTTCGCAATATGGCAGAAATGTAACAAATTTGTTTTTTTAGACAAGAAGATTTTTTGCTTTAAATCTCTTTTTGGGCACCTCCCTCCCTTGCAGACAAGTGAGGGACCCCGCTATCCGCTCCAATCTTTCCCTGCCGGGAAAGGATTTCCGCTTCTATCGGTGGTGCAAAGCGGTGGCAAACTTGTGAGAGCGGAGGCAGCAAGTCGCTGTTGTGCATGATTTATTTCCTCGCGCGATATCGTTTATGGTTTAAAATTTTTAACTTTGAATTTGTAGCAATTCTTTCGAAATCTGAATCAAAAGTCGCAAGTGTTAGATTATTTGAAATAGCAATTTGCGCAATCAAGACATCGATTGAAGCGACAGTAACGCCTTTTTTTGCTAAATCATTTCTTAATTTTGCAGCGAGAACATGATCAATATTTGTTGGATTTACAAAATTGAAAAATCGAAGATGATGATTAATCTCGTCGAATAGTTTCTCATTTTTGATTCCGGTTAAAATTTCCTGTAAGATAATCCCAGTTATGAAAATTTCCTCTTCATTTTTGATTATCTGAAAAAGGAAAGTATCTTCGGAATTAACTGATTTATTCTTACGTCTTAGTGCTTCTGACCAAACGGAAGTATCGATAAGTAAATTCATTATTTTGAAATTAAGTCGTTTTTAACCTCGAATCTTCTTATAATCTGTTTTTACGTCATATTCAATTGTATTAAAAAACTTTATAATATCTTTCTGTTTATGTTTTTTAATGAATTCAATAAGCGCGGTGTTTACCGTTTCTCTTTTGGTTTTTAAGCCACTTATTGAATATGCTTCATCAAGTAATTTTGGGTCGATATTTAGATTAGTAGCCATGATTGCTTCTATACTCACACATCGGATTGTGTAAGTCAACCAATTTCTGTCTAGTCTTATGAGCGACCAAGCGTTGCTTTTTTACTTTTGATCTTTATATCGACTCGCAGACTTAAAAGTGAGGGGAGTTCGTTTGTGGGAGTTGGGGATAAGGACTATTTCACCGAAGTATATCACGATGTCACACAAACGGAGCAGACACCTCACCTCCGCTAGTTTCACCAGCGTCGTCAGAGGATGTCACTCCTGCCTCTTGCTCCGCTTCCCCTGCCTCCGCAAGCTCCGCACAGGGAAAACTCCGCCCACGCCTCAATCGTAAAACCTCATCTCTATTAACACCACTCAAAGCACCTTACTCCGAGTACATTAATCCCTTAAAATCTACTCCTGAATTAGATACCCATTACGCTATTAGAACCCTTACGATCCTATCCACCTTATTTCCAAAGTCTTGTGATTGTGAGAAGCCCAATCTCATATTCTTAAAAGTTAAAAATAGACCTACAGTTGCGAGGTGTAGTAGTTGCCATAAGCAAGTAAGCATAACCTCTGGAACACCACTAGAAGACTTCAAATTGCCTCTCAGTTACTTCTCATTCATTTTAGAGGATCAAATTCTTCAGTATCCTAAGATGATTACTTCAAAGGAGATTAGTAAGAAGCTAAATATCCCTTATAAAAGTGCTTATTACCTCAAGCGTAGACTTCAAATAATCTTCAGCTTACTAAATGAGAAATTACAGAAACAATTATATAAGGAACTCTCAGATTATAATGATAAAAACCCAATAAAATTAGCAAAAAATGGTGATCTAAGGGAAGTCATTAAAGATGAACCTATTGCTGTAGCTGATAGCGTAGTTTTATATTCTAGTTCATTGAGAGCTAATAAGCACAGGTCTAGAAGATATAAAACAGGTTCTAGTAGCATCTACTTATCTAATAGTTTGGGAGGAGAACAGAAAGGGGTATTAGTTCATACTGTTGGCATCAACCACGGAATGACTTTTTATAAATCCATACCTTTGAATAATCAGAACTACTTAGGTAAAGACTTAGATGAGAAGATTCCTAGGGACACTATCTTGTTCACAGATGAAGGATACACTTTTATCTGGGATAGGAAGAACCACAGAATGGTAAATCATAGTAAGAAGAGTGGTGATCCTCGTTACAATCTATCTAGAGAAAGGTGGATTACTAAGGAAGGAGTTAGTAGTAATGGTGCTGAGGCTCGTAATAACCTTTTGAAGCAATCATTTAGAAGCTACTCGTATATTAGTCCTAAGTGGAGTCAGTTGTATCTTGATGAGATAAGTTTTTTGGGGAACGTTAGGTTCTCTGAGCCTTTGAGGAAGCTACTACTAGGGGGAAGAGGAGAAAGTGAGGGAAGTGGATTTGTGGGAGTTCGGGATAAGGACTATTTCACCAATCGATCGGCGCATAGTCTTTCAAAAATTTTCCAACCCAGTGTTTGCCTGTATTGATGCCATCAAATAACGGATCTAATACGCGAGCGGCTCCATCTACGATGTCGAGGGGAGGTTGGAAGTCGTGAAGGTCTTGCTTTTTTTTTGAAAGTTCGATCGGATCTTCATCTGTCACCCATCCAGTATCCACTGCATTCATAAAGATACCATCTTTGGCAAAGTCGCTGGCAGAAGTGTGGGTGAGCATATTGAGTGCCGCTTTGGCCATATTGGTATGAGGATGACGGTCTTCTTTTTTAAAGCGATGAAACTTACCTTCCATAGCTGACACGTTAATGATGTGTTTTGCACCCGTATAATCTCTTCGCATAATTGACACTAGTCGATTGCAAAGCACAAACGGAGCCACAGCATTGACAAGTTGCACTTCCAACATTTCAGAAGTGTTGATCTCTCCGAGCTTTAACCGCCAGCTATTGGTTTTGCGAAGATCCACTTGTTGTAGATCAGCATCTAGTTTGCCTTCGGGAAAAACTGTTTCCAATTCGTGGGAATTGTCATGGGAATATGGAATCATCGCAAGTGCCGCTGAAGACCGGATCCCAATGCCTGGTTGGTTTCCCGTCCAGCTTACGGGGAGTGCCTTTTCGCTTGCGAGAGTCTTTGAATCAAAATCCTGATTGGGTTTTTGATTCAATTGATTGATGCAATGATCATACAACTGAAGGAGTGGCTGAATATAGGATGGCAAACTAGAGATTGGTTGGTTTTCCGCTTCCATAAGATGCGCGTAAAACCCAGGGGGTCTGCGTACCGTTTGTGCGGCATTATTGATGAGTACATCCAATCGGTCCAAGTACTGATCCATATATGTGCAAAATATTTCGACACTAGGTGTATGTCTTAAATCCAGTCCGAAAATTTGTAGTCGGTTTGCCCACTCTGCGTAATCTGGTTCCTTCGCAAATCGAAGAGCAGAATCAATGGGAAATCGTGTTGTAGCGATAACCTTTGCACCGGCACGTAACAACATCAATGCGGAATGGTATCCGATTTTCAGACGAGAACCTGTGATAATTGCTACTTGGTCTTTTAGAGGTGCCGATTGGTAACGTTTCGCGTAATTCAATTCAGCACATTCCTTACACATGGAATCATAGAAAAAATGAAGTTTGATAAATTCTTTTTTACAAATATAGCAGTTTCTAGGTGACTTGAGCGATTCGGCGTTTTCCCAAGACCATGCAGTATTACCTGCGGCAATCTGTAATGGAGCCTTAAACACGGATTCAGTTCTTGCCAAGCGAATGCCCGTTAGTGCCCGGGCTCGCTTTTCCTCATTGACGATTTCTTGTTTGCGATTGGTTTTGATTGTTCGGTTTCGCTTGCGGATCTCATTTCGATCTGGTCGCGATACACGTCCTGCGGCAATCATCAATGCCAATCTTTCGGATTCGGGAAGCTTTGTGAGACGATTCGGATCATTGGCCAAATCTTCTAAAAATCGTATGCAGTCCTGAATGTCCATAATCCGAAAAAAGTGCTCCTAGAAAGAGAGTCCTTTGTTACGCACTCTTTTGACAAATCAAAAAGAGGAATATTTAAACGAGAAAACATAAGGATAAAAGATACTCGCGATGGCTCCTGAAGTGAAGGCATATACTAGTTCTTCCGCAGGCAATCCTAGCCAAGTTTGGTTTACAAATTTTTCCGTATGCCATGTAAGTTGAAATATATTGGGATAAATTGAGATAAGGGTATAACATAACATTGCATACATGATCGTCGATAGGATTGCACCAAGGAAACCTGGCAAAATCAAATCCTTCCTTCTTACAAAAATAAAAGCGCTAAGTATGGTCATAAGTAACGGTGCGCCGTAAATCAAATGCATTTGCAACCGGACGAGGATTGAAATCGCAATACAAACAATGACGAAAAATAGACAAATCCTTCGCGTAGGAGAAAGTTTGCCACGATTTGTTTTTTGAATCAATGTTTTGTGAAACACAAAGGCATAACTTGTGGAAGTAAATCCGGACAATCCGATTACAAATAATAAATCTTCAATCCCAAAACCCAGCACATCAATCAAATCAAAAAGAAACTTGGGTTCCCAATATGTTGGGTAAAATAGAAATTCCGTAAAAGCAAATGGCAATGAGCAGAGTGCCAAAACTTGCATGACTTTACGTAAATCTTTCCTTAGCCAATAAATCAATCCTCCCGGTAACAAAAATAGTATGGAGAGAATAAAAAAATTATATTGCAACAAACTTTGTAACATATTCTATCAGTTAGCTGATCAGCCGGAAGTATTTACATAATAAGGTGCCTTGGAGCGATAGATTGAAGGCAATGGAAAAAAATACAAAGATCGAAAGTCTGAATTCACCTGGCTTTGCCGTCAAACCGATCGAAGACAAAACGATCATCAGAAGAGGAATCAAATAAACAATGATTTCTGTGATACCTGCATGTTGCAATGATACCAAATACACAAGCCCCAACATTGCAAAGATCTCCAATCCTAGAAGGGTCAATTTTGCTTTAGCTGATCCCTTTGTTACTGCAATTGTCCTTTTATCTGACTTTTTATCTGAAATCACATCGGGAAGCGAAGTAGCGATTGCACAACTTAAGTTTGCTGCAAAAAGCACAGGTATCCATTCCCAAGGAAAGTCGAGGATACGTGCATTTTGTCCCAAAAAACCATACAGCGGCAATACCAAACCTACACCTAACATTTGCAAATATTCTCCACCACCACGGTAGGACAATTTGAGTGGTGAAAAAGAATAAAACTGAAGTAAGGCTAGAGCCACGAAAGATAGGAGCAGGGGGGTCAAAGAATCGTTCAAATAACAAAGTATAATGGAAACACCAACACACAAACTTGCCATAAGGATCGCCCCATTGCGAAGAGAATGTGGAGCCAACTTTCCATTCGCAAGAACCCTGGAACCACCGGAAAATATAGTGTATGTGTTGTTCAATTTGTCAGTTTCTATATCTGCATAGTCATTCGCAAATACGATATAAAGTTGATTGAATACTCCAAAGAGTTGGATCAAAATGAACTGCTCTAGATGGAGAGAACCATTGAGAAAGTAATACATGGATTGTCCCAAAAATAAGGGCAAAAAAATATACGACTGTGAGGGAAGTCTAGCCGCTTGGAGCCATACGCCGATCATTTGAAGATTCATCCTGTTAGTCCACTAGTAGAAAATAGTCTGCGAAAAAAATAAGATCCGAGTATAAGAAATTCAAAGCCACTTCCTAATAGATAAGAAATATCCTTTCCAAAATGAGTATATTCTGTTTCTTGAAAGAGCACTGAATCAAGTGCGCTCTTTAGGACTGCAGTGGGTAAGAGTCCGAAAAGATCGAATTCTGTGCTCGGTTTAGGAAAGATGATACCTGAAAAAAGAAGGAGCAAAAACATAATAAAACTAGAAAACAAAAACGC
>JAPZRK010000081.1 GCA_027531445.1 Leptospira sp.
GTCTTAAATTTGAACAAAAACTTTTCTACAACCATCATAAAAGCATGAGTCGCACCCCATAACACATAGGTCCAATCGGCACCATGCCAGATTCCAGAAACAAAGGTCGTAATGAATAGATTGAAGTAAGCAAAAAGTTCACCTCTTCGATTCCCACCTAAGGTAATATAAACATAGTCTCTCAACCATGATGAAAAAGAGATATGCCATCTCCTCCAAAGTTCGGTCAATGTTCCAGAAAGGTATGGTCGATCAAAGTTTTTCGGGATTTGAAATCCCATGATTCTCCCCGTTCCAATCGCTATATCAGAGTAGCCTGAAAAATCACAATAAATCTGAACTCCAAATAACATTGCGGCGATCCATAGTGTCCCCCCGCTATAAATTGTTGGATCGGCAAATACTGGATCGATAACCGCCGTTATTGGGTCTGCGATAAAAGTCTTTTTAAAAACACCCCAGAAGAATTGTTTAAGACCTTTATGTAGATTGTCTCTTTGAAACTCTTTTGGTTCAAGGAATTGATGTAATACATCACTAGCCCTTAATATAGGACCTGCAACTAATTGTGGGAAAAAGGACAGAAACAGACCAAAATGGAAGATGGACTTTGCTGGTTTGACAACTCCTCGGTATACATCGACTGCATACGAAACAGCTTGGAGTGTGAAGAAGCTAATCCCCATTGGTAGAATGATGCCTACTAACGGAATATAGGCTGTATCACATGGATTCAGACCAAAATACAAATTCCAAGATGAAATTGAAAAATCTAAGTATTTGAATATAAAGAGTAATCCTAAATTGCTCCAAATTGAAACGCTTAGCCAAAGCATCTTTTTTGTTTGATTTTCGGTTCTAACCATAGCATCAACCGCTAGTTTGGTGAGGACAAAAGAGAATATGAGAAGTATCAGAAATGGGACTTTGAAAATGGCATAAAAATATAAACTAACAAGAAAAAGTAATATTCCTTGGAATCTTTTTGGCAGAGTAAAATATAAAAATATAACAATAGGTGCAAAAACAAAATAATGAGTAGAGTTAAAAAGCATGTTTAATCTTTTGCTCCCAATTCTTGTTTTAAGGATCGAGCAACCCATTCATTTCCAAGAACGGTCAAATGGCCATCCCCAGGGATAAAATAATCACGAATCGAAGAGAATTTGGGTTTATCTTTTTCAATTATTGAATTGCCGCACATCGATTTTGTATATTTGGTTAAGTCGATGACATCAATACCCTTTTCATTCCAAAACTTCTTTGCTCTAAGTGCATAGTTACCTAAAGAATGGTGTTTTCCATTCACATAACAATAGATTTCCTCTACTTGCACAGGTATGATGACTGGACGAAGAGTAAAGTTATGTAGTTTACTTAACTCTATCATCTGATCATATGCGTCGGTAGTTGTCTTTGTGAGTGGAGGAAGACTATTCAGATCTGGCAAGGTTGCGTCACAAAAAAATTCTGACTCGGGAATAGGCTCAGGACAGATTAATGATTGTTTGGTTTCAAGTTTGCAGGTGTTTTTTGGTGATGGCAAAAAAAAGGAACTAATGACATACTGTAACGGGGAGTGATAAGCATTCTCTAATTCCTGTTCCGCAAGCAAACGATTTTGAGTCCAGATGATGATGGATTGTTCATAAGCAAGTTTTAATGCCTGCAAGAGGTAGGATATTCTAGTTGCTTCGAATTGGATTCGGAAATTAGACTTCCAAACTGGATCGTTTTCATGCAATGCATCCAACTCGTCATCAGGTAATATTCCTTGATTACGGAGTACTTCTGGCATTGCAAAATCATTTGGTGAAATAAAAAAGAGAACTTCTTTAACATTCGAAACTTTGTTTGAAATATCCTTTAAGCGCTTTGCATCACCTAGCGAACCATACGCGTCAACGCCAAGATTGAGAGCCTGGTGTTTACTCCCATTGATTGTGATACCGTCAAGAAGAGAACAAAAGGTATCTTGGTCAGAAACGCCAAAACCCATAACCATACTGTCCCCTAAACAGAAAATTTTTGGAAGGTTGGGTGATGGTTCGCTGAGTCCTCGTAAACCTAACGAATTGGTAGTGAATCTTCCTTCCCAAAGTCCAGCATAATGTTTTACATATCTACTTTCGTTTGCTTGGAGTGTCACACCGTATTCCGAATGATAGGCATGTAGGAGCTTTACATCTCGGTAATAACTTAGAGCGGATGGATTGAGAATCCTAAGTAAAAATTCAGCGCATATGATGGTTGCGATTGAAAAAAGGATCCACCGACTCAATCTTCTCCAAAACAGGTTCATCCCTCTAAAGTTTAAAATTCACCCAGAGAAGCAAGCATTTCCATCTAAAGGATACGTTCGAAGAGAAGATAAAAAAATCCAAGATTGCCGATGTATTGAATCATAATTAAAAAGCTCACTCCTACCTGAACAAGAAAGGGGCTTTGTGCAAAACCTTGGTAGGTTAAATAAGAGACCACTCCTAATACCATTTCTGGTATCAAAACATAATGTGCGGCACCGTGTGTTTGTTTTACATTTTGCGCATACCATGATCCCATTTGCCAGAGTGTCGCCTCAGAGATTCCGAAAATAATAAGTGAAAAGAATCCAATCCAAAGACACGCTCCGACTATCGAAACCGATCGTTCCTCCAATTTGATACCTGTATATACTAAGATAAATAGGGGGATACTCCAAAGTCCCGCCATATAACCGCTGACAGTTCCTATTTTTGGAAATCCATCTTCAGGAAAAACGAGCACACCTAACACTTCTGAAAGAAACCAATCTGGGAATACCATAAACAAAGAAAGGGGAGCTAAAAATTTCCAAATGCTAAAAGGTAAGTACCACCGGAGAGATTTAGCGAGTATGACGAGAAAAATATGAAAACTAGCAGTCAGGATAAAGAACTTCCATCCCACTTCGTAGCTTGTGTATTTAAAAACGAGCAGGGCGGCGAGTCCAAAAACAACCATAAAAACGGCAAGGAGTGATTCTTCGAGTAGGTCTAGCTTTTTCATGTGATGGGATGAATTATAAAATCCCGAGTGGAGAGCGCAATCTTAATTCGAGAGCGTTTGGTGGGAGATACTGGGATCGAACCAGCGACCTCTACCATGTCAAGGTAGCGCTCTAACCAGCTGAGCTAATCCCCCAAACGTAGTACCAATTCACCAGAGGAGCCGAAATGGTAAACAACGATTTGTATGTTCATCAAAGAACTGGTAATGACTGAAAAATTCATCTTCGAGACCTGATTTATGTTTTGGCTTCTTTCTTCCAAGTAGGATCAGCTTATCTTTTGCCCTAGATATACCTACGTATAGAATTCGCCTTTCTTCTTCAATCTGCTCAAGCGGAGTATTTTCTGATACATTCCAACCTGCACTTAAATCAAGTAAGACAGTTTGGAACTCTAATCCCTTTGCCGCATGGATCGTCATAATTTTGCTTTCGGGAACACCGACCTCGATCCATTCTCTTTTCCTGTAATTTGATCTAACAAGCATTACGGAGTCTGCTTCGACCTGAAAGTTTCTTTTAAATCTTTCAAAGGCAATTTTTCTATCGTATTTGGGATCATCCAAAACGATTCTTTCTAAGCTTGCGATTCCCTCCCGGTGGTGTTTTACATTTTTTTCCATCTTTGTTTTGTTTTTCTTTAGTGCATGTGTAGATAGTTTAATGATACCCGCAAGTGATCTGAAATTTGTGGATAGTTGGAATTGTTCTGCACCTGGAAAGTAATTCGGAAATTTTAAGAAAGGATCTGGAGTCGCTCCACGAAATCCGTAGATTGCTTGCCAATCATCACCTACGACCGTTAGCTGTCTTGGGGAAATCAGTTTTAATATATTCAATTGAGTAAAGTCAGTGTCTTGAAATTCGTCCACAATGAATGAAGAAAAATTGTTTTGAATGTTTTTTGTCCACGCTTCTTCTAAGTTGAGCGAGCGTAATAAGACTCGTTGCAGATCCTCAAATTCGAATTTGAAATACCGTTGTTTGAAGTTAAAAAAGTCATTCGTATATTTTTGGAAGAGTTCTGGGTGCTCCATTTTAAACAACAATCCATCACGTTGGAAAAGCAGAGGAAAGGGGATTCCTCCTATTTGGAATTTGTATTTTTCCAAAAATCTAAAACTAAATTCGTCTGCTTCACTTTGGGAAAGTAAACTCCAGGACGTATTTCTATAATCGGGATGGTATGATTTTAGCATCCGATAACAGAATGCATGAAAGGTTGAAATTTGGTATTCATTAGAAAGTCCTTTTGATGCGAGTCGCTCACGAAATTCGTTCGTCGCTTTATTTGTGAAAGTTACGATGACTGTCCTCTTTGGTGGGATCAAGTTTTCAGATTCCGCTTTTTGCAGTAGACCAATCATTGTAGCGGTTTTGCCTGAGCCTGCCGCAGCTATAACTTGTTTGATGGGTGCCTTAGATTCGATGACCTTCCGTTGTTCTTCATTCCACATACCCTTTCAGGTTGGAAAGTATAGAATCTGGATCTAAAAAATGATTTTTATGAAGTAGAAAACTGATGGGAAGGTCGGGAAGGAAGGATTCACCGCTTGCAGCTCGGTGTGCTTGCGGTGAATATCAAAATTACAGGAATGGAATCGAATGAAAAGTTAGCCTAATCGAAACTTTGCCATCGGAAATCCTTTCGTAATTTCGGCAACTCCTGCCTTCACTTTCGCCTTCCAGGCATCATCACCGTAGTGGTCCAAGAAATCACAAATGAGATTGGCGACTGCTTCCATATCGGCATCTTTGAGGCCACGAGTGGTGAGAGCCGGTGTTCCCAATCGAATCCCAGAGGCAACAGCTGGAGGATTTTTATCAAATGGGATGGCATTTTTATTTACTGTTACACCGATCTCGTCCAGTCCATCAGCCGCGTCTCGACCAGTAAGTCCTTTCACAGAAACATCAAGTAAAACCAAGTGGTTGTCGGTTCCACCAGAGATCACTCTGTAACCACGTTTTTGAAAAATCTCTGCAAGAATTTTTGCATTCTTTAGCACTTGTTTGATGTATGTTTTGAACTCTGGTTGAAGTGCCTCTTTGAATGCGACCGCTTTTGCCGCGATCACATGCATAAGTGGTCCACCTTGGATTCCTGGAAATACACGTGAATTGAGGATTTTTTCGTTTTCAGTTTGGGATAAAATAAGTCCCCCTCTTGGTCCGCGTAATGTTTTATGTGTAGTTGTTGTTACGTAGTCACATAGACCGATGGGCGTTGGGTGTTCCCCTGCAACGACTAACCCAGAAATATGAGCAATATCTGCCATGAGTTTTGCTCCAATCGAATCAGCGATTTCTTTAAATTTTGCAAAATCGATGATCCTTGGGTAGGCCGATGCACCAACTACGATCAATTTGGGTTTGTGCTCTTTGGCAAGAGAGGCTACTTCTGCATAGTCTATGGTTTCTGTCTTTTCTGATACACCATAAGGAATCGGTTTGAAGTATTTTCCGCTGATATTTACCGCCGAACCGTGAGTCAGGTGCCCCCCATGAGCAAGGTTCATACCAAGGAAGGTATCTCCCGGCTCCAATGCCGCTAGAAATACAGCCATATTTGCCTGTGCCCCGCTATGCGGCTGAACATTCGCATACTGTGCTCCAAACATTTTTTTGGCTCTTTCGATTGCGAGATTCTCTACCGCATCTGCATTTTCGCAACCGTTATAATATCGTTTGCCTGGATAACCTTCGGCATATTTGTTCGTTAAGGTAGAATGGTATGCTTCCAAAACGGCTTGTGATACAAAGTTCTCACTTGCGATCATTTCTAAAGAATGCTCTTGGCGTTCGTCTTCATGTTTTAAGGCAGTAAAAATTTCTGGATCTTGGTTTTGTAGTATGCTCATGGGATAACTTCTCGATTTAAAATATAGGATAAACTTTCGTATTTTTGCTTACGAATATTTTCAGAATCTTTTAGGACGGATCTACGAAAAGAAGAAAACCCTCTGGAAAAGAAGGAAAAATCTTCTTTTGATTGAGAAAGATCTGTATTTAAGTAGCTATGAAATTCGTCAAAGAGATCTTTCCCAAAGGTCTGCACATCAAATGAATTTGGAAGAGATGTTAAAAAATCTCTATGATTTCTCGCTTTTCGGTAATCTGGTTCCTCGGGTGGATGTAAAAGAACTTCCGATACTTCATCAATCAATCGATTTTGTAAGATCAATGTGCCATGTTGGACGATACAATTTTTTTTTCGAAATTGGGCATTCCCAGATATCTTTTTTAAAATTCCATCCTCGGTGATTGTAATATCAGATTTACCTTTTGATTCAGATGCTATCAGTTGTTTCGCGAGTGATTTTCGGACAATGCCAAGAAGGATATCGTAAGAATCTTTTACAGAAAATAGCTCTTTCCTAAGCTCTAAATTTACATAAATCGAATAATTAATATTCCCAGATGGATCATGAAAAACAGTCCCGCCACCCGATGCGCGCCTAGCGATGTATGTAAAATCTGATGCGAAATCTCTATTTTTTGTGAGCTCATGCTTACCATTTACAAAACGATCAATGATATGTTCCTTAATTGTAAGTTTTGGATTTTCAGAAAGACCAAGCACAATGGTTCTTGGATTTCTCCAAAGCCGAACCCCTCCCATCAGATTGAATTTATTCATATTCAATGAGATCGCCTCTTCAATCGCCAAATTTTGATAAGGCGATCTGATCTTAGATTCGGGGAAGTAGAAAGTTTGAGATGTCACTCGTTAAAGTATTTCTTTGAGGCTTCGTTCAAGAATTTTTTTTCACTTCTGGAAAGGCTGTTCATTCCATCTTTTGAAATTTTTTCTAATAACTGATCCACTCTTGTTTTTGCATCTTCACGAGAGTTCATTTCTTTTTGGTATCTTTGAAATCTTCTTTTTTGAAGGTATCTCGAAAGAGACCATCCGCCAACTTTCGAGTCAGATTTCCAACCATGGTAAAGTTTGATGAAAATAACAGCCCCAACGATCCCACCGAGATGGGCCATGTGTGCAATGTGTCCACCTTGAGAAAACACAATCATTAGCATAAGGATCATCACAAAGTACTTTGCCTTGAGAGGGAAAATCAGCATAAAAATGATTTCTCGATTGGGCCAAAGCAAAGCGAATGCGGCGAGTAATCCGAAAGTAGCTCCACTTGCTCCAATGACGATACCTTGCGGAAAGCCCAAACTAGAAACAAGTAGAGTCACAAGACCACCCATAAAGGCACAAAATAAATAAAATTTGAGAAATGGTTTCTGCCCGTATTGTCCCTCAATTTCCGAACCAAACATCCATAAGGTGAGCATGTTCATTAGCAAATGCATGATATCCCCATGCAAAAATGAATATGTGACAAGTTGCCATAGGTAACCTTTTAGCACAGCTTCTGGCTGAAGGGCGAAAATCATTTCCAAAGCGTTGTTTTTGAGGACCAAACGACCGAGGAATTGAGCAACAAAAATTGCTACATTCGTTATAAGCAAAATACGAACCATAGGCGTCAGTTCTGGTCCAAACCTGAGTTGAGATCCGGCGTAGCGAGGTGGCATAATTTCAAGTTCGTAAATCTTGAGTGACAAGGAAAGTCGATTTCCGAAAATCGAGGAAGTGGTCGTACAACTATTTGGGGTTCGCGGATCGATTGCCGCACCCCTCCGCAATCAAGACTATAAATCCAAAATCCTTGATATTGTATCAAAATACAAAGCGAGCGATGCATCTCTTTCGCCCGAAGAGTTCTGGAAGACACTCCCATACCATTTAAAGTTTGTGACAGGGAGTGACACCACATGTGTCACGGTCACCGATTCGGATGGTGAGATCTACATATTGGATATGGGAACTGGGATTCGAAATGTGGGTGACCAATTGGTTGCTGATTATTTCAAAAAGAAAGAAAAGAAAAATATCAATATTTTCGTTACCCATACGCATTGGGATCACATCCAAGGACTGCCTTTTTTTAAACCAATCTACTTCCCTGACTTCAATTTACGTTTTCATTCAGTCTATGGTGATCTTTCGGATAGATTGGAAGCCCAACAACAGCCGGAATTTTTTCCCGTCCGGTTTTCAACTGTGAGTTGTAGAAAAGAATTCATTCATTTTCCAGCGGACAAGGTTTTTGAATTCCCAAGTGGTATGAAGGTAGAGTGTTTCCCATTACGCCATCCGGGAGGGTCCACTTCCTTTAAGTTTACGAATCGAGAGGGGAAAGTATTTATTTTTGCTACTGACGCAGAGTTTACTGGTCAGGATATGGAAATCATCCATGAATCTACTCCATTTTTTTCTGGAGCCGATCTTCTAGTTATGGATAGTCAGTACACTCTGGATGAGTCATTTTCAAAATTTGATTGGGGTCATACTTCTTATACGATGTCAGTAAACTGTGCCACATCATGGAATGTTAAAAATTTAGTTTTAACGCACCATGAGCCTTCATATTCTGATCAAAAGATTTTCGAAATATTTGAATCGGCTGTTGAACACAAACAGTCCTTAGGTGGACATCCATTAAAAATACATTTAGCAAGGGAAGGGCTACGTTTCCATCTCTAATATTTAAAAGAAAACCATGGACAAAGAAAAAACTCTAAAAATCACACTTTATGCCTTATTTATCTCCGCACTTTTGGGAGGTTTATTTTTTGGATATATACTTTCTGAAGTCAACCAAGGCAAGGAATTACAAAAGTTATCTTCTTATCAACCTACGACGCCTACAAAGTTGTATGATTCCAATGGAGTTTTGTTTGCGGAGTTATACCGGCACAAACAGGAACTCCTAAAATACCAAGACATTCCTCCTCATGTAATTCAAGCTTTCCTCAGCGTTGAAGATGATAATTTTTTCAATCACTTTGGAATCGATTTTATGGCGATTGTCCGAGCGGCGATCAAGAACGTACTTGCAGGAAGGATAGTGCAAGGTGGATCGACACTCACACAACAGCTTGCTAAAACCATTTTACAGGAACGTAAAAAAACATTTGCACGTAAGTTTTTGGAAGCTCTTCTCACTCTCCAGATCGAACAGGAGTATACGAAAGAAGAGATTTTGGAAATTTATTTCAACCTGATCTATCTAGGACATGGAACAACAGGGCTTTCTTCTGCCGCCAATGTATACTTTCAAAAAGATGTTCGTGACCTAGACATTGCAGAGGCAGCACTGCTTGCAAGACTTCCGAAAGCACCAGTCCATTATTCACCCTTCAAAAATCCCATGGAGGCAAAAAATGCTCATTTGGTTGTCCTTGGCCTTATGGCAAAAAATGGATTCATTCAAAAAGAGAATGTGAAGCTCATCCACGAAGAGTTTTGGGAAAGGTACTGGCCCATTGTAATCACACAGTCTCCTTCCAGATCTACATGGGGTGCAAAGCTCAACCGTGCCCCTCATTTTACTGAATGGGTACGTCAAATTCTAGAAAAAGAAATAGGCGAGGAAGCAGTTTATACCGGCGGCCTTCGTGTATATACCACACTCGATGTAAGAAAGCAAGAAATTGCAGAAGAAGAACTGCGCAACTCATTGATTGTTCAAGACAAATATGCGTTTGGTGCAAACTTTAGATATGCAGGTCGTGCAGATCGTTCTCTAGTCTCACTTTACAATTTGATGGGAAGTGTGTTTCCTGTTGGTGTCCCCTTTATCACAAATTTGGATGATCGCCAAGTCTTCCGATTGGAGCTAGAGAAGCAAATGGCACCAGCATTGGAGCTATTGACTTCCTTTGTTCCCTCGGAAGATGAAAACGCGGCAGTAAAAGAGTTCAGAAGGTCATCGCTTGTATTTTCATCAAATTTACATGTGGAAGGGGCCATTGTCACGATTGATCACCAAACAGGATACATCCAAACAATGGTTGGTGGATCTCGATTTACTCCCAAAAATCAATTCAATCGAGCTATGTCTGCTAGACGCCAAACAGGATCTGCCTTTAAACCTTTTGTCTATGCCGCCGCAATTCAAAATAGAACGGTTGGATCTGGAACGGGGATTATGGATGCGCCACTCACCACCTTAACCGAAGAAGGTGAGGGATATTCGCCGCAGGATATTTCTGGAGACTTCCGCGGGATGGTTCCACTTTCTCGCGCTCTTTCCTTATCATTAAACATTGTCTCTGTCCAAGTTCTCATGCGAACGGGAACAGATGCGGTGATAGATTTTGCCTCAAAGGTCACAAAAACAAATAAAGCACGTTTCCCAACAGGTCCAGCACTTGCATTGGGTGTAGCCGAGCTTACACCGTATGAAATGGCGGTTGGTTATTCTATTATTGCCAACAAAGGCAAAGATGTAATTCCCTTTAGCGTGCGCTATGTATTAAACCAAAGTGGGACAGTTGTTTATAACCGTGAAAAACAAGTCCAAGAAGAGCTTGCAGAAGAAGCAAAAAACGGAACCATCCAAATCATACCTGAGGCGACAGCCTACATCATAAAACAAATGTTAATAGGTGTGGCAACTGGCGGAACTCCTACTGCGGCGCTGCGCGATGCAGACAAGGGAAATTACAAAGGGGAATCAGGTGGAAAGACTGGTTCTACCTCTTCTTATACCAATGTTTGGTACTGCGGCTTTGATCCTAAGTTTACTTCAGTCGTTTGGATGGGCTTTGATAAATCCTCACTTTCGTTGGGCCAAGGTGTGACAGCGGCAGGTGTTGCGGCTCCCATTTGGGGGAAATTGTATTCCCGTTGGTACGATGGTGGTCCTTATCCAAGTTTTTATCCCAATGGAAAATCAGATGAGATTCCAGCAGATGTGGTCAAAGGTGCTACCTGTTCCTTTAACGGTCTTACACCGGGACCTAATTGTCCTCTTACAGGGAATTTATTTCTGAAACCGATTACCATTGCAGGAAGGACACTTTCGGTGCCTGGTGGAAGACAATGTGATGGGGAAAGGGATCACTTTCGGTCGATGGATCTAAAAGATTTCTTACAACGAGAGCTAGAAATCACTGACGATGAATTAAAACGGTAACAAATAAAAGCAGGTTGCCCAATATTTAGGCAAGTGTACCGGTTCTATACATTTGTCTCATCCCAATTGCTAGCCGATACCTGAAACAAACCATTTGCAACGCAACTCTTCAATTATCTAGTCTGGCACGTTACTTGCAATAATATCAACAGAGTTTGCGTCCAATACTGCATCCTCTGGGGGTTTTATGAAACGATTCGCCACTCTTACGATGATGATTTTTTCAATCTCTACCTATGCCATGGAAATGCCTCAAAACCATGAAGATGTTTCGTCCATCATTGATGCTTACGACAAGGCGACACTCACAGAAATCTCCAATGAACTCGTGAAAATGGCGGCTCATGAAGAATCGATTGGTGAGTTCGATTTGGCAACTGTTCACTACAAACGAGCACTTAAAATTCGTGAATCGATTGGCTTAAAATATCACAAAAGTTATGCGTCCATTCTATATTTATCTTCCAATGCGCACTTTCAAG
This sequence comes from Leptospira sp., assembly GCA_027531445.1. Classification (GTDB taxonomy): domain Bacteria; phylum Spirochaetota; class Leptospiria; order Leptospirales; family Leptospiraceae; genus Leptospira_A. The sequence goes on from JAPZRK010000081.1 coordinate 11,505, forward strand.
CTGGTCTAATTTGTGAAGCAACGGGCCTCGCCAAAGACGCGAGCGTTGAATTTTCGAAACATGGTCTTATTAAATTTCAAGAAAAAGCAATGAAAGACCATGAAGCTTATGGTAGGGTGTGTGCGCTAGTAGCGCAAAAATAGTTATGATTCTTTGAGATGGTTACCTGATTTTGATTCTACCCTGGATCAATCCAACCTCTCGTATGTATATACGTGAGGTTGGAATTCTTTTTTTGTATACTTTGCTCGAATCTTTTTAAATAGCGCATCTTCTGCGTAAGGTGTTTTTACTTCCCACCCAATTCCAAAGTCCGCTTCTTTATACCCCGATTCAAATTGTAATGGAGCAAGACTCTGTGACACAGAGTCAAAATGATATAAAAGTCTGTGGTTTGATTCTTTAGAAATGAAGGGTGTCTCACTACATGGTTCATGTCGATTTTGATTCGCTTTTACTTTCTCTTTTTGATCAACTTTTGCGTATTGGCATGATTTAGTGAACAAAATAGAAGTGGAAAGTAAGACCCAAGGACCAACATGTTTGTATGTACCTTTGCCTACAATGACTTCTGCTGAGTTCGATAAAGGATATTCGGCGATCGATTGCATCGTCTTTGTAAAAGATTTATCTTTTTCCAAAACAATCCACTCTCTATAATTTAGTGTATGGCTCGTCGAATTCATCGGGGCACGGTTGTTCGTTGGTCGAATGTATGTGCCTTCTTTGAGTGAATTGATTTGCACTGAGATGGACTCTGGATTTGGTAACTCTCTGATCCAAGAAATACTGGACTGGCAGTGAAAAAACATACCGGCTATTACAAATAGCGCGGCTAAATAAATGTATTTAGAACTGGAAGTAGATAAAATCTTGTCCACCATCACCAAAAATACCCATCAATAAAAAGATCACAATCGCAAAGATCGGAAGTAGGATATTTTGAAATGGTTTTAACTTTGTATAAGTGTAATCCGAATACTGTAACCAGTTAAAAAATAAACCAAGTAACACAAGTACGGGTAGTTCATCAACTCGGTCAAGAGTCTCGCCAACGCTCCTAAAAGTGAGAACACCTTTAAAGATTTCGTAAACCGTTGCCATTGCTTCATCACCTCTTGCGGCGGCACGGAAGAAGACTCCAGAAAAAGAAAAGGTGATATAGACAAAAATGAAACGGATGAAACCTACAAATGGAATCGTATCGGGAAGGATTTTCTGTTTGCCTCGAAACAAGTAAAGGGACCGCTCAATCCATAAAAATGCGCCAAGGTAGGCACCCCATCCAACAAAAGCCCAATTGGCACCATGCCAAAGACCACCCAAACACATCGTAATGAACATATTTACATTTGATCGGAAAACAGATGCTTTGCTACCTCCCATAGGAATGTAGAGATAATCTCTTAACCACGAAGAAAGAGTGATGTGCCATCTACTCCATAAGTCGCGGTAACTTTGCGCTAGAAATGGACCTTTAAAGTTTTCGGGAATTTCATATCCCAACAAATTCGCAGAACCTCGTGCAAGATCTGTATAACCAGAAAAATCACAGTAGATTTGTATACCAAAGGCAAGCGTTGAAAAAAATAAGGAGAAGCTATCGTATTTGCTTGGGTCCATATAAATCGGAGCGATGATTGGTGCGATATTTTCAGCGATAACAACCTTTTTAAATAAACCACCTATGATTAAAAAAAGACCCTTTTTCATACGATCTGGATCAATTTCTGGATGGTCAATTTGTGGAATAAAGTTATCCGACCTCATGATCGGTCCGGCAATCAATTGTGGAAAGAAAAGAATGAAAAGAAAATAATCGTCAAACTTGACTTTGTCTTTTAGAATACCTCTATGAATGTCAACTTGTAGTGCGATGACTTGAAATGTATAAAAGCTGATCGCCAAAGGTAAAAAGATATTCATTGATCCTGCGAAAGATTTTACCTCTTCCCAGCCAAACATCGAATAAAGAGTTCCTGTAACAAAATAAAAATATTTAAAAAAAGCTAAGTTAATCAGGTTTAATATAATTACTGTCGCAAGTACAAGTTTATCCGACTTACCTTCGCTCTTTCTTTTAAAAATGATTTCACTAAATAAGAAATTGATGAAGATAACGGCTAAAAAGTGAAACAGGAATGGAAAGCTAAAATATGCATAAAAAATCAAGGAGGAAAGAATCAAGAGAGGCTTGCGCCCCTTTTGAGAAATATTCCAGTAGATGATATAAGTAAAAAAGAAAAGAATTAGGTAAGGAATAGAGTTAAAAAGCATTTGATTCTAAAGATCCCAGAGGTAGTAAAAACGAGCGTTAGAATTAGAATTGAATAATTTGTCCATTCCACCTAACATAGAAGGTCTATTACCTGATTCATTTGCTAGATAAATATTATCCACTCTGCCGCTACCCCTTTGATACGTAATGAGTTTCGGATTGCCACGTCGATTTCCCAAGTAGTTGGGATGTAACATGAGCTGGATTTGGATGTCGTCAAAATAACCGATATAGTCGATCATACCTTCTTTTTTCGCCTGTTGGGCTGTAAAGATCCTCCCGTCACAAATTTCTTTCAGGCGAGCTTCAGAGACATTGGGTCTTCCTAATTTTACAATCTGAAAGAATCGATCATATAGATTGTCAACGATGGATTGTAAGATACGTCTTTGTTCTGGTGATTGCTCAGAGAATGGTGAACCAATGGCTTTATTTGCGCCTGATGTAATGGACTGGTCTTTGATCCCTAATTTGTCCATTCCTTCCTTTACATTAAATCCTTGCATAATCACACCAATCGAACCTGTAACAGTTGTTGGGTGTGCTCCAATCGCATCACTGCTCATCGCGATATAATAAGCGCCAGATGCCGCAGTATCCATAAAAACAGAAAAAACAGGGATTTTTTTCCTTTCTTTAAAGCGTAAGATTTCTTGGTAAATGATATCACTAGCGGTGACGGTTCCACCTGGTGAGTTGATTTTGAGTAACACTCCTTTGATTTCAGGATCAGATTCAGCAAATTTAAGTGTTTCTTTGATTCTGGCAACCGGAGATTCAGCGGAACCACCGAAAAAGGATGACTCTCGATTCTCGTCTGTGATTACTCCTTCGATGGGAATGACGAGGATCTTGTCTTTGTCTTTGCCCGAAATGACCTTTTCTTCAAAATTTGGACGAGGACCGCCGAAGGTCGGGAAACTGGCAAAGATGCATCCTTGTAAAAAAAGGCTAGCAAGTAAGAGGGTGAGGCTGGTTAGATAAATCTTCCGTGAAGGCATAGAACCTTTTTAAGAACGGAAAGATTGGATTCAATCATTTTTGGAGGCAGTTCCTTGTACCAGCTAAAAACTAAACGAGCCCGATTTGACATCAATCCAGAAGAAGGGGGGCAATGGCTCGCCCTACAACTTGGCTCGCGGTTGAGTGATGATACAATTTCTGTCCTCTCTGGATACAAACATCCCGATCCATTTTTTGCATCAGGTTCATTTTTGATGTTTCCATGGGTCAATCGTTTGAATCCCAATCCATGGGCAAAGGCTCCATTTTATCCCAGCACACATTGGTTAACTGATGGAAATGGTTTGTCCCTTCATGGACTTTACCACAACCTTTCACGGCAGATTGTAGCGGAATTAACAACGAATAAAGAAAGTCGTGCGAGTTTTTGCTTCATTCTTCCTGACGAATGGAAACATACACAGCTGTCTCAAATCAAAATAATTGAAACTTTCGTTCTATCGGATTCCGAATTAAAAATCGAGTATACCGTTCAAAACATGTCAGATTCAGATTTTGAATTTGCATTGGGTATCCATCCGTATTTTAGATTGGGCGAAGATTCGAATATAGACGATTTGTATCTTTTCGGTACAGGTTTCCATGAAGTAAAATTGGGAGACTTTTTGCTTCCAGAAAGAATATTAGAAAATGAAATAAGACTAATTGAAGAATGTAAGCTGGAAGGAAAACATTTTGATTCTTTATTTAAATCCGTGCCTGAAAAAGGACAAAATTCGTATATTGGATTTTTCTCAATGAATAGAAAAGAAAGGGTGATTGTGGGTGGTGCAAATTTTTATCAAGTATACACTCCACCGGATAGGAAGTCACTTGCAATTGAGCCCATGACTGCAACAGGAAATTTTTTAAATTTCAGTCAAGAATATACGGAGAAAATTGTTCCAAGTGAAATAAAAAGGATTGAGTTTTTTATAAGATTAGAAAACTTCTAGAATTATTCTAGTGGTGAAGTTTTTCGGCAGGGAATAGATATTTAAATGACAGAATCAATCCTCAAATCATGCAAACAAGTTAGCAAATATTTGCTCGAAATCAAATACTATGCTGAGAAGAAGAATACGAGTCGAACTTCTGTTTATCGAGCTCTTCAAGACGGCAAATTGAATGAAGTGGTGATTGGCAAAAATTCAAGATTTGTTATTTTGGATGACCAAGCGAAGAAGTGGCTTCCTGGCCGTCAGAGTTAATTAGTTTTTTAACAATTTCTAATGAAAATATATCCGGCTCAATACTAGTTGTATTTTTTGACTTTTGTGGTGGATGTTCTTTGACACTGCGTATTATCTCTTGAGGAATTAAATCAAGTTGTGCATCCTTATCTAAAGGATGTAGATTCCAATAACCTAACAAAAAATTATCATTTTGGTTTTCTAAAAATCTACCTTGAAAGGCATAATAAACATTCCCAAATGTTTTATCATTATGTATATCTCTTACTTTTAAATAAAGCTCTCCTACAATGGGTGCCTGATCCAAAAAGGTTTTTGTATGAAAGAGATACTTGATATGTCTGAGACGATAGATTTTGATAAAACAATCCACTTTGCCATCAAAATACAAAAGCAAATGAGATGAATGATTGGTTGTGAGATCACCGCGGGCCTTTGCCCTAAATTGAAAATATTCAGTAGATTCGATCACGATGTTTTTTGGTTTTTTCCAAAAAACAATCGGAAACTTATTGGAAGATTTAGTTGGTACTGCTGTCTGCGAGAGATCGTTCAAAAATGGAAGTAAGGTTTGGTGGACCGATTTTCTTTTTTTCCTTTCAAACCAATCTGGAAAACAGAAATAAAGGAAGGACTCCACCAGAGTCAATTGTATCTCAAAATCAATCCTAAGTGCGGAATTCAACAGCGGTAAAGATTTGGTTTTCCAGTCGATTTTTGTTACTTCAGGCAAAAAGAAGTCACAATAAGTTACTAAATTTTGGTTTAGGACTAGGTTCAGTTGTGATTCCGAAATCGAAATGTGATTCCATTCTATATTGATGTGGGTTAGGTGAAGAAAATAGGATTTGTACAATGATTGGAGTACTTTAAATGTTTTGGAAAGGAATTTCATCTCTGTAAAATCAAAACTCTGTCGATGTTAGAACAGAATGACAGAATTGGCTTTTGAAAACAAAGATTTTTTATGGGGTGATGAAGCAGGACCTGTTCGGATCTTATCCGAATACCTTCATCCTAAGGCAGAGTTTGGAAGTAAGGGAATCACAGATACAGTCGTTGTATTCGGCTCCGCGCGTATTCCTAGTTTTGATTCCAAAACCCAGGATTCAAACGTTCATCCAGGCTTGGAAAATTTAACCAGATATTATAAAGATGCCGTTCTGTTTTCTTCACTTCTTACGCAATGGGGACACGAATTTGAATCTGAATTTCATGGAAGGAGTCTTCACATTTGCACAGGTGGTGGTCCAGGAATTATGGAAGCAGGCAATCGAGGAGCAAAAGAGGCAGGTGGCAAGTCGATCGCCTTGAATATTGTCCTTCCACATGAACAACATGTGAATCCTTATTCAAATTCGGAATTGAGCTTTGAATTCCATTATTTCTTTATGAGAAAACTTTGGTTTATGAAATTATGCCGAGGTATGATTGCGTTTCCTGGCGGTTTTGGGACATTCGATGAATTGTTTGAAACGCTGACGCTCGTACAAACAGGGAAAAAAAGTCGGATTCCTATTCTACTTTATGGATCTGAATTCTGGAAAAAAGTAATCAACTTTCAAGCGTTGGCAGATATGGGACTGATTTCACCCGAAGATTTGGATCTCTTCGCGTTTGCAGATACACCTGAAGAGGCAGTACAATACTTCAAGGAAAAGATTCGTTTGGAATTGACCAAGAAATTGGGTACAAAAACATAGCGGAAACAAGGGAAATCATATGGCTAGAAGATGCGTAGTAACAGGTAAAGGAACGACTGCAGGAAATAATGTCGCTCACTCTCACAAAAAAAATCGTAGGATTTGGAAAGTGAATGTGATTACTAAAAAAGTTTTCTTAGAAGATGAAAACCGTTGGGTTCGTGTGAAAATCTCAACTAGAGCATTGAGAACACTACGCAAAAAAGGACTAAAAGTTGCCATTAAGGATCACGGTGGGGATCTCACTGCCATTCAACCAAAAAAATACGTTGGTAACGCTCCCGCAAAAGCTGCTAACCCAGCCGCTTAAACCACAGATACACTTTGCCCCGTGAAAAAATCGGGTCAAAATCCCCGCTCCAAATTAGCAATTTCCGTTTTTAAACGTTTGTATGCTGAATTTGGAGAGGTGGAAACTCCTCTCCATTTTTCTCAACCCCACGAACTAGCCATTGCGGTTATTTTATCTGCTCAATGTACTGATGAACGGGTAAATCTTGTTACACCTGCATTGTTCAAACGTTTTCCCACTTTGCGATCATTTGCCGAAGCCAAGCTAGAAGAAATTGAGAAATATATTTTCTCTACCGGTTTTTACCATAACAAAGCAAAAAGTATCCAAGGATTTGCATCCAAACTTTTGGCTGATTATGGCGGAGTCATTCCAAATACATTGGAGGAAGCCGTTAAGCTACCAGGTTTCGGAAGGAAGACCGCAAATGTAGTGTTAAATGAAATTTATGGAGTCAATGAAGGATTTGTCGTCGACACACATGTAAAGCGGTTAACCAAACGATTGGGTCTAACCAATCATACGGATCCTGTAAAAATCGAAAAAGATATTATGGAGCTTCTGCCCCCAAAATTCTATCGAAACTTTTCGCTGTACCTGATATTTCTCGGTCGTAAGAATTGCGCGGCGAGGCGTACGGATTGTCCGACTTGCGTTCTTGCAAAGGTTTGTCCTTCTTTTCAGAAACACTGACCGGTAGTTGTGATTCGTCAACCGAATGGTGTTTGATTCGCCATGATCGATTTCGTGATATCAGGTTGATTGATTGGACTTCGTGATGTATTCGAATCAAATCTCTATTTCTGAAATATAAATCCAATACACCTAATTTTCCGAACTCAGACGGGCAGTGAATTTCATGAACGTTGCTAAGGTATTTGAAACTCGCCTCCGCCGTATCTTGGGTTTTAATGATAAAAAAAGGAAGATTCTTATCTTCAGGAAACTTTGGCATTCCATTTTTATTTTCCATATCCGTTGCAAAATAAATCCAAGCATCCATATCAAACGTTTCTTCGTTTGTCTCAAACGCAGATAAGAAACCTAATCCAAGTTTTATGTTTTCCAATTCCAATAGTTTCATTTTATTTTTTTGATAGCCATCAAAAGGAAATGAATTTAAAAATTTATCCTTTGGATCGAGGAAAGGGAAGAGTAGATAGGCCCGGCCATTTTTTTTCTCATGGTTTAGTTTTTCTTCTTCTACATAGGAGAGTAGGCTGCCAAGACCACCTCGCCCTTCCGCATCCATGCGAGCAAAAGCGTTGTTTCCACAGTGAAAGAAAATTTTGATTGGGCGGTCCTTTAGGCTGGGATGGGACTGTATGTCAGATAGTAACATCATGGAAAGCAGAGCGTAGATTGGGACGATTTTAGAATTAGCAAATTTCATTTGAGAAGACCCGTGTTCAAAGAAACGGCCAAAACTCATGAATCATGAACCAAAAATTGTAGGAACTGTCTAATAACGGACACATAAGAAAAAAATGAGATTCTTCCAAAACCTACGAACATACGCCTCAATGATCAAATTCACGCATACTCTGTTTGCGCTTCCATTTGCGGGCATATCCTTTTTACTCGCCTATTTGGAATCGTCTCTTGAGAACGGTGATCTTCTACGGATTGGTTTTTTATGCATTTTGTGTATGGTAAGTGCTCGCAGTGCCGCCATGGGTTTCAATCGATATGTGGATGCCGAAATTGATGAACGAAATCCACGAACAGAAAAAAGAGAAATCCCCTCGGGAAAGATTTCAAAAATTTCAGCTTTGTTGTTTATCGGGCTCTCTTCCTTTCTTTTTATTTTTGCAAGTTTCTTTGTGAACAAACTTGCCTTTCTGCTATCGTTTCCTGCACTCTTTATTCTTTTTCTCTATTCGCTCACAAAACGATTTACCTTATTTTGCCATATCATTCTAGGCATTGCTTTGGGTCTTGCACCCCTCGGCGCTTGGATTGCGATCTCTGAGTCCATTAGTATTGTGCCTGTACTATTTTCGTTAGGTCTTTTGTTTCACATCGCCGCATTCGATATTTTATATGCCATCCAGGATATGGACTTCGATCAAAAAGAAAGGTTACATTCAATTCCTGCAAAGTTGGGTGAAACAAATGCTAGGCGAATTGCAATCTTTCTTCACTCGCTTTCCATCATAGTTTTTGTCTTTGCAGGAAGAAGTGCGGAACTCGGATTTCCATACTATCTGATTCTTGGTATCATTGCCATTCTTATCATTTATGAACATCGGATATCATGGACACATGAATCTGGTGAATTGCCCATCGAATTCTATCAAATCAATTCCTACATCAGTTTGGTCCTATTTCTAGCGATCCTACTCGATAAATGGAGTGATATTGTTCTCAAAGTATCGGCAGGAATCAGCCTCCGATGAGACTGGTTGTCGGTTTAGCAGGTGCTAGTGGTTCTATTTATGCGGCCAGATTTCTGAGAGCTATCTCACATATACCTGGAGAAACTTTTTTAGCGGTTAGCCCACCTTCACTCCGGATTTTTTCTGAAGAGTATGATACAAAGGTCTCAAAACCAGAAGAAATTCTTTCTTACATCAAAGATCATTCTGGTATGGGCAGTGCCAATACATTCCATATCAGAAACTTTCATGATATCGGTTCGGATATCGCCAGTGGCTCGAATGTATGGGATGCGATGGTGATTGTGCCATGTAGCATGAAAACCATTGCTTCTATCAATGCAGGACTCACAGAAAACATCATAGAAAGAGCAGCGGATGTAAGTTTAAAAGAACGACGTCGCCTAATTGTCGTACCACGAGAGACTCCATACAATCGAGTGCATTTGCGCAATCTACTTTCCCTGGATGAAGCAGGAGCTATCATCTTGCCTGCATCACCTGGTTTTTATCAAATGCCAAAAACCTTGGATGACTTGGGAGACTTCATTGCGGGAAGGATATTGAGTCTTTTAGGCCAGGAGCATACTCTTTTTCCTAAGTGGGAGGGGTGAAATTGCGAAAGTGTGGGAAAGGTTTGCCATTGTCACCTAAACAAACATAGGTGACTTCACTTTCGATCACCTCGGCAATTTTCCTAGTCTGAGGATTGTTTGTGACAGCCAATGTTTTGCTAGTAATCGAAGATTTTCCATACTTAATGATTTTACCATAGATTTGGATGATGTCTCCTGCCCGGGCAGGAGAGCGAAAGACGACGTTGTCCATGGAAATCGTTACAATATTTGTATATTGGATCTTCGTCATCACAAACATAGCCATTCCCTCGTCGATCCACGAGAGCATTTTCCCGCCAAAGAGGTTATTATGATAGTTCAGATCATCGGGTTGGACCAAATGTTGGGTGATCAGATCCATATCTTTGAGTTTTGCTAAAATCGATTCAGACATAGTAACCAATAAAATTTTGTTTTGAATTTATTCGATACCAAAAACCCTAGGTAAAAGATTTCGATCGTATGTATACGTATTCCCATCGCAACATTCTAGACACTCTGCAGTTTTCAAAGGAAGACCTAGACTTTCTCATTGAAAAAACTCGCATCATGCATACGCTCCATGAATCCGGTCGTGCCTTTGGGATTTTAAAGGGGAAACTCCTTGCTTCTCTTTTTTTTGAGGCATCCACCCGCACACGTTTGTCGTTTGAGGCAGCGATGGAGAGATTAGGCGGAAGGCTCATTTCCACAGTAGGATTTCAGTTCTCATCTATTTCCAAAGGGGAAACTTTATACGATACGATGAAGATGGTCGAAGCGTATGCAGATATTGCTGTCATCCGCCATCCGGTTGAAGGTAGTTCTCGTATTGCCGCTGGTGCAGTTTCTATTCCCGTAATTAATGCAGGCGACGGGGCAGGACAGCATCCAACGCAAGCCTTATTGGATCTTTATACAATCATTTCCGAAAAGGGAACATTCGATAATTTGAGCATCGCATTTATCGGTGATCTCAAGTACGGAAGGACCATACACTCTCTCATCAATCTTCTCAGACATTACAAAGTTCACTTATATTTAATTTGCCCTGAAGAATTGAAGTTACCCGATTCCTACAAAAAGAATTTGAATGGGTATCCGATGACATGGGAAGAAACGACAGATATAAAAGCTGTATGGGAATCCGACGTAGCTTATGTAACTCGCATCCAGGAAGAACGTTTCGCTGATCATAGGGAATATGAAAAACTAAAAGATATATACCGAGTAAACAAAGAGCTCGTCCTTGCCTCCAAAAAAAATACAACCATACTCCATCCCTTACCTCGTGTAAATGAATTGTCTACAGATGTTGATGATCTACCGAACGCGGCATACTTTCGTCAGGCGAAGTATGGTGTTGTTGTTCGGATGGCTTTGTTATGTTTGAGTCTAGGCGTTGACTTTGGAGAAAATTCATAACTGATGGATAAAAAAATCTGGTCGTTAGCCGAGGCAAGAGAAATGCTTCCTCTGATCAAAGATATCACTGGTGATTATTATCAAAAATCCAGTGCCCTCGCTACAGAATTACGATCACAAGTGTTTCCAGAAAACATACAAGAAGAGAAAGAAGAATCTTTATCAAGTTTAGTCAAATCATGGACTCACGAAATGGTTAGCATTGGTGCAGAAGTCAAAGGGCTTTGGCTTGTCGATTTCGATCATGGCAATGGCTATTATTGCTGGACCTGGGGCGAAAATGATGTGTTATACGAACATGGATATAATGATGGTTTTAGAGCAAGAAAATTAATCGAAGAGACAACAGAGGAATCAGATGACGGGAATCAATGAAAATTATTTAAAACTCAAAGCTGGGTATTTGTTTCCAGAAATTGGCAGAAGAGTCAGATCCTATTCGGATGCGCACCCGAATGAAAAAATCATTCGTTTGGGTATCGGTGATGTTACTCTTCCACTTGCTCCAACAATCGTAAACGCGATGGTTGAAGCCGCAAAGGAAATGGGACAGGCAAATGGTTTCCATGGTTATGGCCCAGAACAAGGTTATAGCTTTCTCATCCAAAAAATCATAGAACACGATTACACAAAACGTGGAGTAAAGATAGATGAAGACGAGGTATTTGTCTCTGATGGTTCCAAATGCGATTGTGGAAATATTCAAGAGATATTCTCGTTGGATTCAAAGATTGCAGTCGTTGATCCAGTTTATCCTGTCTACGTAGATACCAATGTAATGGCTGGTCGAACGGGAGAAGTGGATGCAAGCGGACGTTATGCGAACATAGTTTATATGCCAGCCACTGAAGCGAATTCGTTTGAGCCTGACTTCCCGAAAGAAAAAGCTGATATCATTTACTTATGTTATCCGAACAATCCAACAGGTATGGTTGCGAGTAAAGAGAGACTTGCGGAATGGGTCGCATTTGCCAAAAAGAATGGAAGTATCATTCTATTCGATTCTGCTTATGAATCCTTTATACAAGATCCAGCCATTCCAAAGTCCATCTATGAAATCCCTGGTGCCAAAGAAGTGGCAATGGAATTTAGATCCTTTTCAAAAACTGCAGGTTTTACAGGTACTCGTTGTGCCTATCTCGTTATACCGAAAGAGCTAAAAGGGAAAACATCGAAAGGTGAAGAAGTTAGTTTTAACTCACTATGGTCAAGACGTCACACTACAAAGTTTAATGGTGTTTCTTATATCACCCAAAAAGGTGCGGAAGCAGTTTTTTCAACACAAGGCCAAAAAGAAATCGGTGAACAAATTGCATATTACATGGAAAATGCGAGACTCATTCGTGAAGGTCTTGTAAAGTCTGGTTTTACTGTATTTGGTGGAACCAATGCGCCTTATATTTGGTTAAAAACTCCAAATGGTCTTAAATCCTGGGACTTTTTTGACCACTTGTTATCAAAAGCTCAAGTTGTGGGAACACCTGGATCTGGGTTTGGACCAGCTGGAGAAGGTTATTTTCGATTATCTGCCTTTGGGAAACGGGAAGATGTGATTTCCGCACTCGATCGCATACAAAAATTGTAAAAATTAGGAAAGGTTTTTCCCATAGCTCCGATATATATTCTAAGGTAGAGCTATGGGAAAATGGAAATACATCCTCTTTACGGCCCTTGCGGGATTGCACATCTCGCATTTGAGTGCTGTGTCCCCCGAACAAACAAATTTGGGGATTTTAATTTTTGAAAATAAAGAGAATATCAACTTTATTAATGTTTGTTTGAGTAATCTTGCACCTCCGCAAGAAGAAGCGGCGGCACCAGCGGCTGGTGCACCACCTGCTTCGGAACCTCCAAAAAAGAATATTGACCATGATTATTTCAAACTACTGAAAGAAGCCAATCAATCAGACTTTAGTGGAAATATGTGGTATTTACAGAGTAACTACACATATTCATTCCGTCAGTTGCGGAGAGCCCAAGGTGAATTGAAAAATATTTTTGAAGTAGTCCTACAAAAATACATAGAAGACTCAAGAGCTCTTCTTGAGTCAGCGGCACCAACAATCATCAGATCTAACGATAGCCAGTCGAAAGCGTTACTTCGTTTGGGCTTCCGAGATTTGCGATCGGCAGAAGATTTGTACACAACAGGTCTTAATTCGAGCCCGCACCAATTTCGTTATAAGTTAAAATTATACCAAGAAGGTATATTGACACTTCGACGTGCGAAACGTTTTGCAATCCTTTCTATGATTTATAGCAAAACACCTGTAGAAGATAAGGTAGAATACCAATACAGATCCAATGAAGACCTGAAAGAGGCGCGTGCGGAAGAAAAACAAAGAAACTACGACAAAGTTCGTGATACTCTCATTAACTTTATTGAGAATAAGCGTATGGAACGTACCGTGCAACCTCCAGGCAATCCAGATGCAAAACCATTGGATCTTCTCGAACAACACGATGATAACTACGGATTTATTACAGCAAGAAGACTCGATCTTTTAGCTGAGGCAAACCTTATGATCAAAGAGACAGAAGGTGCCAAAAGAGAGTCCGTTCCACCAGTGCCAGTCATTGATGATAAAGGTGCAGTAACTTACCCAGAGACACCTAAGAAGTAATATGAAACCCATAGCTTACCTAATTATTTTGTGCATGAGTCTTTCCCTTTTGGGAAAAACAACTCTTTCCTACAGGGAAAGGAAAAAACAATTTGATCAAAAGATTTCTCTGATTTTTGACATCAGAGAAAATCTATCAATTGCCGAAGAGCCCACTGTCAGAAACCCCTTAGAGGCAGTAAAACAAAACGTAGAAGAGGCATACCGCGCCGGAGCACGGGCTGAAATCGAAAAGAGCCTAACACTGGCAGAAGGTGAAATCACATACGTTGCACGAAAACTTTGTGATCGTTTGGAAGATATCGCGGCGGATATCTATCAAAAGGCTCAAGTGAGTCATTACCAAATGGAAACAGAGGAAAAGTCTTCGGGCAAAAAATTGGAATGGGACACAAAGGAAAAAATTTCACGATACTTAGGTATGGCAAAAACGGAAAAAGACCATGCACGTGACTTTTTTGTATCGGGAAATTACCATATGTCTCTTCACACTTACAAAAGATCGATCGTCTATTCCTTACTTTCTTTGCGAGCTCAAAATGTGAATCCCCCTGAAGGCTTTACAAACGCCGCTAATTCCTGGGCTGAACCGATTTGGCAATCGGTAAACAAACAAAAGCTAGGAACCATCCAAACAAACTAAAATTTAGATTTTCAACGGAAGGAATTTTAGTAAAATGACTCGAAAGTGAAAATCGAGTCATTATATAAACATTTTCTTTTAACTAAAGCAAGCCACTTGCCGGTGGTAGGTATCGATGGCAATTTGATCGGATTCATTGCGAAAGAGAGAGTTTTGCGCGAGTTAGCCGATCTTGGTGAAGAAAGACCCGAATACGACCACATCCCGGAAGAGATTTTACAAAAAGATCTTCACGAAAACCTTCTCAATTTTTTTAAAGACACTAACAAAATTCCCGTCTTAGACCACTTAGGTGAAAGAAAAGAGTTTTGGGACAAACCTAGGTTCCTTGCCGAATTTTCCAAATTGGATTCATTGCATAAAAAAGATCCCAAGTTGGAAGCCATCATAGAAAAAAATGAGAAACGTAAGGATTCCAAAGATTCTATCCATTGGTATATGGAGCTTATACTCGCAAATTTTCCTGATGGATTGCTGTCGACAGACGTTGCCGGCAACGCGATGTTTTATAATGAAGCATTCGAAAGCAAATTTTTACCCCTCCCATTCTTTAAAGACTCGGTAGAGGTGGCAGAACGCTTCTTAAGGGACTTAAACCGTGACCTTTTCGCCAAGTATTTACAAGAAAATGACCTTGAGATCGAATCAAATGAACATTCTGTGCACCAGTTGCAATCTATTGTCAAAGAATTAGATGCATTCATTAGAATCATCACACTTAGGGAATCCAAAAAAGTTGTAGGTTTTCTTTACCAGTTGGCACCGCTTTCAACAAAATTTGAAACCGTTACAAAATCGGGAACCGTGTTCCCAGATTTGGATGAAGCTTTAAGAGCAAAATATCCACTTGAACGTGTGTTAGAAGAAATGGAATCACGTTACATATACGAGACACTCAAACGCAACCGAAACAATATCTCTCATGCGGCATCAGATCTTTCGATTCCAAGAACAACTTTACAAAATCGAATCAAATTCTTAAAGATATCGGAGCGCTTTAAAGAGGAAGAGACGGACAAAAAAAAGGTCATTCCACGCAAAAGAGCCGAAGTGGAGTCCACAAAAACTAACAACACTAGACAAAAAAAGAAACCCGTATCTCAGAAGAAACCATTACCTAAGAAACAAAGTCCCAAAAAAGCATTAAAGAGTGTCCAAAAACCGAAAAAAAAATCAGTTCTAGACCAAAAGAAGCAGAAAACCAAAACAAAGGCAAAAAAAAGACGTTGACGGATTCGGTAAGACGGTAACATTTTCCATACCATTTAAGTAAACTTCTACTTCAATTCACAGTTGGCCTTTCAGCCAGAAATGGTTTCCCAGTTTTAATTCAAAATTCAAATACTATGTAGACTTTCCATGGCATCACGCAAACAAGAAGAAACGCAATTTACAAACCCCGAAGAACAACCTGAATACACAAACGGAATCATGGACCAGGAAGATGGTTCCGAACCACCAAAGAATTTCAAAAAGAAACGCAATCGTTATGAGGGACCTGTTCCACCTTCTCTCGACTTAGTCGAGTTAAAGAAGAAAAATATAAACGAACTCGCCGACCTTGCAAAAGGTTTGGGTGTTGAAAATACACACGGCCTTAAAAAACAAAATTTGATGTTTGCGCTCCTGCAAGCTCAAACGGAAAAAGATGGCCAAGTTCACGCCGCTGGTGTTATGGAAAAGTTACCTGATGGTTATGGTTTCCTTAGATCACCTGATTATAATTATGTTCCTGGTCCGGATGACATTTATGTTTCCCCATCACAAATCAAATTGTTTGGTTTGAGAACTGGTGACACTGTGGAAGGTCTGATTCGACCTCCTAAAGAAGCAGAAAGGTTTTTTGCCATGCTTAGAGTGGAGTCGATCAATGGATATCCAGTCGAAGTGGCACAAAAAAGGAATTTATTCGATAACCTAACACCACTTTATCCTGACGAAAAGATCAATATGGAATTTGATCCGAGTCATTTGGACACAAGGGTAATGGATTTGATGTGCCCGATTGGTAAAGGTCAAAGAGCACTCATCGTGGCACCACCTCGTACTGGTAAAACGGTCCTGATGCAATCTATCGCCAATGCCATCACACGCAACCATCCAGAGATCTTCTTGATCGTTTTGTTGATTGATGAAAGACCAGAAGAAGTGACCGATATGGCGCGTCATGTGAAGGGTGAAGTCGTGAGTTCTACTTTTGACGAACCGGCACAAAGACACGTGCAAGTCGCAGAGATGGTCATCGAAAAGGCAAAACGTCTCGTGGAACATGGTCGTGATGTTGTAATTCTCCTAGACTCAATCACGAGACTTGCCAGAGCTTACAACCAAGTCGTCCCGACCTCGGGAAAGATCCTTTCAGGTGGTGTGGATTCTAATGCACTTCACAAACCAAAACGTTTCTTTGGCGCAGCTAGAAACATCGAAGAAGGTGGATCTCTTACCATCATCGCGACTGCTCTCATTGATACGGGATCCCGAATGGACGAAGTGATCTTTGAGGAATTCAAAGGCACAGGTAACATGGAAATCCACCTGGATCGAAAGCTCGCAGACAAACGGATTTTCCCTGCCATCGACATCAATCGGTCTGGTACAAGAAAGGAAGAGTTGTTGCTACCACAGGATGTGCTCACTCGAGTTTTTATCCTGAGAAAAGTACTTTCTCCTATGAGCATCACGGAAAGTATGGAACTATTGATCGAAAAGATGCGTTCCGCCAAAACGAATGATCAATTTTTGGCGAGTATGAACACAAATTAAGAAAGGGCCCTATGAAAACTGACATCCATCCTAAGTATCTCCCATCCAAAATCAAATGTGCCTGTGGGAACGTGATTGAAACACGGTCTTATGCTGGCGATATGAGCGTTGAGATATGCTCTCAGTGCCATCCGTTTTTTACTGGAAAGTCAAAACTGTTAGATACAACAGGTCGCGTTGACAAATTCAAGAAAAAATACAAAATGAAGTAGGGTATCATCCCTTTACAGTCTAAGTTTTGAAATGTTTTTAGGAGCAACTACATGGCAGTGATGGACTTTAATAAATATAAGGAAATCAACGACCAAAGGTTGAACTATAAAGAGATGGAGGATGCAACTGTCGTATCCTACTATCGCAATACTGGCTGTGGTGATGGATACCGTATTTACCTAAAAGTAAATCCCCAAGGTATCGTCGAAGATGCAAGTTATACGACAACTGGATGTGGATTCGGGATTGTTGCTTTAGCAATGGCTACCGAATATGCAAAAGGTAAGTCTATGGATTCACTTCGCGAGCTTACTCCTGAGATTCTTGAAACCCTTTTCGAATTCCCTGAACGACGCAAAAATTATCCTGAGTCCGCTGTCGCAGCTTTAAAAAAAGCGGTGATCGATTGGGAGAAGGGTGGTGGAGTGCCGCCCGAAAAACGTGTGACTCGAGCAAGTGCTCTCCAAAGGTTACAGACAGATGGCCACTTGCGTGGTGCAGACCTTTCTAGTGTCATGTTGGAAAAGGAAAATCTAAACGGTGTCGATTTTTCTTCTGCAAATCTAAACAATGCATTCCTACAGAATTCAACTTTCGTTGGTGCAGATTTCAGCAATGCAAACCTGCGTGCTTCTTTTTTTAATGGTGCGGATCTTCGAAATGCAAATTTCCGTGGGGCCGATCTTCGATGGGCAAAACTTGCGGGAGCAAACATTGAAGGGGCAGATTTCACAGACGCACTTTATGACATCGGTACGCGTGTGGACCAAAAACAAATGTACATCTTTGAAGTGATGAAAAAGGCCGGAAAAGATCTATACATCTCCGAAGGAGAAGCTGAGTAGATGCAAGTGGGTGAAAAAGTAAAAATCACCAAGCGCACATTTTTAAACAAAGGTATTTTTATTTTTACAGGTTCTCTTGTGGAAATAAAGGGCATTCAAGGAGATACCGCAACCGTCATTTATTTTGATAAAGAAGGCCATCCTCACGATCTTGAACTTGCTCTAGGAGACCTTGGACCCAACGAGTAAAGTCCCGATTTTCTTGACACGATATTCCCATTCTGTAATCTATTGCTATCGATCGCAAAGATCGTCATTCTAATGCTCATTCAATCGCATACTCAGGAAAATCATATTTTATTCTCTATCAAAAGTGATATACTTATGGATAACTCACGAGAGTTTTATCATGAGTTTGAAAAGTCTATGGAGGGCAAATCGTTTGCTCGATTGACTCTAGACTTTGCTAGCGTTAAGTTTTTAGATTCATCTGGGATTGGAGCCGTCATAAAGGCATCCTCTGCTCTACATAATCGTGGGATCGAGATCTATGTTACAAATCTCAATAAGAACTTAAACTCTGTCTTTAGACTTTCCGGTCTCAACCACATCCTCTCCATCCTTACGATTGATGAATACCTATCAAAATTTCCACAATTTACAAAGGCTTTGGAGCCTTAATTTTATGATTCTTAGATTCTATACTGCCGCTATCTTTACTTTTTTCCTTTTTGGATTGGTCTCATGTGCATCAGGTGTTCGTTCTCGCGAACTCCTTTACCGAAATAACGATTTTGCAACCTACATCGTCAAACGCGAAAATGTATCAAGGAAAGCTGACACACGTTTGCCTAAAGCCTTTGCACATCCTGTCGAAATTTCCCAACAAAAGATTTTGGATATTCTTGGTAATCTTAGATACAAACAAGGAAGTTCTTATGGGAACTTAAATTTGTATGTGTTTGAAGAGGAAGAGATCAAGGACTTTGCAGAAGATTTAGCCGATGCGATGCAGAAAATCAAACCGAATGAGATGTTGCTTGTCATTTCAAAATACAATCCACTTAAATCTGTAGTTTCTCATTATGTTAGGACCGGCTTCTACTTGATGTCCACTGAAAACACAATCGAACTCGTGTTTGGTGAAATACAAAAGGAAATCGAATTCGACGAACAAAGCAATTACTACGACTGGTCGCGTATACCGGAGATTTCATTTGAGAATACGACGGAATCTAGCTTTATCATTCAGAACGCGAATTTTACCTTCAAAGAAGTCGATGGTTTTAGAAATCGTCGCTGGTTGGTTTTCAATAAGAGTGACCTGAATCGAGTCAAATTTGAAAAAAGAAAAGTCAAAGCCAAAGAAGTAAGTAACACTGTTGATTCAGATTTAAATCCAGAAAAACGCAAAGATAAAGATGATGGAGATGGTATCTTACAGGACTAAGAAAAACCGATTTTGAATTTGATCTCTTTACCGAGAGGAAGAAGGAAGAGTCCTTTCCGCGTTTACATTACCATCAAGCCCGATTTGTAATATTGTTTTTCCAACAACCGAATTTATGATGGGTCTATAGACTTTCCCAACGCCAAAACTCACTTCTACTCCTGGGAATATCTCTCTTTGGACCTCAACGAATGCTGTTTTGCTAGGCTCATATGATCCAAGTGCTGTATCGAACTGTTTTTGGAGAGTATCCAATAAACCTGAATACTTCTCATTCGCGTCTTTAAGCTTTGCAACCATTTCCTTTTCTTCAGGTTTTAAATCCCGTTTTTGCGATTGTTCCAAAAGTTTTTGTAAGGTGAGTTGCACTTTTTTTAAAGTGGATTCCTTTTCGACTAACTCGTGTCTCATTCGATTTAGCTCTTCCAACAACTCAGGTGGAGTGCCGATTGCTACTTTGGTTTTGGTTTCGACGATCGCACCCAACTTTTCGCAAGTAATTGAGTTCCCTGCGATGACGGTTCCTCCGATGATCTCACCTCGTCCACCAATGACCGAAATAAAATCTTTGGCAGAAAGTTCAGAGTGCATGGCCGCTTCCTCTATAAAAATGGATCCACTGGCACTCAGTTTGCCTTGTTCTACAAATTTAACATAGATATTTCCATCAGATTCGATAAAGCCTTCTCCTCTTCCCATAAAGCCACCAGAGATAACAATGTCACCTTTAGCCTTTAGAAATGCCTTTCCAACGGAACTATTGATGATGATACTGCCGTTAGTTGTAAGTGCAAAGCCGTCTCCGATTTTATCCTCTACAATAATTGTGCCTGGAAAATCCACATTGCCAGTGGAATAATCAACGGCGGCTAGGTTGATGACTTGATCGACGCGAATTTCGCCATTTCTTTCAAGGACAGGTCTACCCGCGAGGGTAGAATACAACTTACCGCCTCTTTCGACTACATTGGGGCCGATGATCCAATCTGTATCCTTTGCTTCCTGGCATGGTATGTCCACCGATGTAACTGTTTTTCCAATCTGACCTGGCTTAGGCGGTATTTTTTCTGCCAATAAAACATCTGGTTTTACAGATTGTATGATCGCAATATTTTTGTAATCGATGCGTCCATGCTCATCCTCTTCCAGATTGGGCTTATTGTCGGATCTAAAATGGAGTTTGATCTCTCCATCTCTACCAGCAATAGGAGGAATCCCTTTCGCAAATATTTGTGGAACTAAAAATTCGGGAGATCGAATACAGTTGATGATCACTGCATCGACAATTCCGATGCTTATGCCAACTCCTGCAATTTTTTCTCGGAGCTGGTATTCAGTCATGAGCGAACCGCCATGTTTCGGAGGATGAAGAGTGAGAGTCGCAGACATCTGGTCTTCCGTGATTGAAATATCAACGTAAGAATCTTCTGGTGTTCCTTTTGACCATGAACCGATTTCCGTTTCTCGACCATCTGCGATGGCGATAATTTTTTTGATTTGATCCACATCGCAATTTTCTACACCAAAAAGTTTGATACGAGAAAGTACATCTTTCAATTCAACTTTTGTGCCCTTTGCTCCCGCCTTGGTAACTTTTAGATATGCTTTTCCAGCTTTGTTTTCGATTTGAAAAAAACCGTTTTCATTGGCTTCCAAATCTTGTAAAATGCGATCTGTGTAGGAATCTGGGCTTGGCATGATTAAGAATACTCTAATACGGATTTGATGATGTTTTCTTCACCATCAAGCGTTATGTTTAAACGTTTCTCTGTTTTGTCCTGTTTGTCAATGATAGAAAAGCTCTTTAAAAAATCACAATTTGAGATTTCATCATGGCTTATGTAAGCACTGCAAAAGCTTGCTTCTAATGAATTTACGAGAATGGGGTATTCAGCAAAGTCTCCCCGATCTGTGTATAAGATTGGAGTTTCTGCATAATATGCCTCAGATAAAATACCATATCCTGGTTTTGTTAAAACATAATCTGCCGCTCTAACTAGATCCGGATAGTCAAAGTCAACCTGCGGACTTAAAACATAATTTAAATCTATTCCAGGGACGCCGGATGCGACGAGTTTGATACCTTTGTCCAATTTATTCCAATTCATTTGAAAATCTGTGAGTCCGTACGCCCCAAATGATAATAATATGTACTTTGTATCGTCAGAAAATCCTAAAAGTTTACGTGACTCTTCTTTAGATAGTTTTGGTTTTCTGCCCACAAGTCCGACATTTTTGGACTCTAAGAATTGAGGCATTGGACAAGTAAAGGGAAGTAGAAGTGCTTCTGTAACAAAAGAATATTCGGTTTTGATAATACTTGAAATATCAAAAAAGTATGGATCATACTTCCCGAAATTTTCGTAAATAAAATCCCAAGTGAAATTTCCAATAAAGATAGATGGTATACCCGCTTCTAATGCAAACACAATCGGTAGGGAGGCGGCATCTGTAAGGATTAGATCTATATCATTTACTTTGCAGTATTTTGCCTCTTCAGCTATAAAAGTTGATTTATTTCGCTCTAATTCTTGTAAGGCTATTTTCGTTTTTGTCACGTCAATGGAAAGAGAGTCTTTTTGATACACGCCTACATCGAATGTTAAGTTTCGTTTGATGAGTTTTGGGTCCTCCCAATCAATAAAGTGGACACGAGAAGATATTAGATGGATTGATTCTATTTCGGGTAGAGCTAGCAATTTTTTTAGGGTTACGGAAGTTCGGCTAATGTGTCCAAATCCATGACCAGAAACATAAAAATATAAATTCAAGACTATCCTTTGTCCCTTTGACGAAGGGATTCATACAATACGATTCCGCATGACATTGCCAAATTTAATGAGTCTGCCTCGCCAAACATTGGTAAATATAAAGTTTCGTCACTTGCATCCTTCGCTTTCTGAGTTAATCCATATTGCTCACTACCGAAAAACAAGGCACATTTTTTTCTAAAATCTGCTTTGGTATACAGTTGTTTTCCTTCTGGAGTCACCGCAAATACATTGTATTGATTTGATTTCAAATTCTGAATCGTGTCTTCCAAAGTGCTAGTAAAGATAGGTAAAGTGAAGAGAGTACCTGTGCTTGCACGAACCACATTCGGATTGAATAGATCGATACGCGGATCGGTAATAATTACAAGTTCGACACCTGCACCCTCAGCAGTTCGTAAAATGGTTCCCAGATTTCCAGGTTTTTCTACACCTTCAATGATAAGAATAGGATTTAAATTTAAGTTTTCTATCGATTTCCAATCCATTTGGGCATCGGGAGTTTCAGCCACAGCAATCAGTCCATCTGGGCGATCCCGATAAGAAATCTTTTCGAATATCTTTTTCGGGAGCTCAAAAACTTGACAATTTACTTTATCGACTAACTTTGATTCGTTGTTCCCAAGGTAACATTCTGGTGAAATAAACAGAGACTTGATATTGATGGGAAAGGTAGATAGTCCATTTGAAAGTTCAGAATTGGTGATTGCTTTTTGAATCTCTCTAAATCCCTCAATAAAGAATAATTTTTCCTCATCACGATTTCTTTTTTCTTTTAATGACGCTACCCATTTGACTTTTGGATTGGAAAAGCTAGTGATCTGTTGGATTTCTTTTTTCATTCACTCTAAGCTTGGCGTTGGAAAAAAGAACAAAACCCGGATGGATACTTTTTGCCAGAAGTTTCGGGAATATAAAGTTCGTCTGTGTGATATATACCTTTTGTTTTTATACGACTGGAAAGAATTCTTTCTAAGGTGAGCGGACTATACCCTTGGCTATGACAGCTTAAGATTACAAATTTGGGAGAATGATCGCATAACTCCATGAGTGCGTCCATAAGTTCCGGTAAGTTTTCTTCAATTTTCCAAACTTCTCCTTTAGATCCTCGACCAAAGCTCGGCGGATCCAATATGATTCCTTGGTATTTTTTATTGCGTTTGATTTCTCTTCGAATGAACTTCATGACATCATCCACAATCCATCTAACAGGTCTGTCTGCCAGTCCTGAGAGTGAAGCATTTTCTCTTGCCCAATCAACCATACCTTTTGAAGCATCTACATGACAAACGTTCATTCCCGCATCTAGACATGCCAAGGTGGAACCGCCAGAGTATGCAAACAGATTTAAAACTTCGAATCCATCTCCTGTTTTGCCCAATTCACGTATCCGATCCCAATTCGTTTTTTGTTCAGGAAAAATACCGATATGCCCAAAGGGTGTGAGTTTGATTTTGAATTTGAGCCCACCGAATCCAATTGCAAAACTTTCTGGAATTCGTTTTTCAAAACTCCAAGAGCCCGATCCTGAATCATTTTTGATATAACGTGCGTCAGCCCCATTCCATTCTTTGGGTGTTGCTTTCCCGTATGCGGAGGAGGGAGAGGAGCGTATGAGTTTGTATCCGCCAACCAATTCTAATTTAGAAAAGTCGCCTGAGTCGAGAAGTTCATATTCGTTTTTCATTTTGTATCCGAGAGAGAGTCAGCGGGAAAAAAGCAGAGTGCAAGGCACTCTGCTGATTCATGTAAGGAAAGTTAGGCGTTTTTCTTTGCCGTTTCGTAAGGAGTTTCAACCGCTCCAGTGTAGATTTGACGAGGACGACCGATCTTCATATTTGGATCTTCGATCATTTCTTTCCACTGAGCTATCCAGCCTGGCAATCTACCCATTGCAAACATCACAGTGAACATGTTTGTAGGGATACCGAGTGCACGGTAGATGATACCAGAATAGAAGTCAACATTCGGATACAATTTTCTTTCTACGAAGTAAGGATCGTTTAATGCCGCTTCTTCCAATTCTTTTGCAATGTCGAGAAGTGGATCTTTGATTCCAAGTTTGTTTAATACTTTATCGCAGGCAACTTTGATGATCTTCGCACGTGGGTCAAAGTTTTTGTAAACACGGTGTCCAAATCCATTGAGACGGAAAGAGCTATTTTTGTCCTTCGCTTGTTCAACGATCTTCTTAACACTAAGGCCTGATTTCTTAATACCTTCCAACATTTCTAATACTTCTTGGTTGGCACCACCATGACGAGGTCCCCAAAGTGCAAGTATGCCAGCAGAAATCGCACCATATAGGTTTGCGAGAGAAGAACCAACTAAACGGACAGTGGATGTAGAGCAGTTCTGTTCATGATCTGCGTGCAGAATCAGAAGCAAGTTGAGTGCGGATACAATTTCTGGATCAATCTTATACTCTTCTGCTGGAACTGCAAACATCATATTTAGGAAGTTACTTCCATAGTCTAGATGATTGAGCGGGTGGATCGTAGGTTGACCAATCGACTTTTTATATGCAAACGCTGCAATGGTTGGAAACTTTGCGAGCAGTCGTATAATAGAGATATGTCGATGTTCTTCATTCATCGGATCATAAGAATCTTGGTAATAGGTAGAGAGGCATCCCATCATACAAGACATGATCGCCATTGGGTGACCATCTTTTGGGAATCCGTTGAACAGACGTTTTAGGTCTTCATGAATCATCGTATGATGAGTGATTGATTCATTCCAAGTCTTAAGTTCGGTCGCATTTGGTAACTTGCCATGGATGAGTAAATATGCAACTTCGGTGAA
Source organism: Leptospira sp. (assembly GCA_027531445.1). Taxonomy (GTDB): domain Bacteria; phylum Spirochaetota; class Leptospiria; order Leptospirales; family Leptospiraceae; genus Leptospira_A. The sequence goes on from JAPZRK010000081.1 coordinate 36,426, forward strand.
AGTAGATTTTGCTGCTAGGTCTTCAATTGGAATGCCACGATAACGTAAGATTCCAAGTTCGCCATCTAAGAATGTAATGGCACTAGTACAGGCGCCAGTATTTAAATACCCGCTATCAATAGTCACATAACCTGAGATTTGGCGAAGTTTTGTGATATCGATCGCCTTTTCGTTTTCGGAACCAACTAGGACGGGTAGCTCATACTCTTTCCCATCGATTTTCAGAATTGCCTTTTCGGACATACCTTCTCCTGTCTATTCTCTTTCTTTGCTATAGAATCCCCAATGAAAAGCATTGGAAAAGCTATTTTTTAAAGCTTGTGGTATTTTTTCATAATATCGTAAGCATAGTAATTGGATACGACGATTCTGCAGTAGTCACGGGATTCTTTGACGGGCAAGTCCTCTAAAAAATGGTTAAAATCACCTCTATAGACTGCTTTTTTCCATTTGCGTAGATTCCCTGGTCCGCCGTTGTATGCGATCGATGCCCACCTCAGCTGGTTCTCATTTGATTTGAGTAGATAGGCTAAGAATTTTGTACCCAGACGGATACTTATATTTGGGGTGTAAAGTGAGTAATCGGTAACACCCATTCTTTGAGCAAGTTCCTTACCCGTTGCTGGCATGATTTGCATGAGACCACGAGCATTCGATCTTGATGTCGCCGTCTCTTTGAAAAAGGATTCTTGCCTCATCAGTGCATACACCATATCTTCAGAAATTTGGTTTTCATCGGCGTACCTTGTAACGAGCTCCCGATGAGGACGAGGATAGATGCGAGAGGATACTTGTGTTGGAAGTAGAATAGGATCATCTGGTATCATAAGGCGTTTCAAAAGAGATCTTGTGTAAAAAGCCGTATAATAGGTATTTTTGGATTGGTCGCCAATGCCCACTAAGATCTCTTCTTTCTCTTCTTCTGAGATCTTTTCTTTCAGACTATAATGATTCACAAGAGATAAACCCATTGTATCTTCCCCGATCCGAAAATACTCTGCCGCAAGTGCAAGTGTTCGATTGCCTTGGATTCGGCTTTGTGCATTTGAAAGTTTGATTCCGAGTTCGTAAGAACCTTTTGGGTAAGCAAAACCTAAATTTTTGCCAATTAGATTTCCAGATTCCTCGGGAATTCCAGCTGTATGAGAGAGGTATTCAAATAACGACTCTTTGTTGTAAGTCGGGTTGTCTGGAAGTTTTAATTCTTTAATGATTGGTAGAAACTCTTCGCGAATCACGCGAGTATAATAACTGCCAGGACAAAGCGAATAGTAACGTTTTAGTTCACTTTTTAGTCTCTCTCGATCAGAGTTTGAATCTAATGCACGTAAGTACCAATAAACCAAACGTCCTTTGACCGGAAGATTGGGAATTTCGATCAAGGCTCTTTCGAATTTTTGGATCGGTGCAAACTTGATCCCGTCACCATCACGTAACACGAGTAAATCCAACAAACGATCCTGGTAAAAAAGGTTGAATGGATATTTACCAAGGTAAAGAACTAAGTTTTCAAAATATAGATCCTTTTCGCCCAATCGTTCGTAGGAGGCCGCCATTATACGATAGGCGCTAGCATCCTTGTTCCCGAAAGTTTTTACAAGGTCGATCGCCTTATTGAATTTGTTTTGTTGATACAAAACGTCACCTAGTGTTCCAATCCAGCTTGGATCAATTTCAACATAGCTCTTATTGGCACGAAGCGTTCGGAAAAGATCATCGGCTCGATCCAATTTGACAAGCTGGAGCGTTAAATTCTTGAATCCTTGGTAGAATTGAAGTCGTGTTGAAAAAATTTCAGGTCTAGATCGGAAAATGGCTTCTTTATCTGCTACCCCAATCGCTGGAAGAATTAATGTGAGCTCTGAAATAGGCAGTTGGTGTATGTTTCCATTACCTTTCCACTTTCCCCAATCTGCAGCAATAAACTGTATTGTAGAATCTTGAATTATATCTTTTTGCAGGCAAAGAATCCATTCTTGGATTGCTCCTTGTTCATCACCTAGCATAAGCTTTGCTTTTCCGTATCGATATTGTGAGTCGGGTGTTACAATGAAATATTTCACTGACTCTGGAATGCTCTGCGTCCGATCTATAATTTCTTTCCATCGATTTTCAATCGCCAGTAGACGAATCAATTCATCGAAAGCCTTTCTACAAACAGGATCTTCTTCGAAATTCAGTCTGGATAAGTATTGGATCTTTTCTGGATTATTAAAATGATTTCTTTGATTAATTTCATTGTACAATTTCCAATAGGACAAACGAAATAATGTTGTTTGGAAAGGCATCGTTTGTGTAAGGATTTTTTTCGTCTCTTCGGAGGAAGTGTCGCTGACAAATACACCACGAACGAGGGAGATAAGATATTTGAATCGAGTTTCCTTATCTCCGTTAGGTGCCTTCTCATTGTATTCGATCAAGCTATAAACTTCACTTTCTCTAGAAGGGGAAGTTTGTTTGAATTTTGCCTCAATTTTATCCCATTGGTGGGATTTTGTGAGGTAATAGAGGTCTTCTTCTGCTGATAAGTTTGAGGTTAGGAGACAAACTATCAGAATTCTACTTGCTAGACAAAAAAACCTCATGCATACTTCCTATACGTACGAATTTTAGAGGGAAAGGAAACCCTCCTTATGAGTTTACAAACCGAACTAAAACTACCATGGCCTGAAATTTCCCTCCAAGCACCGCCCGTGACGAGCAGTGAACCTGAGGAGAAAACCGCCCATGCTCTACAAACACCCGTTTATGAAGACCATTGGGGTGTCCTACGTAGTGCATTTCAGGGAAAATATAGTAGATTTGCAAACTATCTTATGTATCTATCGACCGATTTTTCGGGAGGTTTTAAAGTTTGCTCTGTTTTGGAACAGAATCCGTTACAAAATACATTTTCTGCCCCTTTTTCGCCTCCAGGACCCCCGATTTTGCCGGCGACATTGGAATCTGTCTGGACTTTGACCCGGAATAAGGTCTGGGAGGAGTTGGACCGAGACGATTGGGAACTTTTAGGTTTCGGCTTTTTACTCCTCCGAGATATCGACAAATTTCGGGAATGGGTTGAGGTTACCAAAAGTGAATTTGAAATCTCACCTGATTGCCATAATTTTTTGTTTTTGCTTGGATGGGAATTCAGTCCTACCTCAAATGGTGATCCCATCTTACGATCCTTAGCTTGCTATGCTTCTGGTGATTTTGAAAAATGTAATTTTCAACTGATCTCAAGCTCTGTCTTAAAAGATGGGTTATGGCAATTGTCAGGTGTTTTACTTGATTCCATCGAAAAAACAATTTGGTCTGGAGATGAGATTTTTCCTTTTTTAGAATTTATATCTGGTTTTTTTGGAAACTGGCAAACTTGGGAAAAGGTAAAATTTTTAAATTTAACATTAGGTAAAATTCCAGCATTTACTGCTCTTAGGCGAGCTCAGAGATTATTGCCTAAAGAAACTTTTTTAGAATATTACAAACAAGTCTCGAACCTAATGCGGGGAAATTTTGAAGATCCTGCAGATGACTCCGGATACGAATTATCTATACCATTTGATCCATTTATGGATACCTTGATACGTTTTAATGAAGAGGGTGAGAAGTATGCTATTGAGTTAGAGGATCTTTTGAAATCCGCACCTTACTCTTATATTTACAATCTACAAGTTGCTATTTTGAAATATAGACAGAAGGACTATGATGGATTCTTAAAAAATTATGAACTCGGTGGGCGTATGCGTTATATGCCGATTCCATTGTATCTTTTTGCTAGGGTAAACTCATTCAAAGATAATGTTGCCATCGCAGATTCTATATTTTCTTCCCTAAAAAAAAGAAATATGACTCCAATTTTTCCTCATGATTTAGGTGATCTATAATTATGGCATTGACACCAGAAGACATTCAAGAGCTAACAAAGCTCCAAAAAATGATTCGCAACTTGGAGAAGATAGAAAAGGGTGCGAAGGACAATTTGCAAAAAGAACGTGTTGCTTTTGATATCGAACGATACAGAAGGCGTATGCAAGAAGTATCCCCGGAAGGCATTCCAGAAAATTTAGAACAAACAATGCAGAATGCAAAACTTCGGGCTTCCGACCCAAATAACATGAAGAACAAAGTGATTTCTCAATATCCTGTCATGAAGATTTCACCGAATTCAAATGACACAGAAATCAATCAAATCGGAACTCTCATAAATATTTTGGATTTGGAATACATCCCACTTTTGGGTGAAGCTCATATTAAATTTGACTATTCTCATGCAACTGAAAGAGACTCTGTTTTGAAATACATGGAAAACCTCCGCCGCAATATGAAAATTTTAGTAGAAACAATTGAAGAGTATGCAGCGGCAGACAAACAAGAGTTTCGTGAACAGCTTTCAAGGATGAAAAACAAACAGTCGCGTATATTTATCGCTGAGTCGTTTGAGGCACTTAGTAAATTCCAGGAATTTCTAAAATCGGTAAATCACGAAATCAAAGAAGGAAATAACGTGATTATGAACATGGAGGAACCAATCAAATTCAATCCGAGATTTGAAAAGGCAACCATGTTGGAGGGAAAATCGATTATGGAGGCACTTCGGGAATTCAACCAATTTGTCGACGAAGCCTGTGATCTGATCAAACTGCCTTCCTTTCGAGGTTAAAAAAACCTTTTCATCATAGGTGAGTCCTTTCAAACTGGGAAAAATACTTTATTATGGATCGCACACAGCATGGCCCTAGTTAAAAACCAAACAGAAGTAACCAATTCCACAATCGGAGAAAATTCCTACTTCAATGGTAAATTCTTTATCAATGGATCTCTCAAAATTGATGGAAAATTTGAAGGGAAGTCGCTACAAGCGGAACACCTCTATATTGGCGTTACTGGCAAAGTGAAAACCAATATCACTGCTTCCAGCGTTATTGTTGAGGGAATCGTTGCTGGCAATGTTACGGCAAGAAATAGAGTGATGCTCCTCCCCACATCTAAGATATTAGGTGATATTAAAACTCCTGAATTGATCATTCAAAATGGCGTGATTCTAGAAGGTCGCTGTATGATTTCAAATGATTTGAAACATAGTGCCAAAGACCTGATCGAACTTGAGTATTCTAAAGACTCCCTCAGTGTTGAAAAAATCTTTGGGAAACAGCCTACCACCAAAGAATAATTGAAAACCATTCTTATCTCGGAAGGGGATCCTGCCAGTATCAACTATGAATTGATTGAGGGTTCCCGGTCCGTTCTGCAAAAAATCTCAAAAACTCATCGTATCATTCTTATCCGAGGCTCACATCCTTTAAAAGCCAAGTTTTTTAAGGAAGTGGAAGCCATCCCGAAAGCCGTTGGACTCTATTCACTCTGCACACATTCCATCTCAAAAGAAGATGCGAGACAAATTCGATTGGGAAAACCCAGTGAAATCTCTGGTTATGTCGCCTATAAATCTTTATGTGATTCCATCACGATCCAAAAGCAGATTCCAAAATCGAGCCTACTTACATTGCCCCTGAGCAAAGAATGGGTGATTAAATCTGGGCAAACCGAATTTCGTGGTCACACGGAAACACTAGCCGAAGCCTACAATCGACCCACATTTATGATGATGACAGGTAAAAAACTTAAAGTCATTCCACTCACTACCCACGTGCCGATTCAAAATGTTGCACAAGCACTCTCAAAGGTTGCTATAGCCGATTTGATCCTTTCGATCCGTCGTACAAAATTACTCAAAAATCCTAAAATTGCGATGCTGGGTCTCAATCCGCACGCGGGAGAAGGTGGCAAAATTGGAAATGAAGAGCTCACGATGCTTGCGCCGATGATGGATGCCTTTAAGTCTGCGAAATTTTCAATTCATGGTCCAATTCCAGGTGATTCGGCATTCCTCCGCGAATCAAAAAGCTACGATCTCTATTTAGCATGTTACCATGACCAGGGTCTCATACCATTTAAAATGATTGAAGGAAAGTCTGGGGTCAATGTAACATTGGGATTAGATTTTATTCGTGTCTCACCAGATCATGGAACGGCGTTTGGCATAGCAGGGAAAGGTCTTGCTGATCCAACGGGTCTCATTTCTTGTTTGAATCTTTTGGTAACATAAATGTCTTTGATAGAGTATCTTGCATTCCCGATTTTGTTCGTTTGGTTTATCGGGCTTCTGCTAACATTTTTTAGGCGAGATTTAGAACCGCATTGGAAGTTCTTTTTTTTCCTTGTATTCTGTTTTTATATGGTTCAATTCTTTCCTGAATTTTGGGCAGGTGTTGCCAGATGGAAGGCAAATCCGAAAACAGAACTTTTAAGTTGGCTTTCTGCATTAGGGAATGCTACGTATGTTTTTTTATTTTTACTTTGGCCCTTGGTGTTGGTTCGGATTTATTACTCGGCGGCAAATAATCTTAGTAAAACGTTGATCCCACTTTTATCGTATGGAACGGTTATTTATTGGGTCTTGTTTCTTTTGTGGTCTTACTATTCTAAAGAGTGGAACGAGTTTTTAGAAAAATTTATAAGTAATAAAGTTTAAGGATAAAATATGGCAGTACCTTTTATTGATATCAAACGTTTTGAGTCAGGTCTTTTGGACGAGTGGAATGACAAAGTGAAGTCCATGTCCGCTGTAGCGCAGTTTATTGGTGGCTCAGAAGTTACCGATTTAGAAACAGAATTATGTGCATGGACAGGCACAAAGTATGCGCTTGCTTGCGCTAACGGAACTGATGCGATACAAATTGCACTTCGAGCTGTGGGAGTAGGAAGGGGAGATAAAGTTTTATTGCCTGATTCTACTTTTTGGGCAACATTCGAATCCGTAGTGAATGTAGGTGCTGATCCATATACTGTTGATACGAATCCTAATGATCTCCAGATGGATTTTGAATCTTTTAAAGATGCCGTAGAAAAAGTAAAACCAAAGGCTGCAATTATAGTCCATCTATATGGCTGGGGAAGTGCGGAAATAGAATCTTTTCGTAAACTCTGCAAAGATAAAAATATACCTTTGATTGAAGATGGGGCCCAGTGTTTCGGCGTCAAATTCAAAGGTGAGCCGATTTACAAGGGAGCCTTGATATCTACAACGTCATTTTATCCTGCCAAGGTGTTAGGTGCGGCTGGAGATGGTGGTGCCGTATTTACGAATGATGAAGAACTTTCTATAACGGCAAGAAGACTTGCAAATCATGGTCGAACATCTCACTATGAACACGGTCTGGTTGGGTGGAACTCTCGTTTAGATTCACTACAGGCTGCATTTTTAAGAATTTCCTTAAGAAAATTGCAGTCTAGAATTGATTCAAGAAGACAATCCGCAGAATATTTCTACAAAACACTTCCTTCTTTTGGTATCAATGTAATTCATCCTCCAAAGGATTATTATGAAAACGGTTATTGTAACGTAACGCTTGTTTCTCCGGAAGAAAGGCCAAAGATCGAGGCGGTTCTTAAAGAAAAGGGTATTGGTTTTGGAAATATCTATCCTGGTGCAATGTCTGATCAGCCAGGTGCGAAGCCACATATCATTGAAAGATTGGGAAAAGATCAAAATGCAAAACGCATTGCTTCATCTGTCTTGAATTTTCCTTTGTTTGCATATATGACAAACGACGAACTAGAAGAGATCATCGCCGCGATCAAAGACTATAAGTCAAGGTAAGTCATGGAAAAATTTAGAATCGGAATCTTTCTCGTCTTCTTATTAGTTGTATCCGTACTTACGTTCAGTCTTACCAAAAGCTGGAAGATTTACGAATCAGGTTATGAGGTGACTGTTGAAAGTTCTGATGATAAAGAAAAAGACAAAGAAATTCCCAATGAAACCACAGGCGCGATTGATTTAGAAGATGGAACCGGTCGAGTTTTATGGAAACAGTTCTTTCTCTATCCAGTTGGCCTATTGACTGAGGCTGGAGGATTCGGTCCTGATGGTATCATGTCTCATTCAAGAAATCTCATCTCTCTCAATTTAAGGACTGGATCAACAAAACGTTTGTTCCCTCGAAATGTTTATGTATGGGATTTTTTTCCTGGCGATTTTTCCAAAAAGATTGTCTATAACAACATTGATGAACCGAAAGAGGATACACTTAGTTTGGAGCGACGTCTTGTCATACTTGCGGCCACTGTTGATTCAAATGCAGATGGTGTGTTGAATCACAAAGATTACAAACGAGTGTATGTATATGACCCAGACAAAGAAATCCTAACGGACGTTATGCCTGCCGGTTATCAGTTCCGTAAGATTATTTTCAATACTCAAAAAAATCAACTTGTTCTTGTTGTTAAAAAGATACCGGAGATTTCAAAAGCCAGTAACGTAAAGCCAGACAAGATGGAAAAAACGGAAGGGAAATCAACACCACTTACGATTCACCAAGAGATCTTTTCTTTTGATATAACTTCCGGAGTGGGACAGTTGAGTGGATCTTTAGAAGAATAAAAATAAATAATAAAAAACCGCCCCTCATAAGAGATAGGGCGGATTTTCCTTTGGCAATGTCTGCCTTTTTAGCTTAAAGCATCTTTTACGAGTTCCGCTTGTTCTTTCAAGTGTGTAACCACATGACCACAAGCAGGGCTTGGGAACTCAGATCTTCCAGCATAATGTAGACGTTTGTCTTCTGGAATGAGCCCTTCGATTCGATCTCGGATGAAATGCCAAGCACCTTGGTTCTTTGGTTCTTCTTGTACCCAAACAAACTTTTTTGCTTTAGAGTAGGTTGAGATCATCTGTTTGATTTGTTTGTCAGGGAATGGATACAGTTGCTCCACTCGGACGATCGCAACATTTTCTAATTTTGTCGCGTCAACTTCCTTGCGCAGATCGTAATACACTTTGCCTGAGCAGAAAAGCACTCGGTCTACCTTTTCCGGTTTTGCTATCGGGTCCATTAATACTTTTTTAAAGGCTCCAGTAGTAATTTCTTCCAGTGTAGAACCAGCTTCCTTCAATCTTAAAAGTGATTTTGGTGTCATCACAATCAATGGCTTGCGGAAACTTTGCAAAATTTGACGACGAAGTAGATGGAAGTATTGAGCAGGCGTCGTGAGGTTTGTTACTTGAATGTTGTCAAGTGCACATAACTGTAAAAAACGCTCCAGTCTCGCTGAAGAGTGCTCAGGACCTTGACCCTCATAACCGTGAGGTAGGAGGCAAACAAGACCACTCATTCTTTGCCATTTGATCTCTGAGGAAGAAATGAACTGATCAAAGATTACCTGCGCGTTGTTTGCAAAGTCACCAAATTGAGCTTCCCAAAGAACTAAAGAATTTGGGTCAGCGAGAGAGTATCCATATTCGAATCCGAGACAAGAATATTCGGAGAGCGAAGAATTGATGATATCAATTTTTGCCTGTTTTTCGCTGATATGATTGAGTAAGGTTACCTTTTTTCCATTTTTGATGTCGGATAAAGTTGCGTGCCTATGAGAAAATGTTCCGCGCTGTGCATCTTGACCCCCGAGTCGGATAGGGAAGCCGTTCTCTAAAATCGATCCAAAGGACAACGCTTCCGCAAAACCCCAATCAATCGGCAGTTCCCCATTTCCCATTTTTGCACGGTCTTCCAAAACCTTTAAATGTTTTGGGTTGATGCTAAAGTCTGTTGGCACAGATGTAAGTGTTTTGACAATCCCACCTAATTGTTGTTGTAACAGCTCCGTATGAACATCCGAGTCAAGTGGTTCTTTCGAATATCTAGACCAGACACCACCAAGGGTATCAACCGTTATGCGGGTATCTTTTTCTTTTGCCTGCTGGAAAGATCTTTCCAACCCATCGTTGATCCCTTCTTTTATAAATTTGATTTCATCAGCGGTAATATCGCCACGTTTGAGGAGAGCTTCTTCATAAATTGAAATCGTCTTTGGATGTTTTTTGATGATATCATACATCTGTGGTTGTGTAAAAGTTGGCTCGTCCATTTCGTTGTGACCAAGCCTTCTATAACAAATTAAATCGATAATGACATCTTTTTTGAATTTTTGGCGGTATTCGAGTGCCAGTTTAGTCACGCGGTAAGTCGCTTCAGGGTCATCTCCATTGACATGAAAAATGGGAATTTGATATCCTTTTGCAAGATCGGTTGCATAAAGTGTGGAACGAGATTCATTCGGCAATGTTGTAAATCCGATTTGGTTGTTGATGACGATATGGAAAGTTCCACCAACTGTATATCCATCAAGATTCATCATGTTGAGAGTTTCTGCGACAACACCTTGTCCAGCAAATGCCGCATCTCCATGGATCGCAACAGGCATATACTTTGAACGGTCCAAGTCCTTTGCCATTTCTTGTCTTGCTCTGACAGAACCCGCAATCACAGGATCCACTGCTTCTAAATGTGAAGGGTTGAATGCGAGTGATAGTTTTACCTCTTTTCCAGAGTGAGTCATAACATGATTGGAGTAACCTAAGTGGTATTTTACGTCCGCATAACCAAGGTGTCCCGGATTGAGTTTCTCTTCAAATTCAGCAAAGATCAGACCTGCTGGTTTGCGGATGATATTGACAAGTACATTCAATCGTCCTCGGTGAGCCATACCGATCACAAGGGCATCCATTTTGTGAGAACCTGCTTCTTCAACTAACGTATCGAGCATCGGAATCATCGTTTCCCCGCCCTCAAGCGAGAATCGTTTTTTACCGACAAATTTCTTTGCAAGGAAGTTTTCAAAAGTGTCTGCTTGGTACAGTTTTTCGAACAATCGAAGAGCTGTCTTTTTTGGGATGGGTTCGCTATTGGCGAGTGGTTCCATTCTGTCTTGCAACCACTCACGCTCCTCATCATTGACCAGATAGTAGTGCTCACTACCGATGGATCCACAGTAGGTTTTTTCAAACCAGTCGATCACATTCTTTAACTTAGTTTTGCCAAGATTTGCAACACCGGAATCAACTTCAGTGTCGAGATCCGATTGTTTGAGGGCTTTGATTTTGAGGTCTATAAAATCTCGATTGGGTTTATTGATGCCCAATGGATCAAGATTAGAGGCAAGGTGACCTTGTCTACGGTAAGCATTGAGAAGATTGATGATACCAAAGTCACTAAGAGAAGATTCCTTTCTGTGTTCGGATGATGAATAGTTTACGTAGCCATTTCCATTGAAGCCGTTGCTGCTTCCATTCCCGCTGATGGAAGACCTTTCCAACTCTTGAAAAAACAAAACCCAATCTGAGGATAAAGAAGTGGGATCCTTTTTGAATTGTTCGTAAAGCTCTTCGAGTACGATGGCATTGTCGCCGTATAAGCTCATCATCTGTTCTGCAGTCATTTTTTTCTCCGTAAGTTATAAATGAATATCAACTATCTTCTTGTTAAGTGTTTAGGAATGAATCGACCATTTTGCATCTGCATCCATTGCCGCTTCTCGTATGACTTCCGAAAGAGTAGGGTGTGCATGTGTGGATCTCGCAATGTCTTCCGCACTAGCACCAAACTCAAACGCTACGGCAATCTCAGCAATCATGTCGGAGGCACGCGGACCAACGATGTGTACACCAAGGAGTTTGTCCGTTTTTTTGTCGGAAAGGATTTTGACCTGGCCATCTGGCTCATTCATCGCTTTGGATCGTGCATTGGCTTTGAACATCGACTTTCCAACTTTGTATTCGATACCTTGGTTTTTGAGTTCTTCTTCGCCATGCCCCACCCAAGCCACTTCTGGCCAAGTGTAGACTACCCAAGGGATGGCTTTGTAATTTACATGACCTGCTTTGCCCGCGATCATTTCTGCCAGGGCGATACCTTCGTCTTCCGCTTTATGCGCAAGCATAGGCCCATCGATGACGTCACCGATGGCATAAATATTAGGAATGTTTGTTTGAAAGTGATTCGGTTTGACTTTGATGCGACCGCGCTCAGTAAATTCAATGCCTAGTTCTTTGGCACCAAGTCCGTCTGTATTCGGTCTTCGTCCGATCGATACTAGAACTTTGTCCCCTTCGAGAACTGACTTTTTGCCATCTTTAGATTCGATTTCTACTTCTACCTTTTTGCCCTTAACTTTGGCACCATGCACTTTCGTCTCAAAGAGGAAGGTTAATCCTTGTTTTTCGAGGAGTCTTTGTGCATAAGATGCAGTAGCCGCGTCTGCTGTCCCAAATAAACGAGGTAACAATTCGACGATGGTAACTTTTGCACCAAGTCTTGCCCAAACAGAACCAAGCTCGAGACCAATGACACCTGCGCCAACGATAATCAAATGAGAAGGCACTTCTTCCAGTGCGATGGCGTGATCAGATGTAATGAGAGTTTTGCCATCGATGGGAAGAGGAGGAATCTCGATCGGTGTAGAACCAGTGGCAATGATTATATTTGAACCCGCAATCGTTTCTACTTTGCCGTCTTCGCCCGTGATAGACACTTCGGTCTTTGAAACAAATTTTCCCAAACCGAGGTAACGAGTGATTTTATTTTTTTTCATCAGGTAATCAACACCTGATGTCACTTCGCTCACTACTTTGTCCTTACGTTCCATCATCTTTTTGATGTCAATTTTAACGGAACCAACAGTGATTCCATGATCACCTAGTTTGTGTTTGGCTTTGTCATATTCTTCCGAAGAATCAAGAAGCGCTTTTGAAGGAATACAGCCAACATTCAAACATGTACCACCGAGGGTTTTACGTTTTTCGATGATGGCTACTTTTTTGCCCAGTTGAGCGGCCCGAATCGCCGCCACATAACCACCAGGACCCGCACCAATGACGACTACATCATATTGTTCCATTGTAAATTAAACCTCAAATAAAAGACGAGTCGGGTCTTCAACAGACTCTTTGATTTTGACAAGAAACTGGACTGCTTCTTTACCATCCACAATACGGTGGTCATACGAAAGTGCTAAATACATCATGGGTCTCACAACGATCTGGTCGTTTACAACTACAGCTCGTTTTACGATGTTGTGCATGCCAAGAATTGCGGATTGTGGTGGGTTCAATATCGGAGTAGACATCATAGATCCATATACTCCTCCGTTAGTGATAGAGAAAGTTCCGCCTTCCATATCTTCCAACGCGAGTTTACCATCTTTGACCTTGCCTGCCAATCGAGAGATTTCGGATTCAATTTGCGCAAAGCTGAGTAGATCTGCATCTCTGACAATAGGAACTACAAGCCCTTTAGGTCCACCAACAGCAACACCGATATCGTAGAAATTTTTGTATACAACGTCTGTTCCGCGAATCTCTGCATTGATGGCAGGGAATGCCTTTAAGGCCGCAACTGCTGCCTTAGTAAACAAAGACATAAACCCTAGACCCACACCATGTGTTTCTTTGAACTTATCTTTGTATTTTGTGCGGAGTTCCATGATCTCACTCATATCGACTTCGTTGAAAGTCGTGAGGATAGCCGCGGTATGTTGTGCTTGTACCAATCGATTTGCGATCGTTTGGCGAAGTTTTGTCATCGGCACGACGGATTCACGTGGGCCGGCAGCACGTGCACCAGCAGGAACTTGTTTTGCGATCTCTGGAGAGGATGCTGGTTTTGCAGCAGCGGAAGATCCACTAGCTTTAGATGATTCCATATAAAGAACGACATCTTCTTTTGTGATTTGACCGTTACGGCCTGTACCTTTAATCTTCGTTACATCTAGGTGGTTTTCTTCGATCATCTTGCGAGCGGCAGGTGGAAGCTCATCGTTTACTTTGTCAGATGTTGGTTGCGGAGATGAAGATTGGGCGCTAGGTGTGGGCGCACTTTGTGGACTGCTTGCACCTTTAGCACCTTCTTCGATGGTCGCAATGATGTCTCTTACCTTGACCACATCTCCAACCTTTTTGGTGATCGACTTTAGAACGCCAGTGGCAGGAGAGGGAATCTCTAACGAGACTTTGTCGGTCTCAAGTATTGCTAGAACTTCATCAACGGTAACGGAATCGCCCTCTTTTTTGGTCCAAGTGCTGATCGTTGCTTCTGTAACGGATTCCCCCATCTCGGGGACTTTGATTTCTATTGCCATGTAGTTTTCCTAAGATAGGTTTTGTTTGAAAAATGGGGATTGTTTGAATATGATTCCATTGAATCTAAGACTACGATAGCTTGGACAAAGGTAAAAACGCAAGTCAAAATCCTAAAAGAGGTGACGAAATTGAAGGATGTTACCTATCTTTTGGGGAGAAAGGAGGGAAACCATGAAGGCAAGTCAAAGCCCCAAGTCTTACGGACTCAATGATCCATTGACTGGGGCATTTTTTCATTTTACGGAAGATTTGAATGCCGATCAAAAACTGGCATTTTCCATGCCTCTGGCAAATCATATTCTATGGAATCGTTCCCATCAAAAATACACCTTTTTTTGCGATGATCAAACCGTAGTCATTCAACCAAATTCGTTTTGTACCCTCACTGCACTTAACTTCGTAAAACTTCCTGAAGATAATAATAAATTAACTGCGATATCATTTAACCAAGAATTTTATTGCATCCGAGACCATGATCACGAAGTTTCTTGCAATGGAATTTTATTTTATGGAGCTCAAAACTTTCCCCTTCTGCCCATCCCCTCGGAAGACCAACCTGGACTTGAAAAACTATGCGATTTGTTTATCCAGGAATTCAAAGAAGTGGATCCAGTCCATAATGAGATGCTTGTCACTCTACTGAAACTATTGATCATTCGATTGACAAGAATAGGAAAAAGTAAAATCAGACGGGTGCAAGGTGACCATCAAAACATCGAAATCATTAGGAAATTTAACTTTTTGGTAGAATTAAATTTCAGAAAGAAGAAACAGATTTCAGATTATGCATTTTTATTGAATGTTAGCCCGAAAAAATTATCGGAAATTTTTCGAAATGCAAAGTTAGATCCGCCACTGGTAACAATACACAAACGTATCATTTTGGAAGCAAAACGTATGTTGCTTTTTTCATTCAAATCAATCAATGAGATTTCAGATGAGCTAGGCTTTGAAGATCCAAGTCAATTGAGTAAACTTTTTAAAAAGATTACAAAAAAAACTCCATCTCAATTTAAACTGATGAAGGATTGAGATTATTTTAAAGGAAAAATTGACAGAAAAAAGAAAGATTTCGACAGGCAAAAAGGGGAACTGTTCTGGTATAATCATTCATAGTTCTTATCTTTGACTCATCAAAGGAAATCATGAGCCCATTTTATCTTTCCCTCATCCATAAAGCCCTCAGAATTCTCGTGGCTTTGATTTTTCTCCAAACACTTTATTTTAAGTTTTCAGGAGCGCCTGAGTCCGTGTTTATTTTCTCAAGTTTAGGAGTGGAGCCCTGGGGGAGATTTGCCGCAGGTTTCATAGAACTCCTAGTTTGTGTTCTTTTTGTCTTTCCTGGTACAGTATGGCTCGGCGCATTTATGGGTCTAGGAACCATGTTTGGAGCCATGATCAGTCATATTTTTATTCTTGGAATTGAAGTTGAAAAAGATGGGGGATTGCTGTTTTCTCTCGCAACTTTCTGTTTCATTGGAAGCGCCATTTTACTTGTATGGGAACGCCAAAAGGTCTTCAGCCTAATCAATATGCTCCTCAGAAAGGGAAACAAA
>JAPZRK010000015.1 GCA_027531445.1 Leptospira sp.
TTAGTGGGGGGCTTGATAGTTCGTACGTGGCTTATATTGCTAAAGAGGTGATGGGACTTCGTCCTTTACTTTTTCATGTGGATGCAGGCTGGAATACAGATCAGGCAGTTGGAAATATAGAAAAGTTGGTTGATGGGCTAAATTTGGATTTGTTTACCGAAGTCATCAATTGGGAGGAAATGAAGGATTTACAATTGGCTTTTTTGAAGTCTCAAATACCTGATCAAGATCTTCCCCAAGATTACGCTTTCTTTTCAGCTCTGTATAAGTTTGCTAAGAAAAATAAAATCAAATACGTTTTAACAGGCTCTAATTATTCTACAGAATGCTGTAGAGAACCTGAAGAGTGGGGTGGCTATCCTGGTATTGACACCACACTGGTGAAATCTATTCACAGCAAGTTTGGTAATAAACCTTTGAAAACCTTCCCTTTGGTTGATATTTTAAAATATAAAATTTATTACAGGTATGGACTTGGTATGCAGGTGTTTAAGCCATGTAACTATGTTCCTTATATTAAAAAAGATGTTGAAGACTTTTTAGAGGAAAGATTTGGCTGGCAAAGATTTCAACATAAACATCATGAATCTAGATTCACAAGGTTTTATGAAGATTATTGGTTGCCAAAGAAGTTTGGTTTTCAAAAAAGAAGAGCTCATTTCTCGAGTTTGATCCTTACAGGACAAATGACCAGAGAGGAAGCTTTAGATCGAGTTTCTAAACCAGAAATGTCTGAGGAGTTTCTTAAACATGAGTTTGAATATGTAGCTAACAAACTCGACTTGACGGTTGAACAGTTGCAAAAAATCTTTGAAGGAGAGAATAAAACTTTCAAAGATTATCATAATAAAAAGTGGATTATTGACCTTGGAACTAAGGTAATGAGACTAACGGGATTGGAAAAAAGACTGTTTAGATGATTTCAATTATCGATTATGGAGTTGGGAATGTCAAAGCTTTCTTGAATATCTACAAGAAACTTGGACATAATGCACAGCTTGCAACTA
>JAPZRK010000016.1 GCA_027531445.1 Leptospira sp.
GAAAAAGATCCAGCCATACCCGTTCATTGAGTACAAGATTCAAAAAACCTTTTACCACATTGAAGTCGCTCACTGCCGGAACGTTGGTTTTCAGATATTCACCGATGAGGTTTCCAGTATTTTCCGGGGTCGTTTGGGACACTTTCAGGAATGGAAAAACCACAAAAGTGTAGCTGCCCACAAATTCCTTTTTGGTGGGAGCAAGGCTGATTTGCCCGATAGGCAAGTCATGATTGAAGATATTCTGAAATGCGAGCTGAATGCCCTGAATAATAGATTCTTGAAAGTTCATATTTAAACCACAGAGGTCACAAAGGTGAAATAGAGATCGCAAAGGTAAGATTACTGAGCCTTTGCCCTAAATATTCGATGGAATCTTATTTGGAACTAGTGGACATTTTTTTTGAAATCATTCCGAAAAAAAGCAATGTCATTTATTTAGAGTTTCGTTGGTTTAATGATCGAGAAATTGATTTGGACTAAGTTTTGTGCTAATAATTCAGTTCATGATGAGAAAATTAGTTCGGCTGTGAGGGTATTTTACTTTTCGTTAGACTTAGACTATGTTATTTATTAATGAATTAGGTAATTTATGTAGGCATTGTTTTGGAGTTTGAATTAACTGATTTGTCTTTTGTATTTTACAAAGGAAAGTTTTAAAAAATCTAAGCTTTAGGCTGATAAATTATTTTATTCGCAAAAAATTAGGTGTTATTATTGTAAAAACTTATTTTCACCAGCAGTTGTTATTGTTTGAAAACTAATTTCACATGAATTTTCTTTTAGCTACACTTACTTCTTTTTCTGTTGGATTTTTACTTACACCGATAGTCATTTCTGTTCTTAAGAAGGCTAAAATCGGAGATGCACCTGGAGGTCGTAAAATCCACAAAAAATTCACGCCCTCTATGGGAGGAATTTCTTTTGTTTCAGCTACTTACGTTGCTTTGGCAATTTGGGGTTGGCAGTTTCCACTTCCTGATATCAGGTTTCTCCTGGGAGCCATTGCCTTGATGTTTTTTGTGGGCTTCAGAGATGATATGGTAGAGCTCAAGGCAAAGCATAAAATCTTAGGTCAATTGGTTGCTGTAGTGTTAG
>JAPZRK010000074.1 GCA_027531445.1 Leptospira sp.
CAAAAAGAACGGACACCAACATTCGGTTTTATGATGACGATGACCTCAAGCTGATTTTGAATGTCGCTCTTTTGAATGACAATGGATTTAAAATCAGCAAAATCGCTTCGATGGCCTCTCACGAAATTAGAGATGAAGTAATCAAGCTGACAGAGCGGTCGCTTACTCATGACGATCAGATTCATGCCCTTACCATCTGTATGATCGAGATGGACGAGGAGCGTTTTGATAAAATTTTGAGTACCAATATTCTCAAGCTCGGATTTGAGCAGACCATGCTCAACATTATTTACCCTTTTATGTCAAAAATCGGGGTATTATGGCAAACCGGAGCAATCAATCCAGCGCAGGAGCATTTTATCTCCAACCTGGTTAGACAAAAATTAATCGTAGCAATAGATGGTCAGATTTACCATGGTGGCGGCAAAAAATTCCTGCTATTTCTACCTGAAGGTGAGCTGCATGAAATCTCCATCCTCTTTGCCAGTTATTTGATCAAATCAAAAGGACATAAAGTCATTTATTTGGGACAAAGCACTCCAAACGATGACTTGCTCTCAGTTTTTAAACTTCATCAACCGGAATACCTGCTTACGGTCATCACTACTTCTCCGTCTTCAGAGTACGTACAGGAGTACGTGAATGCCCTTTCAGAAAGGTTTTCATCCTGTCAAATATTGGTTACCGGATATCAGGTCATTGGGCAGGATTTGGTCTTCCCGAAGAATGTGAGGCAGATGAATTACATCAGAGACATTAAGGATCTTCTGGAAGAACTTGAAGAAGTCTCTCAAGAGAAATAGTTAAACAAAATTGAATATTGTTTAAACAAAGGCACTTCCTTAAAAAGTGCCTTTTTTCGTTCCCAGAGGCTTTTTGTTCATGATATCTTCACTTTTATCACCTTTTGTTTAACGTTTAAAAAAAATTATTCTACAAAACGTTTGCATTTTGTTTAATACTGTCTAGATTTGGTTAAACAAAACAACGCGACCATGACAACTCTAGAATTTAGCTACTCTCTTCAAAAGCTGTCTAGCTCTTTGAAACCTTTTGCCATGAAGCTTACCCGGGACGTGGATGATGCCAATGACCTTTTGCAAGACACCATGGTAAAAGCATTCACCAACAGAGACAAGTTCACTGAAGGCACCAATCTCAAAGCATGGTTATATACAATTATGAAAAACACCTTTATCACCAACTATCAGCGTATGGTGAGAAGAGGTACCTTCGTGGATACTAC
>JAPZRK010000078.1 GCA_027531445.1 Leptospira sp.
AAGTGAATGAAGAAGGAGCAATGGTACGAAGATTCCAAGACGCTCCCGAAATCGATGAAGTCGTATTCGTCGAAGATTTAAATTTACATGTTGGTCAAATTGGCAAGGTATCTGTCGATAGCTTTTATGAATTGGATATGACAGGATCTTGGGTTTGATATGGAAGATTGGAAAACCATAGCCAATCTTCCAAATTTACTCACCGTTTTGCGAGTATTGGCGCTTCCTTTTTTTGTTTTTGCTCTCTTCCAGAAAGATATTGAATACCAAGTTTTCGCCTTTGTTTTGTTTGCTCTTGCTTCCATCACTGATTTGATAGACGGATATTTAGCACGCAAGTGGAACCAGCAGACAGAGTTTGGAAAATTTTTAGATCCAATGGCTGATAAGGTACTTGTAATCGGCTGTTTTGTAGCATTTTTGTTTATCCACGAACCTATTGAAGTTTGGATGGTTCTCTTAATCATAGGCCGTGACATGCTGATCACATTCCTTCGTTATGTGGCTGTTAGATCGGGGACATCTTTACGCACAACGATGATGGGAAAGGTAAAGACCGCTTTCCAAATGGGAGCCATCTTAATCATATTGATTATCTTTATGCTGGTATCGGGCAATCGAAAGAATATGATCAATGAGATGTATGCTTTGGGAAAAACAGCTGGTCTTTCTACATTCGAGATTGCGACAGAAAATGCAAAAAGTTTCTATGATACCATTCGAATGGATGTTCTACCCGAAACATCTGAGCTTATTACTTTGGCCGCCGCATTTGTTCCCTATTTCGGAATGTTACTTACAACTTTTATTACTGTCATCTCAGGTATGCGTTATATCGTCACCAATCATTCGTTACTTGGTTTTTCTAATTTAAAAAGGATTTTTTATGATCGAATCAAAAGTTAAATCCCTTCTTGAAAACATTATTTCCTCGCAAGATCTGACGCAGTCGGAGGCTCATTATTTTCTCAATGAAGTAATGAAAGGGAATGTGTCCGAAATCATTTTGTCGGCTTTTTTAACAGCGCTTAAGATCAAAGGTGAGACGGAAGAAGAATTGACAGGCTTCGTTTTGGCAATGAGAGAAAATGCAGAAAAGCCAAAACAAAAGTTTGACTTTGATTTTATGGATACTTGCGGAACGGGAGGAGATGGGAAGGGTTCCTTCAATGTGTCTACACTCTCTGCATTTACTTTGGCAAGTCTTGGGGTCAAAGTTGCAAAACATGGAAATCGTTCTGTTTCTTCCCTTTCTGGATCTTCCGATATTTTACAATCGATTGGTTATGACCTCGACCGAAGCAAAGAGGATCTAACCGCTGAATTTTTAAAAACTGGTTTTGTATTCTTATTTGCGCAGAGCTGGCACCCATCCATGAAATATGCGGGACCGGTCAGAAGGGAGTTGGGAATCCGTACGTTTTTTAATCTGATTGGACCCTTATCCAATCCATTTGCGCCAACCCACCAAGTTTTGGGTGTCTATGACTCTTCGCTCGTCGTTCCTGTTTCTAGAATATTGGCACAATTGGGCATCAAAAAATCAGTTACCTGTCATTCTCGCGATGGAATGGACGAGTTTTCCATTTTTGCACCAACGGATTACGCTTTTTTTGATGGCAAGACGACGGAATCCCTAGTCTTCGATCCTAAAGTTCTAAAATCACTGTTTCCTCTAAAGGAAGAGGAAGTTTTTTCAAAATCCAAAGAAGAATCGTCTGCTCATTTTTTTGAAATTTTGAAAGGTGCAAAAACTTCCGGGACAGACCTAGTTGCCCTAAATGCGGGAGTAGCTTTATTCGTCGCAGGTAAAGTGGGATCGATAAGCGAGGGTTTTGAAATGGCAAAAGAGGCTCTCTTATCAAAAAAAGTTTTAGAATTTGTCAGGGAAACATTGAATTTAAGCCAAGTGGTTTCATCTTTGGACAAATAGATAGTTATGTACACACTCATTCAAATCCTAAGCCCCTTTTTCCTATTTGCCCAAGATGCAGCCGGTGATAGCACTCGTTCCTCCCTTCAGTCTTTGCTCATCATTCCGATCATGCTTGTTGCTATGTATTTCCTTGTGATCCTTCCTAATAAAAAGGAAGATAAAAAAAGAAAAGAAATGATCGCCGCACTCCAAAAAGGCGACAGCGTAGTGACTAGCAGTGGCGTGCATGGCAAAATAGTCGAATTTAAAGACAATAACGAAACAGTTGTTATCAGTGTTAGCGCAAATACAAATATTACATTTGAAACTAGCGCAATTCTAAAAAAGAAAGCCTAATCATGAAAACCATTATCTCCATACTCACATTCTTTTTTGTTTTTATTGGAGAGGTATGGGCTCAAGACAATTTAGATTTTTTGGATAAGGTCAACGACAAACCGAAGACATCGACCACGACTACTACCACACAAGTAAAGTCAAAAGATGAATCGACAACTTCGACTAAGAAGTCTTTGGCGACACAGACTACAAAAAAGAAAAAGTCAAAAAAGAAAAATCAAAATTCTCTAACGAACGCAAATCAAATTACGCCGACCACGAATTTAAACACAACTACTAATACATTGACACCTCAGACTAATCCTGTTGAATCAAAACCAGTCGTGATTCAAGAGCCACAAGTCAAACAGGAAGAAGAAGTTGTCATGAAAGGTTTGTGGATCGAACCAGAAGTAGTTGTAGAACCGGATGGTCTTCCAGGATTTGCGTCGGATCTATCCTTTGGTCGCTCACAGACGGGAGAGGAAACGAAGTCAGGAACTTCTCAGGCAACAGCGACCTCAAAACCTCTCTTTAGTTTTTCGGAATTTTTTGATAAATACAAAAAAGCTATGATGATACTTGGGATTATTATCCTATTCGCATTCTATAGATTGCGTTTAGCAAAACCAAGTTCAAGTAGCAGACCTTACAGAAGATAATTTAACCCAGGAGCCTTTGTTTTGCGATCGTTCAGCTTATTATTAATACCCGCGTTTATTTTAGCGGTTTCATTTACGATTCTTTACCCAAATTTTGCCGAGCGTACTCTGCACTTAACCATCCAACCTGATGTTTACAATTTAGATACCGCTACACAAGATAGTTTGACCTCGAGCTTTTTTGAAAAATGGCAAAAAGATTACGGTGCATCCTCACAATGGACGATCGAACCGAAATCAGGTTTGCCTGCTAAGGAGATCGGCTTTTATAAAATCCATGGAAGATTTATTACTTCTGCAAAAATCAATCAAATGTCCCAAGAAAACCAACTTCTTGTTTGGGAATCTAAAAACAAAGTAGAACCAACGATGATTGAAGATCTCATCCGAGGTGGTAAATCTCTTTCCATTAAACTCGGGTTAGACTTGCAAGGTGGTATGAGGGTCGTTTTAAAAGGTGATTTTGACGACTATACCAAAAAGTTGCGAGATATTTATGCAAGAGAGATAGCTGATCAAAAACTGATTTTAGCAGATGCAACAAAGTCGGCTGAAGATAAACAAAAAGCAACAGATCGGCTTTCTGAAATAGAATCAAATTTTGAACTTTCACCGATGAGAAAACTTGTTGAGTTAGAAAAAGCAAAGATGATCATAGACAACCGTCTAACAAGTCAAAACTTAACTGAACCTCAAGTCCGAATTCAAAAAGAACAAGATGCTATTGAAGTTTCTCTGCCAGGAGTTTCAAACTCAGCATCCATACTTGAAATCTTACAAAATACCGAAACTGTTGAATACCGCATAGAGGAACCAAGTCCCTTTTTGTTCCGATCTCGTATTGAAGAAAATGAGCGGAAGTGGATGGAACTTGGAAAAAGAGAAGAAACTGATATCTTCAAATTTCAAGAAATCGTAAAAAATAAACTGGGTAAAAAAGTTCAGGATGCTTTCATCGAAGGACTTGAAAAAAAATACAATATCCCTCCCGAGTATAAGATATTTGCTTATTGGAGAAGGGGAGAATCAGCGAAATCTGCATTATTACCACGTAGCTTTGCGGTGTTAGAAAGAAAGATTTCTTTATCAGGAAATGATATGACGAATGCACAGCCGTCCTTTAACTCCAATAGTTATGGATGGATGGTAAGCTTCACATTAACTCCTAGTGGAGCAGAAAAATTCTTTGATTTAACTTCGCAGAACCGAGGCCGCAATCTATCGATTGTTTGGGGAGATAAAGTTGTCTCGAATCCAGTAATCAATGATCCGATTGCTGGTGGCCGTGCTGAAATTTCTGGAAGTTTTAGCCAAGAAGAAGCCATTCGACTTGCGAATGTGATTTCCGAAGGAGCCTTACCTATTCCTCTTTCCGTATTAGAAATGCGCTTTATCGGACCGACACTTGGTATCGAATCCATCGAAGTAGGAATTCGGGCAGTGATCATTGGATTTCTCCTAGTGATGCTTTACATGATTCTATATTATCGTTTGGGTGGATTGCTTGCAGATGTTTCTCTTTTGGCAAATATCATCATTCTTGCATCTTTATTGACGCTTATGGATTTTACACTGACATTGCCGGGTCTTGCGGGCGTTATATTGACAGTTGGTATGGCGGTTGATGCCAATGTCATTATCTATGAAAGGATTCGGGAAGAGTTGGAAGTCGGAAGGCCACTTACCATTGCTGTGACGCAAGGTTTTGAAAATGCATTTTGGACCATTATGGACTCGAATCTCACAACGTTGATCGCAGGTATTCTAATGATTCGACTAGGGAATGGTCCGATCAAAGGTTTTGCGATTACTCTTTGTTGGGGAATCGTCACGACTCTTTTTACATCACTTTTCCTATCTAGAATGTTTATGGAACTTTTGGTCAATAGAACGAGTATCCGTCATTTAAACTTACGCCCATTCTTCTTTGGTAAAACGGTAGTAACACATGTTTAATTTTAATTATACAAAATACAAAGCGATCACACTCACAACATCATTTGTTGCCATATTATTGGGTTTCGTCATAACTTACGTAAAGTTTGGTGGCTTTGCACATTCTTTGGATTTTGATGGAGGACTTCGTTCTGTCGTTGAACTTCCGATGGGAAAATCGAGAACCGATCTTGAAAGTTATTTCAAAAAATCGGAGATTGAGGCAGTCGTAATCTTATTAGAAAAAGAAAAAAATATCTATCAAATGGATATTGGACTAGGTTCGATTGCAAAGATTGAAGAGCAGTATATGGCCATCCCTGATGCTGAGAGAGAAGCGGGAACCTCCTCGATTGATAAATTTGTGATCACTCTCCGACGAGAGTTCCAGCTCCCAAAAGAGAACATCCTCTCGGCGGACCAAGTTGGTGCTGTTGTGGGTAGCGAGCTTACATCCACGGGGATCACTCTGCTACTCACCACTCTTGGAATCATTCTCCTTTATTTGAGTTATCGTTCTCAGTTTAAGTTTGCTCTTGCATCGGCGATTGCCTTAATCCATGATATCTTGTTTACGTTAGCGATGATAGGCTTCTTTCAAATCAAACCTTCTGTTCCGATTATTGCCGCACTACTTACGTTACTCGGTTACTCGATCAATGATAAGATTGTTGTCTTCGATCGAATCAGAGAAAATTCACATGGAAAGGATAACCTTTCCCTTTCCAATATCATCAATGTTTCCATTGGACAAACGTTAGGTCGAACCATCAATACATCACTAACTACTCTGATATCAGTTGTGGCAATCCTTGTCGGCGGAGCGGTTGAACTCTACGACTTTGCCATTGTTCTCATTTTTGGTGTGCTAGTTGGAACTTACTCTTCGATTTTTATTGCCGCGCCTATTTCTGAAATTTACGACCAATTTCGTAGAAAAAGAAAACTTGCTTAACATGTGGATTCTAAAAAACTCAAGAATGTAATTCTTAAAATCAAGTGGTTGTCTTTTCTAGCAATGGGAAAGACATCTCCTAATCCCCCAGTAGCCGCGGTAATCACGAATAGCTCAGGTGACATTCTTGCATTTGGAAATACGCAAATGGTTGGGTTTTCGCATGCAGAAAGAGAGGCGTATCGAGACTTAGATCAAAAGATATCGATGGGACTCGATACGCAAGCAGAATCGAAACAAGGCCATAATCTCTTTGTCAGTTTAGAGCCCTGCACTCATACAGGAAAAACCCCGCCTTGCCGAGATTTGGTGATAGAACGCAGTCCTTCAAAGGTAATGCTTGGTTGGAAAGACCCCAATCCACTCGTGCTTTCTGGAGATTGGGAAGCCTATCAAAAGCAAGGCATCGAAATCAGATTGCATCCACTGATTGCGCAAAGCTCCTATCCTTTTTTACACGGATTTTTTCAAAGAATCAAAAAGAATCGTCCATGGGTCTGGGTAAAATCCGCGATCACAAGTGACGGATTTTATGCAACTCACGAGCCGTCGAACCAACCGATCAGCAGTTCAGAAAGTCAATTTTATCTACAAATGCTTAGAGCTAAGTTTGATGCTATTGTTGTTGGTCCAAAAACGATGCAAGTGGACGAGCCAGGTTTGGATTTTCGTTTAAATGAGGATGATTTTCATTCAAAAGGCGAGGTGTCTAAGATTGATTTTGGGAAGATAGCTGAATTTTTTTCCCCAGGAGAACAGATGTTAGATAGCTTGTTCGCTGAATCAAATGCAGAGTGTTATTCGGAACATGTATCTAATTTGAATTCCTACCAACCTTGGAGAGTTTTTATTTTGAAGGAAGGATTGGAAATCGCTTCCTCCTTTATGGAAAAACAAAAAGCGCTAAATGAAAGGTATGGCAAGAAACTCTGTCTCTTCTATCTTGTGACCAGCTCGCATAAATATGGAACCCCTGATCTGACTCACTTTTCTGAGTTATCAACGCTAAGTGATTTTCCGATTTTGAAAATCACAGATATGGATTCTGACCTCTTTTTTAAAGACCTAACCAATCATGGTGTCAATACAGTAATCTTGGAAGCTGGTTCTTTTGTATGGAATTTTGTAAAAGAGAACTTGGATGTGAATGATTGTATACTTACCATCCAAAGCGAAAAGGAATGGAAAGAAGGGAAATCCTTCTTAGGACTCAATCAGTTTGAAAAACAAATTCAATACCAAGTGGGGCCTGACTTGTGGCAAATCGAAATGAAATCTTAAGGTTCTTTATGACTACCACTTCTTAATTTTTTTCTCAACCGACTTAAAGAAACAGGTGTAATACCCAGGTAAGAGGAAATATGGATTTGCGATAATTCTTCTTCGATGTTAGGTCTCGCTATTAATAGATTTCGATATCTTTCTTCGGCAGATAAAGTGAGCAGTTCGAATTCGCGCCTTGCTTTTTTTATGAATAAGGTTTCGGCGATCACTCTTCCGAATCGTTGCCAATGTGGATTCGAATCTAGTAAATCCTGAAAATGATTAAAGTTAGCAATGGCAATGACAGACGTTTGAATCGCGCGAATTGAGCAAGTAGAAGGGAGTCCACTTAACAAATCATAGTAGGATCCAGTAAAATCTCCAGGAAAATTAAAGGATTTTATGTATTCATCTCCTTTTTTTGTGAGATAATATTCTTTCAAAACACCGCTCAAAACAAAACCAAGGTTTGTTGCAACTTTACCTTCTTTGATGAAGTAGTGACCAGCTTTCAATTCATGCAGGGAAAAAAATGATCTTGGCAGTTTTTTCCACACATCGTTCGGGATCGGAGAAATACTACAGATTCGTTGATAGATAAGCTCCAAATGGGAATCATTGAGTACATCGGATGTTTGAATCACACATATGAGATTTCAAAAAAAAAGGCATTGGTCAATCTAAAGATTGTATTTTGCTAAGAAGCCAAACGTGAATTGAAGGAATCTTTCTGGATCTTCAGCAAAAGGTATGTGGCCTGTTTCCAAGAGAACAAGTTCCGAATTCGAGATTCTTTCATTCAGGTCTTTGCCAAATTTTGGATAAATCACTGGATCATTTTTACCCCAAAGGATGAGAGTAGGCTTTTGAATTTGTGATACTTTATCCCGAAGGTTATATTTCTCATCGAGAAAACTTTTCCATAATAGCGCATTCGTTTCAATCGCTTGAGGTGCGAACTTCGATTTTTTTACCCGATTCAATATTTGAATGGTGTGAGTGTTTTCTATTTTTATGTAGAATCTTGGAAATAGGTTCCATACAAGCGAAGTAAACCAGGGAGATGATTTGAGTTTGATAAATGTCTTAGAAAAAAAATCTAACTCATTCATGCCGCCTGTATCAATTAAAATAAGTCCTTTCACAAGATGCGGATGGTCGAGTGAAAGCTTCATTGCGGCAAAACCTCCGATCGAATTTCCCATAAGAGTGGATCCTTCAGGTGCTTTTTTATTCAAAAATTCCTTCAAAAGAATAGGGAAGTAAATCGCTGAAATTTCTTTCTCAGATGTCCAAATGGATTTTCCATGTCCAGGCCAGTCGATGCGGATCACTTCATATTTATTTGTAAGTGTAGGCATGATCGAGTCAAAGTCATGGTGATCATGTCCGGCCGCATGTAGGAGTATGAGTTTTGGACCCTTACCTTCGGTATAATATGCAATTTTCCCAAAGGAACTTTCAAAGTAATCTGTTGGGACATCTTCAGATTCTTCCATGTCTTTTTTTGAGATACTGTTACAATTGATTGATACGGCACATAAGATGAAACAAAGAATATATAGATTCATGGTAAGATTTTATCGAAACTGTGCGTAAAGGTCAATGTGTTATGAACATAGACTCGTTGAATGTTCATTAACATAGGATAAGATTGATTCGTTGACGAATTCGATATTTCAATTTTCATGGAACCATATGTTCACAGGCATTATAGAAACAACAGGGAAAATCCTTCGCGTAAGTCCCATCGATTCTGGAATTGAATTTGAAGTGGTTACTGATTTTAATCATCCAGATTTAAAAATAGGTGATTCGGTTGCGATTAGTGGTGCTTGTATGACCGTCACTAATTTGAAGGAGAAGGGGAACATTTTTGAATTCTATACATCCTTCAAATCACTTGAACTTACCAATCTATCAAGGTTGAAGGAAGGATCTCTCGTCAATTTAGAGAGAGCTATGGCCGTCGGACAAAGGTTTGGTGGACATATGGTGCAAGGACATGTGGATGGATTGGGTAAGGTTCTCTCCCGTACTGTAATCGAAGAGAATAAAGTGGAAGAATTTTGGATTGAACCACCTCCAGAACTAACTAAATACTTTGTCAAAAAAGGCAGTGTAACTGTTGATGGAGTTAGTTTAACTGTAGTGGATGTTAAAGATGGCAGTTTTCAACTCGTTCTGATTCCAGAGACGATTCATAAAACAAATGCGAATCAATGGAATAAGGATGTCCTCGTAAATCTTGAGGTTGACGTACTTGCAAAATACATCGAAAACTTTTTAGAACTACGTTTTTCTAAGTAGGGCGTCTATATCCGAATCATCATCTCCATCCGCATATTTGGATTGAAAGTCTGCTGGACTGAGAATTTCAAAAAACATATCCAACTTTGCGAGTTTAAAGACATTTTGGATCATGGGTTTCATTCCAAAAAGAATCAATTTCCCCTTCTTACTTTTTAGGACATTTAAACTTTTAATGAGTGATCCAATCCCAGATGAATCGATGTAATCAAGTCTTCCCATGTCAATGGCGACAACGGCGGGATTTGGTTCGATGATTTTTGCAAAAACGGATTCAAATTCTTCGGTAGATTCGATATCAAACTTTCCAGATATTTCGATTACTTTTATTTTGCCTGCCGTGTTTATCTTTAATTCCATTTCCCCTCACCGATTTGACAATATTAGCTGAATTCTGACCTAAAAATCAATGAATTTCTTCTAGTTTCTACTTTTAATCAGTAAGGCGTTGACAGTCTTAGTATATATAGGGGAAAAAATGATCCGTCCCATACAAGAAGCCATCGAAGAAATACGTCTAGGTAAAATGATCATTCTCGTCGACTCAGAAGATAGAGAAAATGAAGGGGATTTGGTCGTCGCCTCCCAATTTGCGAATAAAGATATGATCAATTTTATGGCTACGCACGGACGTGGTTTGATTTGCGTTCCGATGGAGTCAGATCGCCTCCGAAAGCTCGGACTTGGGCGGATGGTGGACGATCTATCCGTCGGAGATAAACACGGGACCGCATTTACCGTCTCAGTTGATGCCAAAGAAGGCGCCACAACGGGCATTTCTGCCCATGACAGAGCAAAAACGGTCGAAGTTTTGTTAGATGAAAATGCAAGTCCTGCTGATTTGGCTCGACCAGGGCACATGTTTCCATTGCAAGCCGTGGCAGGTGGTGTCTTAAGACGCGCGGGTCACACAGAAGCCGCGGTAGATCTCGCCAAACTTGCCGGTCTATATCCCAGCGGAGTGATCTGCGAGATTCTCAACGATGATGGAACCATGGCAAGACTGCCAGACCTTGAAAAATTTGCGAGCCTTCACAATTTAAACATTTATACCATCGAGGATCTGATCCGATACCGACAAACGCAGGAAAGGTTGATCCAACTGGAAGCCGAGGCCAATCTTCCGACGGACTATGGTGATTTTAAAATTCGTGCATATTCAACACAAGTAGACGACAAAATACATATTGCCCTGATCAAGGGAGATGTTTCTAAGGGTGAGCCTGTTCTGGTTCGGGTTCATAGCGAGTGTTTGACGGGTGATGTTTTCTTTTCACAGCGTTGTGATTGTGGTTCTCAGTTGCATAGTGCTCTAAAAATGATAGAAAAGGAAGGGAGCGGCGTTCTCCTCTATATGCGCCAAGAAGGTCGTGGAATTGGCATCATCAATAAATTGAAAGCGTATGGCTTACAAGAAGGTGGTCTCGATACTGTTGAAGCAAATGAAAAATTAGGTTTTGCGCCTGACCTTCGTGACTACGGAATCGGTGCTCAGATATTACGAGATATTGGCATCAAACAAATGCGTCTCATTACGAATAACCCTCGTAAGATCGTAGGTTTGGAAGGTTATAATCTGCACGTAACGGATCGCGTTCCAATCGAAATTGAACCAGTTGAAGGTAATTCCAGATACCTTCACACCAAAAAAACCAAATTAGGTCACTTGCTCAATTTACACGGTGGATAAGTAGGAAAAATAAAAGGCGTACTTTCGCCTAAATGATTAAGGACTCAATCGACAACGAGTCCAATCATTTCCTTTTTTAGAAAATTCGATCCTATCGTGAAGTCGGCCTTGTCTCCCTTGCCAAAATTCGATCCGTGTCGGATTTAAAGCGTAGCCACCCCATGTTTCGGGCATCGGTACATCTTTTCCTTCATATTTTTTTTCGATGTTTGTAAACTGATCCTCTAAGTATTGCCGATTTGGAACGACTGAGCTTTGTAAGGATGCTAGAGCACCTAATTGAGAAATACGAGGCCGTTTTGCAAAATATTCGAGTGAGGATTGTTTACTTACTTTTGAGACCGAGCCTTCAATACGAATTTGGCGTTCCTGGCTTGCCCAAAAAAAAGTCAAACTTGCCTTAGGATTGTTTTCCAAATCTTTTCCTTTTCTCGAATCGTAATTTGTAAAGAAAACAAAATCGCCATCCTTAATTTCTTTTAAGAGCACAACCCGTGCAGACGGCTGACCTTCAGGTGAAACTGTGGAAAGTAACATGGCATTGGGTTCTTCTTCTTTTTCATCCAAAGCCAATTGGAACCAAACTTTAAAAAAAACAATCGGATCACTTCCTGCATCTTCTTCGTTCAAAGTGTACTTTTCATAAGATTTGCGCATTTCGTTTAAATCATGGTTCATAATGTTCCCCTGTAAAACCTTCAATTCCTAAATTAAAATACATTACTTTTGCTATCATTGTAAAGAAAAGACCTAGTGAGAAGAAGACACCCATCGGAATCATTTTGCCACGTAAACTTTCTCCTTTTTTGCGAGATACAATCGTAATAATGATTGCAAGGAGATAAGATGAGTTTAAAAAGAAGAGCCAAAATGGATGACCTGCTAAAAAGGCAAAACAAGGTGCAAAAAAAACATCACCCAAACCCATTCCGTTTTTAAATAAAAAATAAATACTAACATAAAATACGGCAAAACCAAGGAATACATACAAATCTATCATTCCTGGTAATTCCTTTGTCAGTGCATAATTGCAAAAAGATCCAAAGAATAAGATAAAAGGTAAATTTTCATAGTCCAATGAAAAATACTTGGCATCAGTATGAATGGAGACAATCAAATGACCAATCAAAAAAAGAAAGGAGATAGTAAATAATAAATCCTGAGTCAAAACAAAACTGATCACCCCCAAAATACCAAATAGAAATTCGGAGGTCGGATAGACCCAAGATAGGCGAACGCCACAAGTAGGACACTTTCCTTTCGTGAGAAAATATCCCAAAACGGGCGTTAAGTAAAGTGGTGATACTTTCGTTTTACAACTGGGACAATGGCTAGGATAGGTAAGGAGCTGAATCATTCGCTCCCAAAATGAACCAACTTTTCGACCTTTCCCATAAAAATAAAAAAGGACCCTTTCAGCTGTTGTAATGTAAAAACTTGCAATACAAGAACCAAAAAGGAATAATAAAAGATAAAGAAAAATGAACACGAGTAAAATCTGGCTTAGGTTGCGAGCTCTTGGAGCGCCAACATACCTCGTTTTAATTGATCCCAATCTGTAGCAAAAGATAAACGAACGAAATTGCGACTTTCAGTGAATATATAACCTGGAACCAGAATCAACTTTTTCGTAACGGCTTTTTGGATAAAATCTTCATCCTTTCCTTTTATCTTTAAAAAGAAGTAAAAAGCACCACCTGACTTTTGGACATCATAGTGATCCTTTAGAGAATCATAAACAAAATCACGTTTTTCGCGGTAGTCCTGGATATAGGACGTCATATCTGTTTTTAATGCTTCAATGCCTGCCCACTGTGTTGTGGAAGGTGCACAGACTACAGTATATTGCTGTAAGGTGGTAAGAGCTTTGGTAACTTCTAGAGGTGCAAGGATCGTTGCAAGTCTGAGGCCCGTCATATTATAAGTCTTTGAAAAACCTGTAAGAGTGATCGTCTTTTCGTATTCGCAACCGATCGAATAAAAGGATTTGTCATAATCGAACAACTCGTAGATTTCATCTGAGATCAGGTAAGCGCCAGTATCTTCGGCAAGTTGTGCGAGTGCTTGGAGTTGTACTTTTGATAAAACTTTTCCTGTGGGGTTTGAAGGATTTGAAAAGATGATCAGTTTGATCTTTTTTTTGCGAAAGGGATCTAAATCACTTTTTTGAAAAGATTCATCCACGGTCAGAAGTTTTGCACCATAAAATTTAAGCATCGCCGGATACATTAGAAAGTAGGGGGAAATCACCAGACATTCGTCATCTGGGTTCACGAGTGCGTTAAACAGTAAAAATAAAGCAGACGAAATGCCAGAAGTCACAAGCAGTCGATCGGGATGAGCGTATGAGATTCCGTTTTGTGATTTGTACTTCTCAGTCATGGCATCCTTTAACTCCGGAATACCACCTGTCAATGTGTAGGCGGTTTTGCCATCACGAGCGGCTTTACACATCGCCTCAATGATATTTGGTGGACAGGGGAAGTGGGGTTGACCGATCGAAAGATTGATCGGATTTTCGATTGAACGAGCTAGCTCAAAGGCCTTTCGAATGGGAGATGAATCGATCCCAGACATTCTATTTGCAAATTCCATACTTTAAATGGAAAATTCTAGGGCGATTGGGTCAATAGAATTTGGTTTACACGATAGAAAAGACCGAAAAGCTGAAGGAATATGGAATTCGTTACGATTGCCTCCGTCAAAGTTCCGGTCCTTCCGAACAAATCCTCTTTTCCTATTTTTCCGTCGAGTCTAGTCGAGACAGATTCAGTAAAGTCCACTTTACAAAAGATATTGTTTCCTATGCTCGAAGGCATCCCGGTTCTCCTTGTAGGGGATGCGGGAGTAGGCAAAAACGCACTTATTTATTATATCAATGCCAAAAGAAACCAACCAACGCTTCGGTTCAGTTTTAATGAGGATACACTTCCAGAGGATCTGATTGGTTCGTATCGTATCTTACTCGATGGCAAAGGTTTTACCTGGTCAAATGGCCCTCTCACAAACGCGCTGGAAAATGGACTTAGTTTTGTTGCAGATGAGATGAACCTTTGTGCACCCAATATCATCAAACGGTTTTCTAGCGTCTACGAATCCCATTATTTAGATCTTTTGGAAGGTAGTGGACAGAGGGTTTCTGGAAAATCGGGGTTTTGGTTTATTGGTACACAAAATCCAAGCGAAGGCTTTGAAGGGCGTAAACCACTCCCATTTGATATCACCAAACACTTCGCAGTTGTTTATGTAGATCCATACTCACCAGATGAAATGTTTTTTATTTTAAAAAATCTATATAAGGATCTCCCTGAGTCCTCGATTCAAAAAATCATTCGAGTTACCATCGAGTCTGAAAATCGTGTCAAACGAGGTGAAATCGGAAAAGGAGATCTTGAGAAGTATCATTTCAATTTAAGGACTCTACAAAAATATTGTAATCGTATTTTGGCATATGGTAAGGAAGACCAAGCAGTTGCTATTCGTGAAGCTATGTATCTTTTTTTGGAGCCATTTCGAAAGACAGAAGATCGAGCTCTACAAGCTAGCCTCATTGAATCAGAGTTTGGTGGAAGTGTTGTAAGGCAGTCCACTAAAGGATATGTTCAATCCAATACGATTTTTTGGAATGATAAAGAGATCAAAACCTGGAACGAACAAAAAACTTTAAATATACTCTCAAAATATCCGACTCCCAACCCGATTTTAGAATTTTTGGATAAAGTATTAACTGCCATTCATAACAAAGAAAACATTTTGATTGAATTTCGAGAAGATCAAGATCCACAAGAATTTTTGCCACTCTTTACTGAACTAACAGGTATTCCGATAGATTCGGTAATGCTCTCTAAAGGGATGCACACATCAGATGTCGTTGGAGCATTAAAACCCGTAAAAGTGAACGGAGAGACCAGTGTAAATTGGGTAGATGGTCCACTCACTCGAGCGATTCGAGAAGGAAACGTCATACTGATTTCCGGGCTTGAATCTGCAGGGGCTGAACTTGTCGAAAAGATGAATATGCTTACCGATGATGCTCGTTCCCTTGCACTCCCTCCAGAATCTGGAGAGGAAGTCCCACTGACTCTAAAAGAAACCTCAGTGGTTTTTGGTCTCAAAACATTTCGCCAATCAAAATCGACTTCCACAATTTCCCGTGCCTTTCGAAATCGATTCACTCCCATTATTTTCCCCGAATTGGAAGAACCAAAGGTCATAGAAGAAATCATCTCCTTTTATTTGCCAGAAGGTGTGTTACCAAGGGCGATTGCTCGCTTTCATATCAAAATCAAAGAACTCGCAGATAAACGCACGATAGGTTCTGCCAATCTACAGCCATACCGTTTTGGGATTTCCAATTTACTAAAATGGAAAAACCACATCTATCGATACAATGAAAAAGATGTTCGTGGGGTCGCCTTTCGCGGTGGCTCTATCTACTACACCAATCAAATCTCCGATCCTAAAGAGCGAGCAGAAGTTGACCGTATGCTCGATGGTTTTCTCTCGGGAGTGGAAGTGGTTTCAGAGCTCTTCGAAGAAATTGAAGAGAAAAAAAAAACTTTTACGGTAGCGTCTAGTCTCGAAAAAAAGCAGTGGTGGGATCCCGAACTTCACAAACGTGATCCCCTAACAGGCGAAGCAAAAAAGCTCAACTCAGGCAATGAGCTCAAGCGCGGCATTGAAATCAATACTCCAGAAACGGGCGGTCAAACCAAGGAAGGCCCAGATGCATGGTATGGTAAAGATACCCAAGGCAATAATGGCCAAGGTGAACCGGCGGGCGGAGGTGGCGCTTGGGGTTATCGCACAGAAGAACTATACAAACAGTTTTTAAAAAAACGTAGGATTCTTTGGGATTATTCCATCATGGTGGGACTGGACGAATTCAAAAAAGTTTTCGGCAAAGAATTAGAAGATGTAGAACTTAGCTTGGAACAGCTGTTTGATCCTGAAATTGATATACAAAGGATGTATAAAAATGAAGGTTCAAGAGTGGACGCTCGCAAATACATTTCTTACCGAAGTGGGCGTGGTGATACCAAAATTTTCGACAAAACCACCATTCAAAAGAATGATGAAAAGCTAAAGGGTGTGGAAGTTACCTTTTTACTTAGCAAATGCCGTCGGATTTTCAATTTTGAATATTCGGTCGCAATGCTGAGTGCCTTACTTGTAAGTTTGCATGTGCTAAATGAACATGATATTGCCACAAGTGTGAATACATTCTGTGACATTAAAAATTCAAAAGATACGATTGACATCTTCAATCTAAAAAAGGCAGAAGAAGACTATACTCAAGAGAAAGAGGAAGAAGTGTTTACACACCTCTGCAAAAATTGGCATGGAGATTCAATTCCTGAACACCAACTTTTGTTAAACTGTGAAAAGTATTTTTCTCCCGATGCCCAAACAAGGATCGTAGTCATCATTTCCGACTTTCGCGGACAGAGGGCGAAGGAAAAGATCGAAGCTGAAATCTCCTCTTTCGAGAGTCGAAAGTTGAAAGAAGCTGTACTAAAAAACCAAGAAAAAAATTATGTATTTTTAGGGGTAGGACTGGGCTCCCGATACATTGCAGAGCATCTGTTTACGGATTCCTTGCAGATCACGGCAGACAACTTTTTTTCGATGCCGAACCTTATTGGAACTGAAATCGCAAGACTCATCCAAGTCCACCACAGTCTACGAACATAGCCATGGGCAAAACAGCAAAGGACGATAAACCGAGAGCAACAGATCCGCTCATCAATAAAAAAGCAAAATTTAACTTCGAACTAATGGAGTTTTATGAGGCGGGGATCGTCCTTACCGGTTCTGAGGTAAAATCTCTTCGTGATAAAAAGGGAAATTTAACAGATTGTTTTGCGAAGGTCAGAAATGGAGAAGTGTTCTTAGAAAATTTTCAAATCCCACCTTACGTAAATGGTGGTTACGCAAACCATCCCGAAATTCGTCCTCGGAAACTTCTTTTGAAAGCAAAAGAAATTGTAAAGATAGATCGTGCTATGCGTGAAAAAGGTCTTGTACTCATTGCAACCAAATGTTATTTCAAAAACAACCGACTCGTAAAGGTAGAAGTAGCACTCTCAAAACCGAAAAAACTCTATGATAAACGTGACGATATCCAAAAGAAAGAAGCAAAAATAGAAATTGAACGTGCTGTTAAGGAAAGATTAAAAAGATGAAAGGTCTACCGATCGTTACCATTGTCGGAAGACAAAATGTGGGAAAGTCTACATTATTCAATGCACTACTTCGTGCACAAAGTGCAATCACTGAAAATACACCGGGCGTTACACGAGATGTCTTACAAAAATTAGTAGAAAGAAGCGAATTTAAATCTTCATTTTATTTATGTGATACGCCAGGTCTTGATATAGAAAATCTAGACGAGATCAACACGGAAATCATCGAGATTGCATTTGAGCATTTGAGAAGATCGGATCTCATCATTCATGTGATGGACCATAAAGACCTGAGACCTTATGATCACAAACTTGTTTCTCTTCTCAAAAAAGATGAGGTATTGAAAGACATTCCCGTACTTTCTGTAGTCAATAAAGTTGATACCGAGTTAGACGAATATGATCTGGAGCCATTTTATAAATTAGGACTCAATGAAATCGTTCCTATCGCCGCCGCCGGAAGGCGAAACTTTGCCCTGCTATATGATAAGATTAACTTTCTTTTACCCAATACAAACAAGACAGTAGACAGCCCTTATTGTAGGATTGCGATTATCGGTAAGCCTAATTCTGGTAAGTCGAGTTTATTAAATACTTTTCTTGGATACAAACGTGCTGTTGTGAGTGAG
The DNA here is from genome assembly GCA_027531445.1 of Leptospira sp. Classification (GTDB taxonomy): domain Bacteria; phylum Spirochaetota; class Leptospiria; order Leptospirales; family Leptospiraceae; genus Leptospira_A. The sequence goes on from JAPZRK010000078.1 coordinate 17,884, forward strand.
GTGCCGGGAACCACTCGAGATTCTGTACACAGCCAGTTTATGTTTCAGGAAAAAAAGATCGAAATCATAGATACCGCTGGGATTCGTCGCAAATCCAAAGCTGGTGAAAGTTTAGAGTTTTACTCTTACAAACGGACACTGTTTGCTTTGGGTGAGGCAGATGTTGTGATTCTTCTGATTGATGCGGTCAAAGGTCTGGGTGAGTTTGATAAAAAGATTTTTGGTGAGATCCAAGAACTTGGAAAACCCATGATACTTGCGGTAAACAAATGGGACGCCATAGGAGACAAGGAAACCAACTCCTGGAAGGCGTACAAGGAAAAGTTGGAATCACGTCTGCCCATCCTCAAAGAACGTCCGATTACCTCCTTATCTGCAACTCAGAAACTGCGCACTTTCAAACTCCTGGAAATGGCCATTGAATTGTTTGAAAAATCACAAAAAAAGCTCACAACCAGGGCATTAAATGACTGGCTAAGCAATTGGTCAGGAAAAAATAGGGTTCAGAAGGCTTCCAACCGACCTCCGAAGGTATTTTATGCCACGCAGGTCTCACAGATTCCTTTTAAATTGCTGTTTTTTGTGAATGATTCTAAACTCTTTCCGTCGAATATATTAGCTTTCTTCCGAAAGAGTTTAGTAAGTGAGTTTGGGCTCGAGGGTTTAAGCCTTGAGATCGAACTCCGTAATCGTAACGAATCAAAGGAAAAGGAGGGTCGAGATGATACTTCTCCCCGCAATCCTCGCTAGCTATTTGATCGGTGGAATACCGATCGGATTTCTCATCGCCAAAAAAATCAAGGGAATCGACCTCAGGGAACATGGTAGCAAAAATATAGGCGCAACCAACGTAGGTCGCGTCATTGGTTGGAAGTATGGCGTGTTCGTCTTACTCCTAGACGCTCTGAAAGGTGCCATCCCAGTGGTTTGTTCAAGTTATCTCGCCTCTCCGTATTCGCTTACCACAACTCAAATACTACTCGGCTCCATGGCCATTCTTGGACATACATATACACCATTTTTGTCCTTTAAAGGTGGAAAAGGAGTTGCAACTGCACTTGGAGTTTATCTAACGCTTGTTCCATTTGTTACACTCTGTGCGGTTATTATCTTCTTTGTTGTCTATAAATTCAGTGGATTTGTTTCACTTGGCTCCATTTTTGCGACCTTATCTATGCCACTGTGGTATCTTGGACATGTAAAATTTTTACCAGGCTCGGAATACTCACCCATTGTATTTTCAGTTCTCATTGCCACTTTCTTTCTTATCACTTTTACACACCGTGAAAATATATTACGGATGATAAAGGGAAAAGAATTGAGGGCAGTTCCAGATGCAAATCGATAGAGAATCGTCTTTATCTCACAAAGAAAAACTATTTTTAATCACAAAGTTTGCGGAAGAACACCCGGAAGCTGAGATACAAGATTTTTACAAATGGTTGTATTTCGGGGAGTTCGGAGTTGAAGAATACAACACTCTCCTTATGGGAAATAAACAGTTTCCTGAACTACATGTCATTCTCTCCGAAATCAAAAAAGAAGCAATCATTGACCACAGCCAAACTCCTTTATGGGAACCGATGGGAGTGTCCGCAAGATTTGTAAAAGTATATGTCACTCCATTTTATCTAAAAGATTGTCCCATCAAACGACTTGTTAACTTGATCGAACGTTCTCCTGCTTTTCGAGGTGTAAGAATGACATTTAAGTTAGATTGGAATACACTAAAAGAAGTAGTAATGGAGCTTAGACAAGATTTGAGTAGAAGGGAGTTTATCAATTTTGAAGACAAGATTAACTTTCATCAATTGCCTGAACTGAGTCATTCAGAAGGATTTGCTGCAAAAAATCCTTACTTTTACAGAGTGGTTTCGCAAAAACTATTCTTTGATTATTTTCCCGAATATGAAGACAATTCTGTATTTCATCCCTTTGCTAAAAATGACTCATTGATCGGATAGATACTGCGTTTTAGATAATGAATTTCTTTCTTTAGAGATTGAGTCAGGATATTGTTCTTTCTTTGGATCGTGAGATCTTTATGTCTTAGAAGATATATTTCAGTCTTTCTAACCATTCGCCTTAGATATGTTTGATTTTTAAGCCATGACCAAAGGGGTGTTGACTGTAAATCAACTGTCTCTAAATCAAGTTGTTCCCATTCTTTCATTCCTTCTTCCACAAACTTAAGATCATTCTTCACTTCAGAATGCAATGCCTTTGCTTTACGTGACCAAATTTCAGAAGGAGGGTTGACTTTTTTGAGATCTTTCCATGGCTTAAATTGATGCCAAGGGAAGGAATGATCAGGTTTAGCTAAAAGGCTTTCGATGCCCAATTTGGGTTCGAGATTTTCAAATCCTTCTATCTTAGCTCCCTCTTCATTTAAATTGATAAGTCGCATTTCAACGGTTCGTGCCGATTCTTCAAACCAATGTCTGTAAAGTTCTAATACATAATCGGTAAGCACAGTTTTTCCATTTACTGATGGGACATCTTTTGTTTCTCTTTTCCGAATGATTACTTCATTGATTCTTTCCAAGCTTTGTTTTCTAGAAACCATCGTAAGCCATTTTTCGTTATGATGTGTGCCAGTAGAATGAATCTCTCTTCCCGAATAGGCGAGATCTTGACCGACAAAGTATATCTCTGCGAAACCCATATAACGCAACATATCAAAGGCTGTTGTTGCTACACTTCCCCCTGACTGAATATCGCCGACATCATCAAATACTGAAGGGGCAAGTTCACCGCCAGCGGTTACTTCTCGGACAAGAGAACCTTCTGCATCGACCTGGAACTTTGCTGTAACAGAATGGATCACAGATTGGAACATGGGTTCACGGAGAAGGGTAGGGGAACTTACAAGATCGGCAAAAAGCGGAATTGATTTTAGATTTTCACCCATAAAGTGGAAAAAGGAATTGGTTTGTGCATCGAGTGTTACAACTCCATCCGGCGTGATACCTTCTTTGAGTAAAACTTTTAGAGATGTATCACAAGAAAGTATGAACACTTTATTTCGAATTTCTTTTATATAAGGCAGATTTTTCCGAAGACTAGGTCCAGCAGACACAAGTAAGGCGGAAAAACCGACTAACTTATCTTTCAAATCTGAAATTTGATACCGAGCCGGTGGAGTCTTTGCTACCTGCAAAAGATTCCAAATGGAGTTTTTAACCCACAATCTTTCAAATTCAAATTTAGTGAGTAGATCACTCATCTTTGCTGAAAATACGGATTGGATTCGTGCTTCTGCTTCGGTAAAAAAAGAAGAACGTGCTATATCGCTTGGATTGCGAATGACTTTCAATCCACTCACTCTGTCGATGGGGAGCGCTTCTAAATAATTCAAACCCATTCCAAAAAATGGTTCCCCCGAAAAGATATGTCTGCCTGCGACTTCTAAAACATCCTTTAAACCTTTTTCCCATAATAGTGAAACAAGTGTTGGATCGTCACCTAGCATCACAAATACCTGTCCTGGTTTGATCAATGCGTTGATGCGAGTGAAAATATGTGGGTTGCCAAGACCGATGAGTATAATCACATCAGTATCCTTAATGTTATGTGATTCGAGTAGTCGTTCTGCTTGTTTGTCAGGAGCTACTTTTGAGGCAAGGGCTTCTCCATTATATGAGACATAATACTCTCCAGGTCCTCGCGCAGAAATTATGTCCCATTGTGATTGTGTTTCCCAAATTTTGAAATAATTTCGTAAGTATGGTTTCCGTTCAAAAATTTTACTGGAAATGGTATCGTTAATTTGGGACATAATACTATCTAAAGTTTATTCTTATGTCTCCCAGTGTTGTCAACAGGAAACAAAAGGAAAGAACAAGTTAAATATGCACCTAAAAAGCCTAAATATTGTTGGATTCAAGACCTTCGCAGACGAAACAGAGATCGCATTTGACCCGGGGTTTACAGCCGTCGTTGGTCCAAATGGTTGCGGTAAATCAAATATTGTCGACTCCGTAAAATGGGTTTTTGGCGAAAAAAGTGCCAAAGGACTTCGCGGTGAAAAAATGGATGATGTTATCTTCCATGGAACAGAGAACAGACGAGCCGCCGGTTTTTCTGAGGTATCCATTCTTTTCGACAATGAAGACCATTATTTTAACATAGACTATCCTTCCGTTAAGATCACACGTAGACTCTATCCCGATGGAGAAAACGAATACTACCTAAATGATGTACGATCTGCACGCAAAGATGTGGAAAAGACCCTACTTGATACAGGTATAGGTAAATCTAGTTATTCCATTCTAGAACAAGGCCGTGTAGATCAGATTTTAAATTCTAAACCTGAAGAGAGAAGGGCAATTTTTGAAGAAGCGGCAGGTGTTTCTCGCTTCAAATTGGATCGCAAAGATGCAATGAAAAAGTTGGAAGACACAAACCAAAACCTTCTGCGTATACAAGATATCATGAACTCCATGCTAAAAGAAATGGAAATCAAAGAAAAACAATCGGAAAAGGCTGAGACTTATTTTAAGTTAAAAGCTGATTTGGATGAGTCAGATAAAAATCTACGATATCTAAAACTTTCTGATTACAAAAAGCGAATGAAAAAGTCGGATGAGGACCTCCAAGATATCCGCGACAAAAATAAAAATCTGCTTTCCATGATCCAGGTTGAAACAGGTCAAATTTCCGAAAAAGAGAAGGAAAAAGAGGCCAAAGAAAAGGAAATTGCAGACATCGACAAAAAGCTTTTTGATCACTTAAGCCGAACCCAAATCCAAAAAGAAAAAATATCGAAAAACAAAACATTTATCGCTGAATATGATGTCCGCCTGAACGAGATCAACGCACTACTGGAAGAAGAAAATCTCGCGACCATTCGATTAGAACACGACCGCAAAAAAATCGATGCAGAAGAAGAACACCAAAAAGAATTACAATCTATGTTGGCAGTCGAGATTCAAAAGCTAATCGATACAAAGCATGGCATCGAACAACAGATCAAACAAGAAGAGTATCAAATCCAACAAAAAGAAACTCGAATCGTTGAAAATGAAAAACGACATATTCTTTTACGTGAGTCGCAAAAACAGATCATACAAGAATTGATTCAAGAGCTGGAAAACAAAAAGAAAGAATCCCAAGGGAGTGAAGAGAGAAGAAATGAAGATAAAAATTTTCTCCTTTCTCATTTGGACAAATTCCAGACACACCTCGAATCGTCTCTTATTCATCTCCAAAGCCTCAGACATGCCGATGCCGTGGCAGAGCTATCAGGGATTGACATTCCGGGCTATCGAACAGAACTCTTGGGATTTTTGCAAAGAGAAGATAGTTTTCGAGACTTACTCTTTGATAAAGATGGCGTTCTCTCCAAAAAGGAAGTGGTCGATCAAGATATTGAAGATCTTTTACTCGATAATGAAAACCTAACGAGAAATATTCGTGAAAGTCAAGCATTGATCGTTTCCCTACGAAACCAGTTGGATGAAACCAAAAATGGTATCGTAGATCTTGAGAAACGTATGTTGGAAACCCAAAGCAAGATTGAAAACTATCTGCGTCAAAAAATGGACTTGGAAGAGAGACAAGACGAGATCCAAAAAAGGATCAGTCTCACGAAAGACCAAGAATCGGGAATTCGTGAAAAACGCGACCATTTAGAAAAAGAAGTTACTACATTGGAGAAAGAGATTGAAGACTCTTATCAAGAATTTCTTTCGATGAGTAAAATTCTAGAATCCGAAAAGGAAACCTTACATGGGTTACTTGAGGAGATCCAAGGTCTCAAAAATAACATTTCAAAAAACCAAGAAGTATTCCAAACTCTTCTCCCACTCCTTTCTGAAAAAGAGAGACTTTCATCTGGCCTAAAAGTTCAAATCGATTCTCTTGTAGAAGAATTATACAATGATTATTCGATTACTGACACAGAACTAGAAGTAGAAAAACGAGAATTGGAACTGGATCAAAAAGCCGAAGAACGTAAATTACGATATTCAAAATCTGAAATCCAAATGCTCGGATCTATCAATCCGCTTGCAATTGAAGAATACCGTAACGTCAAAGAAATCTACGAACACAATCTCAAACAAAAATCTGACATTGAAAGTTCAAAGAAAGATATTGAAGAAGTTCTGAAGCGGATCAATGAAGAGTCTGAAAAATTATTCCAAGAGACCTTTGAAAAAATCAAAGCAAACTTTCAGGAGACTTTTTCTACGCTTTTCAATGGTGGGCGTGCGACATTGGAGCTGACAGAAAAAGAGGACTCCTTGAATTCAGGTGTGGAAATCATGGCAGAGCCACCAGGAAAACATGTACAAAACTTACGGCTACTTTCCGGCGGTGAGAAGTCCCTTACGGCTATCGCACTTCTCTTTGCAATTTATATGGTCAAACCGAGTCCCTTCTGTTTCTTGGATGAGATCGACGCGGCACTAGACGAAGCAAACAAGCTACGGTTTTGCCAGATTCTAGACAGATTTAAAGACAAAACGCAGTTTATCGTAGTGTCGCATGCACAGTCTACGATTTCGCGGGCGAATGCGATCTTTGGCGTAACGAACGAAGAACCAGGAATTTCGAAGATAGTCTCACTTCGTCTGGACGAAGCAAGATCCTTTACAAAACAACTGCCAAAAACGGGAACTGAGTAAGAAGGTGAAGTCTACTCGCCTTGAGTAGACTTCATTACGAGATTTTGTGCTACTTGGCCTGCATCTCTTTGATGATACAAGAACTGAATGATTTGCAATTGTCCCCTTGGGATAAACATCCAGCGATCTTATTATAATACTTGGCACGGTTGCAATTGAAATCGCAGCCTTTACGAAGCATGTTCTTTTGTTCTTCTGTCGCATTTGGGTTCACGGCGAGAGTGCAGGAATAATACTTATCACAAGCTTCCTTACATTTTGGGAAATCAGCAGCAGAGATGCTATTTGTGAGTAGAAGGAGCAGTGCTCCAGAAAACATTAGGAATGTTTTTTTCATAATTTGTTCCTCTCGATCATGGTAGCGAAGACGGGAGTCGAACCCGTGACCTCAGGGTTATGAATCCTGTGCTCTAACCATCTGAGCTACCTCGCCCTATACCTTAGATCGTTTGGTAAGGCTAAATCTTTAACCTTATTGGACATTTTTTATGGGGGAATACGTGGGTAAAGGAAAATTATAAAAAAACCCCCACATTTGACTGTGAGGGTTTGTTTTGCCAATTCTTAGCAGGAATATGTTGAGATAAACTCGTATGGGTGAGGGCGACCTTCCCATGGCCAGATTTCTGTTTCAAACTTGTAGTGTTGGTAAGTTTGAATGAATGTTTCTGTCATTACATTTCCATTTTTGAATACTTCTTTGTTTGCGAGCATTTCTTCCATCGCCTCACGAAGAGTATGTGGCATTTGACGGATTCCTTTTTCGCGGATCTCATCTAGAGAAAGCTCAAAAAGATCTTCCTCGCGTGGAGGACCTGGATCTACCTTTTCTTTTAGACCTGCAAGACCTGCCATAAGAAGGGCAGTGAATGCGAGATAAGGATTCGCTGTTGAATCTGGAAATCTAAACTCAGTTCGAATTGCTTTCTCACCGCTAACAAAAGGAATTCTGCAAGAAGCAGATCTGTTTTGTGCGGAATAAGTAAGAATCGAAGGTGCTTCGAAACCAGGTATGAGTCGTTTGTAAGAATTTGTGGAAGCGTTTGTAAATGCGGCACAAGAGCGAGCATACTTCAATACACCACCAACGAAATTCATTGCAAAATCAGAAAGTCCTTGGTATTTGTCTCCGGCAAATAAGTTTTTGCCACCTTTCCAAAGGGAAACATGCACGTGCATACCGTTACCGTTATCACCAAACAAAGGTTTAGGCATGAAAGTTGCAGTTTTTCCGTGTCGGTGAGAAATCATTTTTACAATGTATTTTAACTTTTGAACGTTATCTGCGGCTTCAATGAGTGTTCCAAATTTAACACCAATTTCACCTTGTGCCTGCGCTACTTCGTGGTGAACCACAAATGTTTCCATCCCGATTGATTCGAGAGTTTTTACGAATTCTGCTCTTAGGTCAACTTGTGAGTCAACAGGAGCGACTGGAAAGTATCCACCTTTTGTTCCTGGTCTGTGTCCAGAGTTGAAGTTGATTTTTCCTGTATTGCTGTTTCCTGGAATTTCAGAGTGAGTATTCCAAATACCTTCGTTTGAGTCCAACTCGTAATATTGGCAGTTGATTTCATCTCTTACTTTCAAACTATCAAAAACGAAAAATTCATTTTCTGGACCAAAGTATGCAACGTCTGCTGTCCCAGTTGTCTTCATATGCTCAAGTGCTTTTTTTGCAATAGAGCGCGGACATTTTTCATAGTATTGTTTTTTGTAAATATCCCAAACGTCACAAAACATAACTAATGTTTTATCAGCAGTAAATGGATCTAAAAATGAAGACCCGATATCTGGATGTAGTTGCATGTCTGATGCGTTGATTGGTTGCCAATGTGCAATGGAAGAGCCATCAAAAGGAATCCCTTTGAAAGTATCTTCATCTACTGAATTGACGTAATAAGAAACATGGTGCCATATTCCTTTAATATCTGTAAAACGGAAGTCGTAGAATAAAATTCCGTTCTTTTTAGCAAATTCAACCACTTCCTTTCCGGAAGTAAATTTTGGGGTTGCAAACTGCATGTTTTTCTCCTTGGTTCAGAGCTGCGATTCTGATTCTAATCTGGTTGAATTCTACATTGCAAGATTTATACCATTCAGCGCTTCCCTTATTTTAAGGGATTCGTGAATTTTTTAAGCAGATTGTCTTTAAAAGTAAGTTAAGAATTTCAGCAAATTGAAATATTTTTGGTCAATTTGCTTATAAAATAGGTAGATTGTTGAGATTGAGCGGGGAGGAACTATCCCTCGCTTTTGATTTTTAGCAAAAATTCTTTAGTGATTGGTTTGGAAATGAAACCTTTTACAAACGGGAAGGTCTTTGCGCGTGTCATATCATTCGGATCTACAGAAGAAGAAAGAATATAAACCACTGTGTCTGGAAACTTTGAGAAGTAATCTGATTGGAAGGATTCAAGAAATGCCCAGCCATCCATAACAGGCATATTTAAATCTAAAAAAATGATACTTGGGTGCCCTAAACTTGGATCATTCTTAGAAACAAGGTCATCATAAAACTCAAGGGCTTCTTTGCCATGTGCCTTCGTAAACACTGTTGAGCAGAACTTCGAGTTCTTGAGAAGGATGGATTGGATGCTGAGAGCAGTCGGGTCATCATCTACACAAAGTACGCTATTCATTAAGTCCACACTAATAAATGACGTAAAAGTATAAAATTTATTTCATAAAGTTTCATTTTTTTTAATAAAGTCTTTATTTGTCAGCAAAATCTAACGCGGGTTTGTCTGCATCTGGGTATTTTGCAAGATAATCTGCTACTATCTTCTGTTTTCCATTTAATCGAAGTAGGTGGTTTTCAATGATATGTCCAAAATCTAGCTTTCCCGTCACAATTTCGTACCTTTCAGTTTCAATCGTGCCAAGATCGAGATCAATCGGTATTTCATTGGCTTTATCGGCATACTCTTGGGCTTTTTGCCAATAAGGAATGGCTTCTTTATAAAAGCCCTCGGCAATTCCAAAAGAATTTTTTAATTCATGGGCAAAGTCAAGATTGTAAAAGTAAACATGCCTTTTATCAAACTTGGAAGCAATGCGCATATAAGAACGCATGATACCTAAATTGATATGCATAAACATGAGATTCCGATATTTATAGTAGCCATCTTCTGTTTTTACTTCACATAATGCATGTTTTGGATTACGAAACCGTTTGGTTAAAGCTATCTTTAAAAAATAGATATTTTTCCGTAATTCATTCTCATTATAATGTTGTTTGAGATTGTAGAGTTCGTAATAGTCTTCTACAAATTTTGGATCCCATTTGTGAAGTTTGTAGGGAACCCAGTCTGAAAATTTGGTATACGGACCATTTTTTTCATATTCATAGTTATAATCAATATCCGTTTCCCACGCTGAAAGCGGATGGATGAATAGTGCAAAACAGGTCATTATACCGTAGATTGTAAGCGAAAAAAGTCTCACATAGATTCTATCGGAAAAAATCGGAATTTCATTGAGGGGGATTTGAAGATCTACATGGCCTCGATTGGACCGATCCACTGGTAGCCAACACCGCGAACATTGCGGATGGAACTCTCTCCTAAGTGCTCCCTGAGTCTCACAATGGCATTGTCGATCGTTCTTTGGGTTGGAAAGGAATCCTCTCCGACGATGTGATCCAGAATCTCATCGCGACTATATACGTGGTCTGGTTGAGATAGGAGAAGCTCAAGCAAGGCACAATCTCTTTTGGAAAGAAAAATGTCCTCGCCTGTTGGTGTTCGCAAAGAATACGAATCCAAATGGATTTCGATTTCTCCACATCGCCAATCCTTGCCAAATGTTTGCATCGATCGTTGGATGACTAGTTCCAGACGAATCAATAGTTCTTTGAGGTGAAATGGTTTGGGAATGAACTCATGCGCACCCAGTTCAAATCCTTTCAAACGTTCTTGTGCACCTGCCTGTGCCGTTAAAAATAAAAATGGAGTATTGGGGGACTTTTCTTTTATGAATTCGGCGACTGAAAACCCTGTGCCATCGGGTAGTCTGAGGTCAAGTATCACCAAATTCGGTTTATGCGTAACAAATGCCAACTTTGCGTCTTGAACAGTTTTAGAGAGTAGAACCTTGTAATTTTCTTTGAGTAGTCTCTCCTTTAGAGTCTCACCCAAACTTTCGTCATCTTCTACAATTAAAAGAAATGGTTTCATATCGTTTTTAAGCGGAGAATTGCGGTGAAACCAGGATTTCTTTTGATTACCCGAAAGTTTCCTTTCATTTTCTCCATTAATTTTTTTGATATATACAGTCCTATGCCAGTTCCGCTTGTATTGGTATGCCTTGTGAAAGGCGTTGCAATCTCACTCCACTCACCAAAAAATCCCAAACCATTGTCCGTAACTGTAATTTCTGCATATCGAGAATGTATGATGGAGAGAAAAACCGTTATTTCCGTTGCTTGCCCATGTCTGACGGAATTTTCAAAAAGATTTTTGAGTATAGACTCTAATGCCCGTTTATCACCCGATAGTTGCAGTTGTTCGTTTTGTACGTCAGAATGAATTTTTAAAATGGGAAAATCCTCTGATAGATTGTAAAATAAATCCTGAAATTTGAAACTTTCTATAAATAATTTTTCTCCTTGCATGAGACTGGCCAAATAAAATGCTTTTTCCATTCTTGATTCGATCCTTTTGTTCTCTTTTAGGATCTTTTTGAATTTTTCGGTGATTGGCAGATTGGGATTGTCTTCTATAAGACCTTCGACCTGGAGTTGGAGACTTGCAAGCGGTGTCTTCATCTCATGTGTAACCGTACTAAAAAAATCAGTGATGAGTAGTGCTCTTTTGTAATCTCGATAAGAAAAGGTAGCGAGTGTTACTCCCCCAACGGCTAACATAAACAGAAAAAAGCTACCTTCCAGTTTTAACATTCTGTCAACACGTTGCAGTTCTTCGTGACTATCCCGCGTCGTAGAAATTTCGGCGATAGTTTTGGCTTGTCTGAGCCCCAAAATCCACCACCACACCCCAAGTGAAAGGGTTAGAATTAGCCAAGAAACGGCAAATAGCATTCTAAATTTAGCGGAACCTCTCAATCGTTTTCACTCCCTATACCAAAAAGAAGTTGTCATCCTCGAATTGCCAGATTATTTATAAAGCCAAGGAGTAATACATTGAACTTCGACGAAATCTCGAAACAACTAGGAAAAGACGCCGAATACCTTTTAGGATTCAACCAACCAAAAATTGCAAAGGAACTTTTGCATGTACCCGGAAATGACTGGGTTGACAGAATTTTCGCTCCAACGGACAGATCCGTACCTGTTCTCCGCAGCATTCAAAATCTATTAAGTCATGGAAGACTTGGTGGTACAGGATACCTTTCCATCCTACCTGTGGATCAGGGAATTGAACACTCTGCCGGTGCCTCTTTTGCAAAAAATCCAATTTACTTTGATGGCGAAAATATCATTAAGCTCGCGATTGAGGGTGGTTGCAATGCCGTTGCGACGACATTGGGTGTGTTAGGATCTGTCTCTAGAAAATATGCACACAAAATTCCATTCATTCTAAAAATCAATCACAATGAATTATTGACATATCCAAACAAAAGCGAACAAATATTATTCGGTACTGTGAAACAAGCGTTCGATCAAGGATGTGTTGCGATTGGCGCGACAATTTATTTTGGATCGGATGACTCCGGACGTGAAATCGTAGAAATTTCCAAAATTTTTGATATGGCACACCAACTTGGTATGGCAACTATCCTTTGGTGTTATGTGAGAAACTCAGCTTTTAAAAAAGATAAAGATTATCATGTATCAGCAGACTTAACCGGCCAAGCAAACCATCTCGGTGTAACCATCCAAGCTGACATCATCAAACAAAAACTACCTGAAAATAATGGTGGTTATAATGTCTTAAATACAGATTCCACTTACGGTAAAACCGACAAAAGAATATATACCGATTTGACATCTGATCATCCGATCGATCTAACTAGATACCAAGTAGCAAATTGTTATATGGGACGTGCAGGTTTGATCAATTCAGGTGGCGCATCTGGTGAAAATGATTTACAAGACGCATTAAAGACAGCTGTAATCAACAAACGTGCAGGTGGCATGGGACTTATTTCAGGAAGAAAGGCTTTCCAAAAGCCAATGAAAGAAGGAGTCGCACTATTGAACGCGATTCAAGATGTCTATCTCTCTAAAGAAATAACAGTCGCTTAGTTCTTTGTGACCTCGCATCCTATTTTAAGGCGCAGAGCAGGGGTAATGATACCCCTGTCTTCCATACTTGGACGAAACTCATTTGAGTGTGGAGACATTGCAAGCCTACTGCCCTTGGGAACTTGGGCGGTGGATGCAGGTTTTTCTATCTTACAGATTCTCCCCTTGAATGACACTGGAATTGATAACTCTCCTTACAGTGCCATTTCCTCTTTTGCTATAGATCCCATTTATATCTCTCTTTTTTCAATGGGTAGCTCTCTTAAGCCAAGGAAACAAACCTTGGTTTCCAATCAGATCAATCACAAACGTATTCGAGAATTGAAATTACAGGAACTACGAAGAATTTACGACTCGGAACCTAGTAAAAATAAAAGCATTGCAAAAGATTTTTTATCTAAAAACGCGTGGGCTTATGGCTATGTCGCATTTCGCGTATTATATGATGATTATAAGGGTGCAATATGGACTGAATGGAAACCCGAGCATGCAGATTCAAATACAGGTAAGGCATACGTCTTTGCGGAAAGAAGCGATGAAGCCCATTTTTATGCTTTCATTCAATCTGTTGCATTCCTTCAACTAAAAAAAGCTAAGGAAGATTTGGAAGAGATTGGAGTTTTTTTAAAAGGAGATATGCCTATCTTAACGTCTCGAAATTCATCCGATGTCTGGGAAAATACAGAATTTTTTGACCTAAGTTTGCAAGCTGGAGCACCGCCTGACGATTTTTCGGCGGATGGACAGAACTGGGGCTTTCCGGTTTTGAATTGGCCCAATTTACGCAAAAACAAATTTCGTTGGTGGAAAGAGAGACTGAGTTATTTAGAAAACTTTTTTCATCTTTATCGTATAGATCATGTTATCGGTATGTATCGAATCTGGGCAATTCCAATCCAAGAAACTAAGGCGAGTAAAGGTTGGTTTTCTCCGCAAATTGGAGCATCACGAAAAGACTTTGAAGATTCTGGTTTGAAGCCCGAACCATTTGTGGAATTGGGTCTTATCTACGAGTTCAAAGAAGATCACTTTATTTTTTTCTGGGATTTTTGGAAAAGTCCAGCATATCAGAGTTTGCCGGAAGAAACCAAAAGAGTTTTTTTCCCTTTAAGCAATCATAATCTCGCGCTAAACGAAGAAGTTTGGAGAGATTCCGGAGAAGAAATCTTGGATGCGTTGAATCAGTTTTCAGCCATGATACCATGTGCAGAAGATTTAGGTGCCGTGCCTGGATTTGTTCGGGATTCATTAAAACAAAGAGAGCTTTTAGGAATTGATGTCATACGTTGGACCAGGTCATTGGAAGACGGATCCTATATCACTCCCGAAGGTTATCGAAAAACAGCGATCAGTGTTCTTTCGACTCATGATACTTCACTTGCACTTGAGTGGTGGCAAGGTTTGAGTGGGGCAGAGAAACACTATTCTGAAGAGTTCTTTTTTACAAGGCAGGGCTTACCCGTACCTGCGAATGATGAAGAAATTGCTCTAGGACTATTACGTTTTGCTTTTTCTGCAAATAGTTTATTTTCAATCCAGATGCTTCAGGATTTACTTTATAAAGCACAGTACGGAATCTCAAAAAATCCTTCAGAACATCGGATCAATCTCCCAGGCACAAATAACGATACAAATTGGACTTATCGATTTTCCTTTCACATTGAAGATTTGATAGAAGATAGAGAGCTTTCTCAAACCCTCCGCAAAATGATTATGGAATCCGAACGCGCGTAATTTTTTTCTCCCATAGCAGATTCATACAAGCCAAAATGTCCATCTCTGTGCTATTCTATTTAAAATAAGAGAGGTTACCTATGAGATTTGCAAAGGAAATGGCATTTTATTCTGCCTACCACCAAGAAAAGAGAAATGTTTGGATTCATGTTTTAGGAGTGCCCACCATCACTTTCACTCTGTTCTTGGTCTTGAGTCGATTCCAACTTTTTAGCTTTGAAGGGCTTGAAGTTTCTGCATCTGCAATCTTCGTCGTAGCGGTGCTTGGTTATTACTTTACCTTAGACTTACTTTTTGCAAGTGTTGCAACACTCTTGTTCGGTGGTCTTTTTTTAGGCGCGGAGTATCTAACCGCTAATCTTTCCTCCGAAATGGCATGGACTTGTTTTGGAATTGGTCAGGTAGTTGGATGGGGATCTCAGTTTTATGGACATTTTATTTTTGAAAAAAGCAGACCAGCACTATTTGATAATCTCTTCCAAGCACTCGTTTCAGCTCCTCTCTTTGTAGTCGCAGATGTATTCTTTGAGTTAGGATATCGAAACGATCTCAAACTAGCAGTGGAAAATGAGATGAAATCTAGAGGTGTTTGGAAAGATTTTTCTAAGGCGTAAAGTCTGTTTTTAACAAACTAAGAACTTATGAACAAAATTTGACCTTAAACTGTTCATTCGACCCAAGAAACTGAGAAGGAGCAACACCAAACATCTTTTTAAAGGTTTTGCTCAAATGGGACTGGTCAGCAAAACCTGCCGCATGTGAGGCATCAGTCAGGCTAACACCTGATTGTAATTGCATCGCGGCTATGTGAAGTCGTTTCCAAAGTAGGAACTGACGTAATGGAATTCCAAAATTCTCTTTGAACCAGTGCATAAATCGGTCTTCGGAAATTCCGATGGCACCAGCTAGGACCGAGACAGATATATTATCGGGAAGTATCGTTTCGATCTCTCCGAGAACTGCTCTCATACGTTCGGTTAAGATGATCGGTTTTTTTTCAGATCCGCCCAAACAGTTGAGAGTTTGGTAGAATAGTTGGACTGCCGATGAGCATGTTAAATTTCCATTTATTAGAGATTGAAGAGAAGGTAATACAGAGTTGAATGTTTGAATCGGGAGACGAAGAGGAGCAGATAAATTAAATTGATCTTTGAAATGATGATATTCTGAACTTTTCGGATCAAATTGTAGGACGATCATGTCTGAATCATCCGCCAATAAAGTATGCATCGCGTTAGGTGGGATTAAAATTGCAGAATATTTTTCATCTGAATTCTTTGGAAAATCAGAGTTGAATTTGATATGGAATGGAGCAGAAAGTGAAATGATAAGTGACACTGCATAATGTGAGTGCTCTTCAGTCGTGAGTCCATTACAACCAAGAAAAATATGTTCCCCAAAGTAAAATAGACTTCCGCGTAGTACCTTTCGCAATTATTGTCTCAGAACCCAGTTTTCACCGTTTGCGGGACCCGACTTCCGAATGAATAGGCGTTTTTCCACATTGATGCCGAGCAAAACCTGGTAGATGTCAGATAAAATCGGTCGAGAAGAATAATAACCATGTCCAAGTCCACCCACACCTAATACGGGTGAATCTACTTCGTTCACATTGATGACATCAATATTATCAAATTTAAAACACATCCCTGCACGGTACCCACCATTTACTTTTTGAGATGCAACGAGTGCATTGTCTCCTGGTGAGCAGTAGAGTGTTACTCTGTTTGCTACATCTACCAATGCAGGAGAAATCTTTGCGAACTCTGCTTTATCAAAATCAGGAGCATTCAAAATCAACTGATCAATGATCTTCTTTTTACCATTAGTAGACTCTCGTGCGAGAGCAGGCAAGACAACTTGGTGACCCATACTATGAACTACCATATGTATCTTTTTTTTCGTTGTTGTTAGTTGGTTTAAAAAACGAGCAAATGGTTCCCGATTTAATTTTGCTTCATTGAAATTGCTTTCATAAACTGATTTGATCATCAATTGATTGAGTATACCTGCTTCAGAGCCTGCAGGCCAAGAGTAAACGATGACTTCACCTGGAAATTTTAAATCATATTTGATTTGCCCTGCTCTGATAACTGCTTCATCAAAATTTACGTTGAATCCATGTATAAATACTAAAACTTCTTCAAATGGATGGGCTTTGATTTGATTGAAAAAATCTTCCTCTCTCAAATCATTTTTACCTAACATATGGAAAAAAAGATTTTTGTCCTGAGTATTATTCCAAGTTATATCTCCAATCGTTCTCTTTGCAGGGACACTAATGAAACACTGTCCGAAATGAGTTTGTACATCAGTTAAAAAACCATAGAAGTTTGAATCACAGCTTGGGTTTGCGCTGATTTTTTCTCTTCGCGTTGTGATGAAGTTGACTGCCAAGCTTTTTGTCTCATCAAAACTATCCGTTATGCGTTTATTGATTAGCTCTCCAGGTGTGGGTGAGGAGATACATGCGGAAAAAAATAAACTAAACAAAGTTAGTGCGACTAATTTGTAAGTAAATGGGATATTGAGATGGGAATTAATTCGAGTGTTCATTTGTAGGTAAATCCTTTAATTATTTTGGTTGGGTTGATGTTCTTTCCGTTTTTAATAATTTCAAAATGTAAATGTGGCCCGAAGCAATAACCAGTACAGCCCGATCTTGCAATTACTTTGCCACTTGAAATATAATCCCCAGCACGAACATACAGGCGACTGTTATGTGCATACAGTGATTGGAAAGAGTCATCATGTTGGATCATTACGACGTTTCCATAGCCACCCATCCAACCCGAATAGATGACTCGTCCTTTTCGTGCGGACATGACTGGTTCGTAGTTTGCTCGTAAATCGAGAGCCATATGAAATTTATATTGGGGATAGGATCTTGTTCCCCAACCAGATGTGATAACACGCGAAGCAACGGGAAATCTCCATAATGGTCCCATTTCAGGAATCACTGCCCCTGGTAAAAACACCTTTTGTCCTGATTTGAGTAGATCAAAGTCATCAAGAGAATTTTCAGCGTATACATCTTCCATTTTTACTTTATAGAAATCTGCAACCTTTGCGAGAGTATCACCTTTTTTTAAACGATAAACTAATCCTTGTTTATTTGGGATGTTTAGAATTTGTCCAGAGATAAGAAGTACATCAGGTTGAATGTTGGAAGATCCTGCAATTGATTCGACTGAGACATGGAATTTATTGGCTATTTCTGTAAGTGTTTCATTTTTTTTAACTTTGTATTGAATGACTTTAAGCTTTTTAGATTTATCTTCCGATGGAATGTCAAGTTCTGCTGAACGTAAGATCGCATACTTTCGATCTTCAGTTTCTTGTAAGTATTTTTCGTCTGCGGCTTTTGCCTCTCTATCTTTTGAATCGTTTTCTTCTACTTGTTCCACAAGTTCGGAAGACTCGATCGCAAGATAATTATCACTGATTTCCGTCCGATCCCAGATAAAACTGCATAAAAGCGCGAGAAGTCCTGAATAAAAAAAGAGAGGGATTACCCTGTAACGTTTGCGATGAAAATTGATCGTGCCATGAAGGACATTCGATTGAAATTGAAAGTTATAAAAGAAATTACCAGGGGAAACCTGAATGACACTAAAATTTCCCCAACGTAATACATGTTTTCCGATCGTAGATTTATCAGGAGATCGAAGTAACATGAATCAAGAATGAAAGAATTATTCCTTCGTATCTAAAGATTTAATCCCACCAAACGATTCTTCGACGATCTTACGCACATCTTTTTTCTGTCCGCCTGTGATGGTTATATTTCCTTTCGCAACGACACCCTTTTGAAGCTCGAGATAAGGAGCAGTAATATCCCCAAGCATTCTTCCTGTGCCTTCCAATTTGACTTCGCTCTCTGCCTTGATATTGCCGATCAATGTGCCTGAAATGATCACTTCTTTGGCGCTGATATTGGTTTTGACTTTTCCAGTTTCTCCGATAACGAGTGCGTCTTCAGTTTTGATGTCGCCTTCAAATTTTCCGTCGATTCGGAGCGATCCCGCAATGTAAAATTTACCTTCGAAAATCGAACCTGGGCCGATTACGCTATTGATAGAGTCTTTATTGATCGCCATTCCTGTTCCTTATATCCTTCTGTGAGAATCGAAAAAATTGCCCTAGTTGACAAGCCTTTTTAATAGTCTATATCCTCATCACCGCTAAATAGACTTTTCTTTTTCCGTTTCTTTACGGTTTTAATCGGAGCGTTTGACTCTACTTTTGGTTTGTTTTGGGTGGATGTGGTTTTGATTTTTTCGGTGTTGCTGGGAACCTTGGTCGGAGTCTGTTCGATGACATTCCACTGGGATCCGTGGTCATTGCATATTTCTTTGGGGACAGTAGATGTGATGAACGATTCTTCCATTGTTTCTCTACATTGTGGACCAGGAACTTTGCCTGACATTGTGCAGATAGTCCTGCGAGTTAAACTGAGTGATTGCGCCCATTCGAAATCGGCCCGGGGTTCTTTTTCTAAGGCTCGTGCCATAAATCTTCCCCAGACCGGTGCGGAAATTCTTCCACCTGTCACTCCACGACCGAGGGAAATTGTTCCAACATCATAACCGAACCAAACTGAAGTAACAAGCTCTGGGGTGTAACCCACAAACCATGCATCTCTAAAATTATTAGTCGTTCCTGTTTTGCCGTATGCTTTCCTTCCCAAGCCAGAAGATAACACTGCTTTACCCGTTCCATGTGTAATTACATCTGCCATCATATCCGTCACTAAATAGGCGGCTTCTGGCGAAATGATTTGTTTTCTGCTATCTTCTGTAAATTCATTGCGAAAATCTTTGATCACTTCTCCAAATTGATTTTCGACATACAATACGGAAATCGGATTTACCGTTTTTCCGCCGGAGGCTAGTGCCGCATAAGCACGCGTTAGCTCATAAGGAGTCAATTCAAAACTCCCCAATGACACACTAAAATTGTATGGAATATCGCGACCCGATAGTTGTAAGAGTCCTTTTAGAGTTTCCATAACATTTGAAAGTCCAATTTGTTCTAGGACACGAACCGCAACTGAATTTTTAGATTGCTCAAGTGCTTTGCGAAGCAATACAAATCCTGAATACTCCGAACTATAATTTTCAGGTGCCCACTCATCACCATCCTCCATTAAATATTGCAAAGGAGAGTCTACGAATAGTGTAGCAGGAGTTACATTTTTAGCTGGATCTGGATTTTTACCTGAGTAATCTAAAGCCGCCGCATATAATATTGGCTTAAATGCGGAACCAGGTTGTCTGAGGGCTTGGAAGGAGCGAATCTGTTGGTTATCCGAACGAAAGCCGGAACCCCCAACCATTGCCGTAATGTAACCCGTATTCGGTCGCATAGAAATAAGTGAACCTTCCACGGCGAGCAAATGATCTTGAGTTGAATGAGTTGAAAAATTTTTGTCCAATAACTCACCGATATCATCATCACCAGTTAGGAGATTTAGCCCAGAAAAAATATCGCGGAGGTCTTCCTGATAGGCAGACTGGAATGTTCTCTCTGTTTTGGAAATTTTGAATTTAAATTCGGGAAGATCATAAAGGTCCGCGAGGATCTCATAACTGGAACCGAACTGATCATCAAATGCATCAACGTTTCGGAAAGCTCTTTGATTGGATTCCAAAGTTTGTGCACGCAGTGCCGGTTTCATAGCTTTTTCGGCTTCTTCTTGGTGGCGAATTTGAATCGTAGAATAGATTTTGAGGCCGCCGTTGTAAAGTCGATCTTTGCCAATGGATCGAATCAAATTTTTACGTATGTACTCTGTTATATATGGGAATCGATTCAATCGATCGGAAAAAGCAGAATCATTGGGAGAACGATTTAGATTGGAATAGTAGTCCATAAGAGCAGTGTATTCTTTCTCTGCACCTGCAACCGTCAAACGACCGTTTTCGATCAACTTTTTGAACACAACTCTTACTTTCTGAGCACTGCTTACTGGGTTGGTAATCGGACTAAATTGAGTGGGTCGTGTAGTGAGACTGGCAAGGATCGCCGCCTCTCCCCATGTTACATCTTGAATTTCCTTTCTGAAGTAAAAACGTGCCGCCGCCCCAACACCAATCGTGCCATGGCCTAAGGGAATTTCGTTTAAGTAGACTTCTAAAATTTTATCCTTTGGATAGGCAAATTCCAGAAGAGTAGCAAGCCATGCTTCTCGTGCTTTCCTTGCAATGGATCTTTCGATCGTTAGATACTTGAGCCTTGCAACCTGCTGTGTGATAGTCGATGCGCCTTCTTTGACTCGACCAGCCAATATGTTGACAACAAATGCTCGTGCAATCCCTTTCAAATCGATGCCACTATGAGAATAGAACTGATTGTCCTCAGTGGAAAGAAAACATTGGACGACTTTGTTGCGATTATCGGTTGAAGAAGAGGGTGGTTCCTTTGGTAGAGTTTTTAAATCTACCGGAATCCGAGAAAATTTGTAGTATTCAGCGATGGGTTCATATTTTCCGTTCTCTGCCATTGCATATAATATAGAAGGAATATCATACAATGCCGCTTCTTTCAGTCGCAAAAAGTCTTTGTAAGATGCGGTAAGTAAAATGATATTTAAAACTAGTAAGGCGAGAATCGCAAGGAGAGTATCACGTAACGGACGTTTCCCTTCCCAGATCCAGGAAGTTAAGTCACGGAACCAGATGATAAAGATCTTTTCAAAAATGCCGATTGCTTCTTGTTTCATATCTACTTTGTGTGGAACCGAATATCTATTCTAAGGGGGAGAATTCTTTCATACTTGAAATCCCTTGGTAGCGAAGACCTGTGTCCAAATTGTAGCCACCGTAGGCTTCCATGATCTTGGATTTGCTTTCTGGAGAAAAGCTATATTCATAGGCCCTTGTCATGATTTCTTTTGCGGAAAGGCTTGCTTGATTCAAAAGCTCGATAAATGAATCGTTTTGGACTCGCTTTGCGTCAGCAGGATAATTCCAAGGTCTTCGTTCTTCATTCATCACTTTGGGGTTTACCGCCTCAGTAGAAGGCAACATGAGCACACCTGCATGGTATTTATGAAATGTTAGGTGATCTACCAGATTGACGATACCACGCATCCAACGCGAGCGAGAATCAAGCGTTGAAGTAAATCTGAAAAAACCCATATAAGAATCATTTAAGATGTCACCAGGAATGATTTTTCTCTCAGAGCCAAGGTAGTTTGCGGCATACTCTTTTGGGAAAGTTTCTTTAAGTGACGACAACCAAAAATGCCAAAGCATAGGGTCCATTTTATTTTTTATACCTACTGATCTATGTCGGATATCAATGTAATGTGGAAAGTCATACTCCCTTGCACTCATTCCCCAACGATGATGGAGTAATAAGGTATCTAAACCAAACTCTACCTTCATATGATTGATTTGAGCTTGATAAGAAATCTTTTTATCATCGTTATAATAGTCACCCGATATATAAAAAATATAAGGATGAGTGATGATGTCGACGACGCAGTGACAGATATAACCAAGAGTAAATGCCAAAAATCGATCTCGATACAATCCAACTTCCGTGTCGTGGACGAGATCTAAAAAGTTAAGGATAAGTTCTGTTACTCGGTGGTGGTGGGCAAGGTCACCCCAATATGCTGCTTTTTTTGTAAGTTTGGGTTTTAATACATGATAGAAGTAAAAAACATCTGGTGCAACAGCTCCAAGATTTGCGTATGCGCTGAGGTCCGGTCTACTTAGAAGCGAGGCTACCTTTCTTTGAGCTGTGTTTCCGTGTTCCAAGTGCTTTTTGACCTGGGACAATGCTTCTAAATGAGTAATCTTTCCTGCCATTTTCTCTATTTTTGACTTTTAAGAATGGAACCTTTTTTAAGGATTATCAATATACCTATGACATCAATCGAAAAACTAAAGTTTTTATCAGAAGATCAAGTTCGCAGCATTGCAAAACAATACGGAACGCCCGTTTTTGTTTATTCCCAAAGTGAAATTCAAAAAAAAATCGATGAGGCTCTCCATTTTCCAAATGCATTTGGATTGCAAGTTCGTTATGCCATGAAGGCAAGTCCAAATGTAAATATTTTAAAGATGATGCAAGCGAAGGGGGTGTTGATTGATGCCTCTTCCGAACACGAAGTAACCCGAGCCATTGCGGCTGGTTTTGCTCCGTCTTCGATCATGCTGACTTCCCAACAATTTCCCAAGGAATTAGAATCAATTGTGAAGTCGGGCGTTATGTTCAATGCATGTTCCTTGAGACAATTGGAAGCCTATGGACAATCATTTCCAGGCAAGGAAGTTTCCCTTCGCTTTAATCCGGGTCTTGGCTCAGGGCACACCAAAAAGACAGATGTGGGTGGGGTCACTTCCTCCTTTGGCATTTGGCATGAAAAATTAATGGATGTTCAAGCCATTGTTTCAAAATACAATTTGAAGGTTACGAAAGTTCACACACATATAGGATCTGGTAGTGATCCAGAGGTATGGAAGGCAGTTGCAAAATATACATTAGAATATGCTGAAGCATTTCCTGATGTAACGGTTGTGAGCTTAGGTGGTGGGTATAAAGTTGGACGTATGGCAGATGAAAAGTCTACAGACTTACAAAAAATTGGTGAGCCGGTTAAGCAGTTATTTGTCGAGTTTTCGGAAAAATTTGGCCGTAAGTTGGTATTGGAAATAGAACCAGGAACCTATCTTGTAGCATTATGTGCCGCTCTGATTACTACAATCGATGATAAAATCGATACAGGTAAAAATGGATTCACCTTCTTAAAACTGGATACCGGCATGGATGCAAACACGAGACCGTCGCTTTATGGAGCAAGACACCCACTTGTTACAGTCAAACAAGATCCATCTGTTAAAATCGAAAAAGTAGAAGAGTATGTGGTCGTTGGACATTGTTGTGAATCAGGAGATGTCTTCACTCAGAAAGAAGGCGGCGAACCTATCACTCGTCCGATGCAAACTGCAGAACTTGGTGATTTTGTCGTTATGGAAGCTGTGGGAGCCTACTGTTCGGCGATGTCGACCAAAAACTACAATAGCTTTCCTGAGACTCAAGAAGTGCTTTTAACCTCCACTGGCGAAATCAAATTAATTCGTAAAAAACAAGAAATTCCGGAGATCTATCGAAACGAAATTTCCGTATTTTAAATTTTCTGTATGAGAAATATACACGCAGTCATACTTGCAGGTGGAACCGGTTCCCGGATAGGAGGGAATTCCCCGAAACAATTTCTGCTGTTAGGTGGAAAGGCTCTTGTTGTCTATTCAGTGGAGCTCTTTCGAAAATGGGGACTTTGTAAATCGATCACCATTGTCTGTCATAAAGATTGGATGGGGGAAATGGAAGAAACTGTGGGCGCATATTTGGAGGGAACAGATCGAATCATTGAAGGTGGAGATACTCGCCATGATTCTACATTAAATGCACTTGCTTCGATTGCATGGGATGAGGAGGACATCATTTTCTTTCACGATGCCGCCCGACCATTTTTTCAATTGGATGAATTGGACTTACTCGTTGGTAGCGTACAGACATTTGGTGCGGCAACTCTTGCCCTTCAGTCAACAGAGACAACGGTTATATCATCAGGTAAAAGTGGTTATACGGAAAGGTCCATCAATCGAGACGAAGTATTTTTTGTAAAAACTCCCCAGGCAGTGAGTGGAAAGATGTTACATAAACTCACAAAAAAAGATCCACTTGAAGAGTCGGCGCCTCCAACTGATCTATGTTCATGGATGGAAAGAATAGGGGAAAAAACAGGTATCGTACCAACTAGCTCCAAAAATATCAAAATCACGAAACCAGAAGATTTGAGTATAGCTGAGAGTTTTCTCCGGTAATAAGCTACCTTCCGTGAAAGATCCGAAATTTTTGTTTCCAAACCCAAATTTTGAAACGAGACAAGTTTTCGACTGATTCAACCTGTAACCCGTATCCCTTCGGTTTCCCATAACGAGCATTAGGGTTTGACCAGCGAACGATACCTTTCAAAAAAATCGGTCCTGATCTAGTTATAATTTTTACAAAGATGAGTTCATTCATTTCGTAGACGATCTCACTTTTTATATACAGTCCTTCAGTCGATATATTGACTAGCTCGCCACTCGATTCACTTACGTCTGCTTTACCTGCTGTAATTTGGTTTTGTACTGGATAACGGGGCGCAAACACTCGGCTCAGAAATTTATGAAAATTTTCTCTTACCTGCTTTTGATCGGCTTGGAAAATGATTCGAATCCCTGCTGTTTGTGTTCCATCGTCATCTAGGTCCAACCTAACGATTTCACCTTTTAGTTCGATCGGTGTAGTTTCCCTTTTTTCGTTTTCCAATTTGAGAGTGAGGAGAATGGTCTCATTTTCCTTTAAACCATGATTTTCTTTCAAAGGGAGTAGGACACCAGTGCCGGATACATTGATGGTAAGTCCTTCTCCTTTCAGATTTGTCTGGTCTTTTGACCAAGTAAATGGAATGGGATGTGTTTCCCTGTATCCACCCCTCCAGCCTCGATCAGCAGAACTCAGGTAAGGTGCTGCAACTTCCCTTCTTAGAAAATAAAAAATCGCTGTGAGAGTGATGGAAGTGAAAATTGCGTTTGTGATGATTTCTGGAGTTTGAAGTCTAACGCCCGCTAGGAATAGTTTTTTGCCCAGGCTAATCCAAACAACCATCCATAAATTGTAGGTCGCAAGAATCGTCGTAAACAGTAGAAATAAATAATATCCGAATTTCTTTTTTGTTAGAAGCCCATAGGCAATTACAATAGCCAAAGAAGAAAGTATGTATTGAAGTGGTTGTATCCTTTCAAATACATGGCTCCACCTGTCATAATTTAGGTCATAGAGCGCGGCGGTGAATAAAAAGTTTAAAATAGGGATGGATAGAAAAATCAACGAAACGAGAAGGATAGGTAAGGGGTAATTGAAAATACGCAAGGACATTGCAGGAAGGGTCATTGAATTTGATACAAAGTCAAGAGAATTTTAAAGTTGAGATTAAGTAGGTTCTGGAGGAGTCCCACCAGTAAGACTTGGATCTATGGGAATCGGGAGCACGCCCTCTGGTAATGCTTCTTCCTCATCTTTTGATTCTTCTGCAGGTGTTCCTGTAAATACTCCAGCTGTGGGTCTAACAGAATCGTCTGTTTGATTGATCAATTCATGGAGTTCTTCTTTGCGTTCGACAACTTTTTCTTCCACTTCCGTTAGTCGACGAATCACACTCTTTAGTAAAACGGATAAAAAGCCTGGGCTATGATTTCCCATTCCCAGAAACACACTCTTAGTGATGATACCAACTTTGGTATCGTCAGAAATGGCGATGACGTTTGCAGCACGGGGTGCCCTGTGAATCAGAGCGAGCTCTCCAAAAAACTCCCCAGGTCCGATTTGACGGAGAATCAGCTCTTCGCCCATACCTGAAATTTTAGTAACAATCAGTTTTCCAGAAAAGACAAAGTACATGATGCCATTGGATTCTTCGCCTTCGCTGAAAATTTTTGAACCCTTGGGGAAGTGTTTGATGGCTACCGAACTTAGATATTTTTTTAGAAATTCGTTACTCATTTGGAGCGTCTGCCTTCATTTCACTGATCATCTTTTCCAATTCGGTAAGACGTGCTTCTGCTCTGTGTAATTTGTCTACGGAGCTTCTGAGCAGATGGAACAAAAATTGTGCGTTGATCCTTGCTAACTTTTCGAACTGGTCATCTCGTAAAATCCCAAGCCTAGCCTGTGCAGAAACAACACTGATCGTCATGGCACGAGGACGACGTGTGATGAGTGCAAGTTCCCCGAAAAACTCTCCTGGACCCAAACCACGAATCACTTCTTGCATACCGTCTGGATTTTTTTTAGTAACGGCAAACATACCCTGCATGATGCAATACATACTTCCATCATGAGGATCGCCTTCACGGAATATGATGTCTCCACGCATATACACTTGCGTGGAGATATTTTGCATGTATTCAAGAATATTCATAAATTGAAATCGAGATTCAATTGTAAGAACGTTCTCTAGTTTGTCATGCTTAAATTTGAAAGCACCGATGGGTAAAACTACTAATAAAAATCATACAGCCCTGGCACGAATTTTACTCCTTCAAGATTTTTTTGAGCAATTCCCGACTTCCCAGTACTTTCAATGTAGTGGCAAGACCACCCATCATCGCGCCTGCAATTCCCGGTGAACCTCCAGCATCTGCGCCCGTTAGATACAATCCGGCTACGGGTGTTGTGACTTCAAACCAAGGTGATTTTGATTTATTGTACCGTTCTGGAACACACGCAAGCCCATAAATCGCACCGTCTGGGTGAGAAGTAAAATGTTCATTTGTGAGTGGAGTTGAAACTTCAATGTATTCAACAATATCCTTAAAACCTGGAAATCTTTTTTCAATGGTTTGCACAACGGTATCAGCAATTTTCTTTTTGAATGCTTCGTATTCTTCTCCTCGTTTTTTCCAAGGTAGGTCTTTCCACTTTTCGAATAACGCATAATCAGTGAACGTAATCATGTCCGCTGTGTGGTGTTTTGCGTCTGGATCTTTTAAACTTGGGAAAGACATGTAGAGGTTACGAATCTCTCCAAAATTTTCCAACCATTCATTGCGTTCTTTGAAGTTGGCTTCGTGGTCATTGGATGCAAAGATCCAATGGTTTTCACCTTTAAATCCCAATTTGGCCGGACTATCGGAAAGACCCATATACACACAGATGCTTGTTGCCATTTTTTCTTTTTTGTAAAAATCACTTAGATCTTTTCGAAAAGAAATTGGAACACTCTCCGGAAGTAACTTCATGTATGTGGGATAGGCTCCTGCACAAGAAACAATCACATCTGCGTAATAGTTTTTTTCTGGCTTCTCTCCACGAAGAAATCTTGTTTTGACTCCGATGGCCTTTCCGTTTTCTACAATGATTTCCAATACTTCCGTAGTATTCAGAACCTTACCACCATTGGCATGGATAATAGGCTCAACACTTTCAAAAATTTTCCCGCCACCACCGACTGGATAATATCCGCCATTAAAATAATGTACAACCAATGCCGCATGTGTGGCAAACAAACATTTGGAAGGTGGAAGTCCATAATCCCCCCACTGCGAAGCTAGGATAGCCTTTATATCTTGATTTTTAAAATTGGCATCTAAATAGTCTTTCAAAGTTTCAATGTTAGGTTTGTCCAATTGAGCTTTGAATGCTGAAAGGTCTGGAGTACTCGACTTCATCATCATCGATTTTCCAAAAAGAGCCGCTGCTTTGTGTAGATCTTTAAAGTATTGATGAATGGCTTCCGTTTCATCTGGAAACTGGGAGATTAAATCTGATTTGAATTTCTCTTCGTCGCCGTATAGATCGAAGGTTCGATCTGGGTAGACAAATTTTTCAAAGGGTTCAGGCATTCTGTTCCACTTTACATTTCCTTTCGTAATTTTATCCATGAGGAGTCTGCTGAATCCAGTCTCGTGCATATCACCCACGTAATGGATGCCCACATCCCAATGGAATTTGTTTGCCTTTCTGGCAAAGGCGTGCGTATAACCACCTGCTTGAAAATGTTTTTCAATCATAAGCACTTTTTTGCCTGCGTATTGTGAAAGTAGACTCGAGACGGTCAAACTCCCCATTCCTGAACCGATACAAATTACATCATACATTTCTTCTGAATTTTGTGTGGACATTTTTTCCTTCCTGATTATGTTAACGATGAATACATTGAATTACTCCATCATTTAGGTTTAAAGTAATAACTGTCAACATGAAAAATATAAATTCAAAAAAGACTTACCATCATGGTGACTTAAAAAAAGCGCTGATTGCTGCCTCCCTGCGATTACTTGAGGAAGAAGGATACCAATCTTTTTCCTTGCGAAAAGTAGCAAAACTTGCAGGTGTCTCACAGGCCGCACCATACAGGCATTACAAAGATCAAGAATCTCTAATTGCGGATGTTGCTTGCGAGGGTTTTGTTTTGCTTGCTGAAAAATTACAAAAAATTCGCAACAAATTTAAAAACTCTTCACTTTTGCAGTTTCGAGAATCGGGCCTCGCTTATGTTGAGTTTGCGTTACGGCACCCTGATCTGTTTCAAATCATGTATGGAAATCAGATTCAAAATCATTCCGAATACCCAACCCTACGTCAGTCCGAGGATTTGCCCTTTCAAATTCTTTTAGATATCATAAGTGAAACTAAAAAGGAAGGTAGGTTAGTGGCTGTTGATATTCAAAAAACGACCATTGCGGCTTGGACCATGGTTCATGGCATTGCAATGTTGCTACTCGGCAAACAAGTGATGTTTCGCAGTTCGAATCTCAAAGAGGCAAAACAGATGACAAAGGAATTGATCGAACAGCTGTATACAGGACTCAAAAAACACTAAACAAAAAGATCAGGTTAGATTTTATATTCCTTTTTTAGTGTCCATCCATACTTCTCATGACTTAACTTCATAAAGCGTTTAAATGTTTCCTTTGTATTTAAAAAACTCAATTTACCTGAGTCGATTTTGATTTTTACGTCAGAGTCATTTAAAAAAGTACGATAGATCGGAAGAATTTTGCTCAAAGCAAGTTCTTTCAATTCATCTCGGAATGTTGCTTCCTGTTTGAGCGAAGTCCCATATTCTGTGGCATACGTTTCCAACTTTTTATGGTTGAGTATCATTTGGATCATCAAACAAAAAATCAGGTTGCTTGACTTACCGATCGCGTATTGGTGTTTTTCGCTCGAATTGTCACGGAGATAGGTGGTGATCGGTTTTAAAAATTTGAGTATTTTGTATCCCAATACTAAAACACGAAAATCCCAATACAAACAAGCTGGATCAAAAATCTGATTGTAAAGGGTAGGGGATTCGAATACAAATTTGAGTTTGGAAATATTGTCCACTTCCGCCTTCACACCTAATAGAACTTTAGCGACATCTTTGATGCCAATATCTCTTGAGGTATCTAATCCTAATTCTTCCAATTCCGAAACATCAATTGACGAAAATGAATTTTCTTGGCGTGAATAAAAGATTTGTAATTCTTTTTCAAACTTATCTTGAATGTCACACTGGATGGTGTCGTTGGCTCTGAGGTGCCATGGCTCGACTGGGTTTTGTTGGTTGTTTGCAATCGTTACATGGTTGACGAAGTCTGCGGCTATGTCTGATTCAATGATCTTTGCAAGAATTTTGATTTTGGAAAGTGTGTTTTTATCGAAACTTTTATGATTTTGATTTGCTTCCAAAAAAGTATCAAAACTTGAAATCGTTTGGGCTCCATTCAAAAGGCGTGGTGAATACAACATCATCGTTTTTTCACTCAGTTCGATTTTTTCAGCAACAAGAGTGATTCCATTATGCAGAAATCCGAAGTATTCTGGTGGATTCGTTTTTTTGATGCAGATGTTTTTTAAAGATTCTCGAATCTTTTGGTTAGGTGAATTGTTTTCGGAAAGACCTGCTCGGATGTTTCTATCAAAAAATTTGAATTGTAGGGCTTTGTACATTTTATGGATGTCGGTTAATGCCACAAAACCACAATACATTTTGTGATCGCCTTCCGTTTGACTGCGGAGTTCATGTTGGATGGTGTCACTCAATTTGATTTCGAAACTTTTTGTCTGGATGGGTTTTGATGCGGATCTTCGGTCGGAGATGTATTCGATAAAAAAACGCAAGTTAGATTTTTGGAAATATTCTTTGAGAATGTGTTCTTTGAGTTCTATTTCTTCTTTTCGATTCTGAAGACCTTTTGAATTTTCAGCAGATTCCACATCTCCTTTGAAGACAAAGTGAAGGTAGATATTTTCGATTACGTTTTTGTTTTCTTCTAATTCAGAAATAATGCGGTTTAGAAATCCATTTTTTTTAGCGTCTTTATGGTTTGCACTTTCAAAGATTTGACCCAGTCCCTCATTTTTGATCTGGTCCATTGATTCTTTGAAAACATCGTGATTTTCTGTCCAATTGAACTTATAAAGATAAAAATTCTTTCGATTGGGATCACAATAAAAAGCGTCAAAACCATAATCCTTGTTACCGAAAGAGACATTATGTACCATCTCAGCAATAGGTTTTTCGAATTTTTTGATCAAATAGTCCAAGGCAAAATAATCATCTTTTTTACCACCAAACTGTTGCTTGTTTTGGTTAAAAAATAATGTGAGTCTTCTTTCGTCTTCGTTTGTGATCGCCATACAAAACCTACTTTGTGACATGATGCCGTGTTCCAAGCATCATTCTCCACCAAATATTTTGCGACTTTTTAGAAAATTTTGAGTTTGTTCGCCTTATTATCCTTTCGGGATGACCTTCGTTATCTCAACGTTTCAATAATTTGAAGCCGATATTTCTTCCTAATTTTTGGAACATTGCTAAATTAATCCAGAAAAATGCGAATTGTTCCATAAGCTCAAATTTATCGTTTCCGCCTATATCGTAGCACTCTGCAAATCCGCCATCTTTAGCGAGACTGAATGCGATTTCTTTCCCTTTTTGAGAATCGCCCGCCATAAAGGCATCTAGTTGCGCCGTAGGGTAGTTTGGATCCGCGAGATTGTTGGCACCCGTTGTGTTAAAGCATTTCACAACGTCTTTTGTGAATGTATTGGCAAGAATCGCATGACCTGTGGAAACAAATCCTAAAGGACCTTGTTTGTTCACAATATTCATGGCGTCTATGATTACCTTTCCTGTCGTATCACCTAGCGATTTGGTCACGGTGATGGCTTCCGTTGCGGGAGTACTCAGTAAGATCACTTCCGAATTTTTCACAGCCTCTTCAACTGTATATGCCTTTGTGTTGGGATTCTTTAGCAGTTCTATACCTTTAAATTGATTTGGGTTTCTCACACCCAATCGAATTTCATGACCTTTATTTGACCAAACGGTCGCCAGTGCGCCGCCTACATTTCCCGTACCTATGATTGCGATTTTCATTTTGTGCTCCATTCTGATTTAACACTTCCTAAAAGATGACGTGCAATATGAATTATTTCTGATATAGCTATCAAATTTAGAAAAATATATGATTTACCTTTTTATTAAATTTTAAAGTTTCAAATCAAATTATTTATAATCTTGTCTAAATTGGAGATACTATGCATTTTGGTTATTTACTTACCAAATAGTAATCGAAAGTCAGTATCAAATTTAGATACTTCAAGAAGTAAGGAGATCCAATATGCCAGAATTTAAGTTTAAGGGCAAACTTTACTACAACCCAGTCGAGTTTGTATTAGATTGGATTGGTGGTGCATGGAAGATGCCGATACTTTGGAGGCTAAGGGAAAAAACCTTACGCTATAGTGAAATCAAAAAAACTTTGTCCCATATTTCTGATAAGATGCTTGCACAATCATTACGCGAATTGGAAGAGAATGGGTTGGTTACTCGAAAAGTGTATGCTGTTGTCCCTCCCAAAACGGAATACACACTCACGGAATTGGGAAAGAAGACGATACCCATCATAGTTTCGTTACGTGAATTAGGTATCACTCTTATGAAGACTTCAGGAGTTTATAACGAAGATACACAAGTATTTCCCAATCTACCAGTCGTTAAAAAGGTGAAGAAAGCAAAAGCATCTACCTCAAGGTGAGATAGATGCTCAGTGTCTTCTTAATTTTTTAGTTTCGCCATTGATTCGACTACGAGTCTAGCGGCAGCCTCCCCAGAATTTTGTTGCTGTCCTGTGATTAGGTTCCCATCTTGAATCGCGTAAGATGAGAAAGGAGCTGCAACTTTGAAAGTTGTATTTGTGATTTTTTTTGCTTCCTCTTCGATGCGGTATGGTTGGATCTTTTTTCCAACTGCTTTGTCCGCATAGTCCTCTTCTGAATTGGCAAATCCCGTCCAAGTCTTTCCTTTTACTAGAAGATCACCATTCGAAAGTTTCGTTTCTAACAAAACCGTTGTTGAATGACATACTGCCGCAGCTGGTTTGCCCGTCTCATAAAATGAAACAAAAAGTTTTTGTAGAGTCTCGTTCCCTTTGTAGGTGTACATTGGACCTTGACCACCCACTAGAAAAATCGCATCATACTCATTTGCTTTGACTTCAGAAAGTTTTTTCGTGTATTGGAGTGATTTTAAAAACGCAGTTTGCTGCATATAACCTAACGAGATGACATCTCCGGCAGAATATCCACTTGGATCAGTAGGATTGGAGTAAGAATCCATTTCAACTTTTCCACCTTCTGTTGAGCTAAATTCTACCGTATAACCTGCTTCTTGAAACACACGCAATGGATGTGTGAGTTCTGATGCCCAAAAGCCAATGGGCCAGCCAGTTTGTGTGGATACGGATGGGCTAGAGATCACCATTAGTATTTTTCCTTTTGCTTCTGCGCCGTGTGGATGGACATAGGATAAATTCTCGATAGGTTTGTTTCCTACTCCGCAATGGAGTACAACAATAGACACAAAGAGGATTAGCGTTTTGATTGAGTTAAATTGATTGAACATAAGATTCTCCCTTAATAGCGAAATCTTACACCTACTTCTATAAAATTGGTCAATGGATTTAAGCTAGATTTGGCAAAGGATTTGGATGTATAATCACAAGGGTAAGTATATTACCAATTTGTAAGTATACTTGATATTGGGGGGAATGTTTATAAATTTTCAATTGATTCCATTTTTTTTCTCAAATCCTTCGAAATTTGTCCGGGCTCTGTTGTAGAATGGGAATCAATCGGGCAAAGAGGAGAGGATATGAAAGTAAATCTTATAAAAATAATATTCATGAGTAGTCTTATTGCGATGTCTTCGCTAAATGGAAGCGACGGTGAGGACGCTCTTTTGTTTGAAGCAGAAGCGTATGTTCTAAGGACAAACCCAAAAATTAAGGAAAACTCAAGAGAGTCTTGGATAAAAGTAGTTGAAGTGTATGATAAAAATTTTTTTGACAATGCTTTTCAGAGGGGACTAAAGGTTGACTTAGGGTGTTTGAGGCACAACAAACACGTATGGGTTTCCTACACCAAAGAAGAGCAACGCAAACTATTAAATATGGAATGTGAACTGAGGATCTGCGACATATACGCAAAGAAGAAAGGCTACTGCACGAAGGACAACAGAATCGTCTTCTTTAGATAAGGCGGTGTTGGCAGATTCAATTTCATACTACTTAATTCCAAGATATTTCATATAGTTTTCATGAAATAAATATCTCGGAAATACCATACTGCCAATCGTATGATCATAAAACGATTTACCTTCATCGTTATTGTAAACAAATACTTTTTCTTTATAAAATCTATACTTTGCCATTAACCACTCAGAATCCATGATATAGAATTCCATAAATGCATCATTTTTTTTAAATTCGCGCATCAAACTTTTATGTAAGGTGGTTTTGATGTTTCCTAAAATACCAATTTGGTAGGAGACGGGAAGACCATCATAAAATTCGTCTCCACAGTAGATTACAAAATCTGTCCGTTCACTAGGAATAAACTCCATTAGCGCTAATTTTATATTGTCCCATACAGATTCGCTATAATAGGAAGATTGTTTCTCCAATATTTCTAGATCAAATGTATAAATGTAGAGATCCGGAGCATCCTCGTTTGTGATATCATAATTGAATTTGGTAGGATTTTTAAGTTTCATAAGTGCCTCGTTAGATTTAGATGATAGCAATCACCTAGGACAAATTAATCCAAAGCGAGGCATTTTTATGAAATGAACATTTCTGATTTTTGTCTACCCTCCATGTTATACTGCAAAAATTAAGAGAGGTGGTCACAAGTGGGATCAGGTTTTGGTGTAAAATGTAATACGTGTAATGCTTCATGGGAAGGAACACTTGGAATTGGTATGTTATATGCTCCGGATAGAATAAATGAAGCATTAAGTGATCCTAAAGGAACAACGAATTTAATACGAAGTAAATCTATCAAAAATGAAATCGCAAATATATTGAATCATCATGGTTTACTAACCGAATATGAACATTCATCTTATATTTGTTCTAGTTGCAATTGGATTTACGATAGGTTTTTCGTCAATATTTTGACTTTTTCTAAGGAAGGCAATTATACTCCCAAATATAAATGTACAAAATGTAAGAAACCTTTGATAAGAGTAGACATGGAAATAAAAGAGAATGGGGTGAAACTGTTTGATGGTGTAGGTAACAGAATACCTTGGCATTGTCCTAAGTGTAAGGGAACTCATCTGGTAGAAGACAATGATTCAAGGATGAATGGTTTATGTTGGGACTGATGTGCTTTCGAGAAAAAAATTATCATAACCTATTGTTTTCAATCTCACTTGATCGCATTGAAAGTTAGCAGCAAAGAAATACAGACTTGGTAAAAAAAAATTTACTCTGAGGATATTTTTAGAAACTTACTGGATACCATACACGGTTTTACTAAAATGTAATTCAATGTCTATTTAAATCGATTCAATAGATGAGATTATTGCTTTTCGTTTTTTTGACAATTTTCTTGTGAATAGTTGAGTCTATTTTCAATTTACAAAAAAAAATGTAAGCGGATTGAGTATTTAAAATAAGTAATAGATCATGAGCGAAGTCTATTGATCAAAGTTAAAGATATCAATTTCTTTGAATGATAATATCGAAAAACTTGAGTTAATTGTAATAGATTGATTAAATAACTGAATCATAAGCGAGTTTGCTTTTTTTTGGATGAGAGAACAAGAAAACGATGAAATAACAATTAAAGATTTGCATGGACTATACGTAAGGATAAATTAAAGTTTTTAATAGGAACACTTTGATCGACAAAATTGACTACTATCTCCTCTGTCTGTACATCGATCAACACAATTGTAATCAATTTTCTTGGGAGTATCCGTTGGTAATCTAAATTTCATCGCATCCATTGGATCAGGATTTGGACCGAAATTCTCTATTTTTGAGCTAATCGGTCTCCCCCTAAACGGAAAGGTAGGTTCAATACCGTCGGACGATCCACAGCGAATATCCATAATATACCATACCATGTTACCGGAATCCCAATCTCCTAAAGCTGTCCCGCCTTTGCTGTAGTTATCTAAAACTTGATAAGTACCATTGCAAATTTCGGTCGCTTTCTTAAAACAACGATTTTTGGATGGACATTTAATCGTATTAATTAATTTACCATCTGGTGAGTAATGCGACTCAGTGCTAACGCAATTTATACTAACGAAGATAAACAAAAATATGTTTAGCCTTAACCTCATAATTCTACATCAGTATTTGTTATACGGGAATGTCAATTGAAATATTAAGGATTAATGATACAATGAATAACAAAATACAATTAAATTTAAAGGTATCGGATAGGTTACTTTAACGCATTGGAAATAGGTAAAAGTTTTTTTAAGATCCGGTTCCCAAATCCAGAATTTTTGTGTACTATATTTGACATAATTTAAATGATAGAAAGCCAGTCGGCGAAAGTGGCAACTTTATTTCCGGCTGCGAAAGCTATATCTTTTGACCCACCTGAGGTTCCAGATGCGAGTTAACACGCAAAATACGCAAAAATGGCGCCATACGTATCACTTCATTTTCCAAGGCGAGCTCAACTGCACTGTCTTTAGGTGGTGTGCCGGCGACGAAGCCAAAATCAAATATGAGCGTCGGTTGAATGCTGACGTTTCCCTCGACCTCAGCCATCCATGGCTTCGTTGCGATAATTTCGCTTCCTATGGGTCGCTCAATTCTCGCTCGGGTTCCCGTTCAAGTCCCTCAGGTTTTGTATAGTAGGTATGTTTGGTTGTGTGAAAAGGAGGATTCTTTGCGGGCGGGATTCTCATCACCAATCCCCACACCGAAGGCGAGTACCAACCCATCTGCGAAACCGCCAAACATCTCGATTGGTGATGACAACCCCGCCCGCATCCAGACTAACTTCTACAAACACCTCCACATAAGTCCTCTTAAGAATCCAACTATAGAAAGACATTATGCAAACCTTACACTCTCCATCCTATCTCAGCTCTATGGAAAGAACTGTGATTGTGAGAAGCCAAATCTAGTATTCCACAAGTTAAAGAAGAGACCTACCTCGGCAAGGTGTAGCAACTGTCACAAGCAAGTCTCTATAACAAGCAAGACTCCATTCGCAGGATGCAAACTGCCACTTGGATATATATCATATATATTACACGATGCAATTCTGCAATATCCGAAGGTTGTCACATCAGCAGAGATAGCAAAGAAGCTAAACCTTCCATACAAATCAGCTTATTACCTTAAGAGACGCCTCCAAGCTCTGACCTCCATGATGAATGAGAAGATAAGAACCAAGGTATATAACGAGCTAAGGAAGGAGTATGATGATGCTCCATTCACACTTCCGAATAACGAGGACTTACGACCGATTTTAAAGGGTAAATCTGTAGCTAGTGCCGATGTAGTCGTGTTGTATTCCTCATCACTCAAAGCCAACAAATACAGATCGAGACGGTTTAGAACTGGATCATCGAGTATCTATCTCTCGAACAAACTTGGTGGTGAGCAGAAAGGTGTGATGGTGCATACGATTGGCATCAAAGGTAGACATTCCTTTTATAAGAGCATACCGCTGACACGACAAGAGTATCTCACCTCTGATCTAGACAAGACCATACCACGCAATACACCTCTCTTTACTGATGAAGGTTACAAGTTCATCTGGGATCGTAAGAACCATAAGATGGTGAACCACAGTAAGAAGAGCAAGAATCCAAGATACAACTTGAGTAGAGAACGATGGGTAAGCAAGGAAGGTGTGACTAGTAACATTGCTGAAGGTCGTAATAACTTACTCAAAGGCTCCTTCCGATCTTATGGCTATATATCTCCCAAGTGGAGCCAAGCGTATCTGAGTGAAATTAGCTTTTATGGCAATCTGAGGTTCGAGGAAGGATTGGCTAGGTTGCTTTTTACGGGTTTTGGAGAGAGCGGAGATGCATCGATTGTGGGGAAAAGTGATGCTTTATGCGGGCGGAGGGACTTGAATTCCTCAGCCTTCCTGAGAATATAAACTAACAAGCATTTATTTACATTTCAGTGTTATACGATAATATAACACATGAAAAGAAAAATCTCATTAAGTAAAGTTAAGTTTACCCTTCTAAACAAAAGAGATAGAAACCGAGTCCAATTCTATTTCAAGACAGCTAACACAAAAACCATAGATCCCGAAACGGTCGTAAACTTCCTCTTGGAACGTAGAAGATCAGGGATCTCCACTAAGACGCTTAAAGCTGACAAATTCGCCTTATTGCTTGCTGTTAAATTATCGACAGTAGGAGATCCAGACTTTGACGGTTTTCCGGAATTGTTGCATAAAATAATCAAAGATTCGATTAAACTAAAGTCAGCAAATAACCGTCTCAGAGAATCCGATCTTGTTAGCTTAGATGAGATGTCCCAAATCATCAAGCACACAAGCAATAGAACGCGCGTTTTAAGCCTTTTCCTATGGACTACAGGCATTAGGCCGGGTGAGATCACCAGGATCAAACTGAAGGACTGTAAGAGGCTCAAGGACGGCTTTGTGGAGATCCGGATCAACGGCAAGCAAGAGCGAATCCGGTTTATACTGATTCCAGATTCCTTATATGATCAGATTCTTTCCGTCTTTTCCGGATCATCTCATCTTTTTGAATCTGTGACAGGTGAGCCGCTTTCCGTGAATGCAATCGAGAAAATTATCTATAAGATCGGAAAGAACCTCCTTCACCGAAGAGTCTACCCGTATCTATTTCGGCATACGTTCGCCACCAATCAGATCAAAGATGGAAACGATTTGGGGGCAGTATCCGAATTCATGGGAAACAGTCCGGACATACTCGCACGAACCTATCTCCATTCCGATCTCACAAAAGATGCAGTCCTAAAAAATTTCAAGAAAATAGCATAAAGAGGAAAAAATGTCCAGTCTCTCAAATCATAAGTTAAAAGAACCTATTCTCATACCAGCTAACAATTTAATAGATACCATCTGCACTTTGTGCGGAGGCGAATCAAAGTTATATCAATTTGGACTTTGTCGCTTTTGTTTGAATAAAAGATTCAGGGATATGAAAGAAGATTTCAAAAAGAATGGAGTGAAATTCTAATGATTGAGTCAGTCCAAAAGGAACTTCAAAAGAACATTCCAGCAAAATACTACGATAGCTTTTTTAAGAAAATGACAGTCGTGAAAATGAATGATTCCAGAATCGTCTTCGGATTGGATGGATCCAGTGCGCTCACTGTAAAGAAGCATATTGAGAATAAATACTTTGATCAATTGGATCTTGCCGTAGCAAATTCAGTAGGCAAGAGAAAGGTTGAACTAATTGTTCTAGAGAAGATAGATACAACCAAGCCCGTCAAACAATCCGACAAGATTGACTATGATGGAGAGGTGCACAAACTCGAATCTTATATCAAAGAGAATGTAGATATAAGATTCAATGAAGTCTTCCTGAATTTAGAGCACAAGCCGAAGGGAGCAAAGAATTACATCACTTGGAGCGATAGAGATTTTTCGGATCTCTATCTCAATATCCGAAGATTGAAAGAATATAAGTATACTTCTAAAGATACTTTGCTTTCTATTTTGGGATCCTCTTTCATTCCTACTTACCATCCAATCAAAGATTATTTCAATACTCTTGAGCCATGGGATGAGAAAATAGATTGGATCGGTCGAGTATGCTCTTGTCTCAAAGTCTCGAATGAATTAGATTTTAGATCTTACCTGGAAAAGTGGTGCATCAGATCCGTTTACTCTCTGTTTAGTGATAATGATTTTTCTAATGAACATTGTCTCATCATCCAATCAAGACAGGGATGGTTTAAGTCTACTTTCATCAATGGTCTGATTCCGAAGCTTTTAAAACCTTACTATAACTCTCGGATCCCGGAAGACTTACGTTCTAAGGATTTGGTCGTAGCTGCTTCAAAGATTTGGATTTGGTTTCTCGATGAAATCGACAAGATCACCTCCAAAAGAGAAGCCGCCGATCTAAGAGACTTCCTTTCTAGTAAAGGATCCTTCCAACGGGCTGCCTATGCCCGCAATGAGCAAAGGTTCAACCGGATCACAAACTTCATCGCTGCTTGTAACAAGGTAGAGTTTTTGGTGGATGATACCGGGAACCGAAGGTTTATCATCTTTTCACTTGCAGAACCTATCCAGATAGACAAGTTTCAAAAAATTCCTATGGAGAGATTTTGGGCACAAGTCTTTCATTTATACAAGAACATTCGATGGAACCAAATCCATTGGACAGCGAACGAACAAAAAGAGATCCAAGAAAATAATCTCCAATACGAATACTCAAACAATGAATATGAGATCATTCTGAAATACTTCCGACCACTTAACCAAGAAGACTATGATAAAAAGAATAAGAATCATAAGTGGATGAGTGCTACTGAGATTTTCCTTTTCATCCAAGAGAAACATCCTGGATTCAAGATGGATACTCGCTGGATTGGTCGCGGTCTAGCAAAAATGAAATTTGAATACCATCGAACTTCAAGCAGTCGGACGTTTCTAGTAAAATGCGAGCAATGACAAGATGACATCTATGACATCATTTCAGGATTTTTAGACTAAAAGGAGAATTGAGGATATGGAAAAGATAGAGGAAGTTAAACAATCAATAAAGGAAGAGGCCGAGAAAAAGGCATGGTCTCTTTTTCCTGGAGACCGTGATCAAGTGTTAGATGATATTGATTACTACAAGAGGTGCATTTTTCTTCAAGGCGTAGATTTCGTGCTAAATAAAACATAAGGAGAATTAAGAATATGGAACAATGCACAGTTACAAATATGGAAGGAATTATTATGATCTTATCTTACACAAGTGTTTGGTTCGCCGGTTACAGCTTTGCAAAAATGCAAAAGTAAATTCTTAGGAATCTTCTATGAACACAACACAACCGGAAATCAAATTCTCTCACCACTACTTTAAACTAAAGACACTTGGTGGTTATGTGGAAGAAGCTCACTTGCTTGCGGTCATACGTGTTGACTTAGAAGACCTTCCTCCGATGTTCAAAAATTTTGATACATATTATGAAGGAGGCAAGTATCCTTTGCCGGAGTTCGGTGAGTATATTATGCTTTTGTTTCAAAAGTCTGGATGGTGGGCATTATTCCCAACACTCCGAAGATACACACCGGAGAAGTATTCATACTATAAAGAGTTAATCGGACAAACCTTCAAAGTCATCATAAAGGAGTTTAAGCCATGATGGACAAGTATCCAAAAAACTTTCATATTGATCTTAAAGAACAACAAATCGAGAGACTGAGAGCCGAGATTGTCTTTTCAGATTTAGAATCGGCATCTCTAGAACATCAAATGAAAATGATTAGGATGAAACTTAAACAGCTAGGAGCCACTAGAAAGATTTCATTGAGAAGGCTCACTGAGCTTTGTAAGGACTATGATGGAATGGTATTGCCGAAAGAAGGGGCATAGGATGAGCGCAGAGAGTAAACATACACCGGAATCAGTAGCAAGAGCCTACATGGAGTCAGTCGACTTAAAACCGTATTGGGCAAAGGAATTAGAAAAGATAGATTCCCAAATGGAAGTCTTTCAAGAGAAGATCTCTTCTCAGATTTGTGAATTAAACTTCTATCAAACTGAGTTTGAAAAGTTAAAATCAAAAAGAGTCACTATTTTACAGAACATCAAACAACCAGGGTTATTCGCATGAATCTAGATCTAAATCCGGCTGAATTGTATTTTACTGCTCTTGGTTTAAGAGGTATTTACGAGACTCAGCTAAAGAAACTTAACTCCATGAAAGAGGAGTATGAAAATAAAATCAAAATTCTTTCTGAAGAAAAGTATGAAAATAGAATCAAAAATCTTTCTGAAGAAAAGGAAGAAGGTGATTCTCTTTCGGAGATTGGAGATCACTTTAAGGCAATGGTAACACTTGGACATGAGACAAAAGTTGTAAAAAGCCTTTTAGAGAAGATCAATGTAATCAATAAGCAACAAACTAAGGAAGGTGTTTAGCCATGAATTGTGAAGAATCAAACATATTTTTAAAAGTGATTGCTGATAGTCCAAAACTAGTTGAGGCAATGATTTTCTTTACTTGGCTTATAGCCGTTTTTGTTTTTCTGCTTATCTTTATTTGTGGTGCAGAAATCTTATATTGTAGGTTAAAAAGAAAATGACACCGAGTGAAATTCTTTCTCTTGTGCTTCTTCTCTGTGGTCTTGGTGGGATACTCCTCCTCGATGAGCACCTAAACAAACACGATTAACTCTTGACAAACCTTTGATCCATGTTCTCACACTAGGACATGGATACAAAAATCACAACCAAACCTTTAACATCTTACGTAGATACTGTAAAGCAAGTCTTTCGATTGGCAGAGACTTACTTTAAGGATCTATTAGAATTTGATTCTCTTCTTGTCAAACTTGCATCTATGGATCCAGAAGAGTTTTTCAAATACATTCAGGCACAACAATACGTTAAGGATCCTCCGGGCATCGAGTTTGTAAATCGTCCAAAGATCTCTTTAGTACTTTCCGGAACGGGACATCCTTTCGATTGCGATGATAGAACCGTTCTCTC
This sequence comes from Leptospira sp., assembly GCA_027531445.1. Classification (GTDB taxonomy): domain Bacteria; phylum Spirochaetota; class Leptospiria; order Leptospirales; family Leptospiraceae; genus Leptospira_A. The sequence goes on from JAPZRK010000078.1 coordinate 59,999, forward strand.
TTTGGCGTACTTCATGCTGAGAAACTATATGTCAAAGATCACCGGAGGAAAAGAATTCTTTGACTATAGAGTGTTAGTTGTGGGAAGGAATGAAAATCCTCATCATATCTATATCGAGTATAAGAAGAAAGATTCCATCAATTGGATTCCTTTTGATCCTACTTATCCTCATAATGTTTATGGAGTCGCACCATTCTCTCCTGGATTTATAAAAATATTCCATAGAGATGAATTTAGTTTGTAAATTATATTCAATATAGTTAATATAATAAATATATTTAGCAACAGTTAGATTATTTTGTTCTTGTACTATTCAGAGATTCATGCGAATTCATCTTTGAATGCAACCAACACTCGTAACACTTGAAGGGGATCGA